>JAQUVY010000119.1 GCA_028693155.1 Eubacteriales bacterium
TGTCGGCATCAGCGTCAGCAGGAACCCTTAACTTCCCTCGCGTTTCGCCGCCGCCTTTCGGAACACCTGCGGTGTTCCTGTCGGCATCAGCGTCAGCAGGAACCCTTAACTTCCCTCGCGTTTCGCCGCCGCCTTTCGGAACACCTGCGGTGTTCCTGTCGGCATCAGCGTCAGCAGGAACCCTTAACTTCCCTCGCGTTTCGCCTGCGGCGAAACGCTTTATACGTTAAACCGGAACAACACCACGTCCCCGTCCTGCATTACATATTCCTTGCCCTCGCTGCGGACAAACCCCTTTTCCTTGGCCGCGTTAAAGGATCCGCAGGCGATCAGCTGATCAAAGGAAACGGTTTCGCAGCGGATAAAGCCTTTTTCAAAGTCCGTGTGGATCTTTCCGGCGGCCTGCGGCGCGCGGGTGCCGCGGGTGATCGTCCAAGCGCGCACTTCCTTTTCACCGGCGGTCAGGTAGCTGATCAGCCCCAGTAAATCGTAGCACTTGGCAACCAGCCGATCCAAGCCCGACTGCTCCAACCCCATCTCCTGCAAAAACATCTTGCCCTCTTCGGGATCCATATCGGCGATCTCTTCTTCAATGCGGGCGGACACCATCACCACCTCGGCATGCTCGGCCGCGGCGATCTCCTTCACCTTTTTGACGAAGGGGATCTCATCCTCATGCCGGGCGACATCCTCCTCGCTCACATTTGCGGCGTAAATGACGGGCTTGAGCGTCAGCAGGCACATGTCCTGCATCAGCGCCTGCATCTCTTCATCGGCCTCCTGGCTGCGGGCGGGAACGCCCTTTTCCAGCTGGGCATAAATGGTTTTCAGCATTTCGGCTTCATCCAGCACCTTTTTATCGCCCGAATGCGCCGCTTTTCCCGTGCGCCCCATGCGCTTTTCCACCGTCTGCATATCGGCAAAGATCAGCTCCAGACCGATGGTCTCGGCATCCCTTGCCGGGTTTACGCTGCCGTCCACATGGGTGATATTGTCGTCCTCAAAGCAGCGCACCACCTCCACGATGGCGTCTACCTCGCGAATATGGGAAAGAAACTGGTTGCCCAGCCCCTCGCCCTTGCTGGCGCCGCGCACCAGCCCGGCAATATCCACAAATTCCACCACGGCCGGTGTGATCTGCTTGGGATGGTAAATCTCAGCCAGCGCATCCAGCCGGGAATCGGGTACATCCACCACGCCCACGTTGGGCTCTATGGTGCAAAAGGGGTAATTGGCCGCCTGCGCGCCCGCGCGGGTAATGGCGTTGAACAAAGTGCTTTTCCCCACGTTGGGCAGACCTACAATACCGAGTTTCATATACATCCTCCTGAAATATCCACACGCGCCCGCCGCACACCTGCGGCGCGGCCGCGCTCTATGCAAAAATAAGCTATCCCCGCAAATAGGGGGCAGCCACCGGCCAAGGGTCGACACGCGTCGCTCGCCGGGCAAAAAAACATGCCCGCGCTTTGGTTTTCGTCGGGAAACCCATGCGCACATTCTGCCATAAGCAAAAACGCTTGCTTGCAAAAGCGGTTTTGCGCAGCCGCCAATGGCGTATGCCGACCCAGAGGGGCGGAAAGCGCGCCCGTGCTTTGGTTTTCGTCAGAAAACCCATGCGCACATTTTGCCATAAGCAAAAACGCTTGCTTGCAAAGGCGGTTTTGCGCAGCCGCCAATGGCGTATGCCGACCCCAGGGGGCGGAAAGCGCGCCCGCGCTTTGGTTTTCGTCAGAAAACCCATGCGCACATTATAACGCGTTTCTTCACAAATGGAAAGGCGGGGCGGCAGTGGTTTCCGGCGTGCTTTTTTGCTATAATATCCGTATTCATACACAGAGGATGGGCAGGAATGGAACTACTGGAGCGAGAATTGGATGTGATCGTTTACGGAGCGGGCCCCTCGGGGCTGGCCTGTGGGCTGGCCGCAGCCGCCCCCGGGCGGCGCGTCATGTGGCTGTGCGAAACGCCCTGTCTGGGCGGGGCGGCCACCGGCGGGCTGCGTGTGCAGGGCGACGGAGCCTGTCAAACCCCGCTTTACCGCACCATGGCACGCCTCTTTACCACCGCCTGGGATCACACCTTTTACGATCCCCGGCAGGCGGAAGCGCTCATGGCGGCTGAGGCCGCCCGCGCAGGCCTATACCTGCGGAGCAACGCCCGCCTTTTGGGCGTTAAGACCCGGGACAACCAGCTGCGCAACGTCAAGCTGTGCACCGAAGAGGGGCTGGAGAAATGCACGGCCCGGGTGATGATCGACGCCTCGGACGACGCAGCGCTGGCCATTGCCGCGGGCGCCTCGCCCCTGCGGCCTCACAACGCGTGGTATGCCCTGCCCGCGCGCATCGGCGGGCTGGATACACGCCTGGCCGATCTGTACGACCGGCAGGCGGTGGAAGCACTGAGCGAATCCTTTGGCCGGGAAATTTTAGGCGGGCAGACGCCGCTTTTTCCTATCCTTCCGCAGGCGACGCCCCTCCCCTGGGGGGGCACGGCGGCGCTGACGGCCAGCGCCGTGCGCTGCGACGGCACGGTTTCGCCCCAAAGTCTGAGCGTGCGGCAGCAGTGCCGCGAACAGACCGAGGTGGCGCTGCGCTTTTTGCGCCGGGCTTTGCCGGGCTGGCAGGGCGCCTATGTCATAGACGACGCCACCTGTCTGGTTCGTCTGAACCCCTGCCACATGATTGGCCGCGCCATTCAGCGGGACACCGCGGCAGGCGGTTCGCTGGGAAATTGTACGGTGGGCTGGCAGGCCTGCACGCTGGAAAAAGATGCCCTCTTCAGCCAACCCTTTGCCAACCTGCTGCTGGCCGGCGGCGCGGCGTCGCTCAGCGGCGCGGCAGCCCAGGCCTACGAGTCGCTGGGCGGGCAGATCGCGCTGGGGTATGTTGCCGGAGAACTCGCCGGCGCTTTGCTGAAGTGAGGCGGGTTTCATGTGGGTGATCTTTTTGATGACGGCGTCCTTTGCCGGGCTGGCGGTTGTATTTTTTATGGGCAAAGGGGCTTTTTTGATCGCGGGTTATAACACCTCTTCTCGGGAAGAGCGGGCAAAATATGATGAAAAAAAGCTGTGCCGCACCATGGGCATGGTGTGCGCGGTGATTGCGGTAATGACGGCACTCATGGCGCTGTGGCACACGGCGGTGTACGCCGCCGTGTATGGCGCGGTACTCCTGGGCGTTGTGGGCTGGGCACTTTACTGGGCGAACGTAAAATGCAAACGGCCGCCTGAGGCCGCCAAACCCGCTGAAGCCCATCCTTCCCCGCACCCGGACGACAAATAAAGAGCGGCACCGCGCAGATTGCGGTGCCCACAGAAAGGCGGATATACTATGCCGTTTCGCGAAATGCGCAGAAAAAAGCAGCAGCTTTCCGAGCAGGAAAGCTGCCGCATTTTACAGCAAAGCACTTCCGGCGTGCTTTGTCTGCTGGGCGATGAGGGGTATCCCTATGCCGTGCCCATGAGCTATGTTTACAGCGAGAACGCGCTCTATTTTCACAGTGCCGATGCCGGGCATAAGGTGGATGCCGTCCGCCGGTGGGAGAAGGCCTCCTTTTGCGTAATCGAACGGGACGAGATCGTGCCCGAAAAATTTACCACACGCTATCGCAGCGTGATCGTGTTCGGCCAAATCTGCGTGGTGCAGGAGGCGGATGAGATCCGTCAGGCGCTGGAAGCGCTGGCCGATAAATATTCGCCGGGATGCGCGGGAAAACAGCAGGAGATCGATCGCTCTGTGCACCGCGTATGCATCCTGAAGCTGACCGTTGCGCATATGACCGGCAAAGAAGGGCTGGAGCTGCTGCACGAACGGCAGGCGCCTGCTACGCCATCGTGATCTCCTGCACAACGATTTGCCTGCGGCAGTGTGTATAGCTGATGAACAGGGTATTGCCTTGAAGCACCGCTGCGGGATAGCTGAACTCCGCCTGCTTTCCCAGCGATGGATCGGGCAGCCCCTCCAGCTCCGCAAAGGGTTGAAAGGTTCTGCCGTCATCCCCGGACACCAACACGCGCAGCGGATAGCGCGCGCCCCAGTTGGCACCCACCGGGTTGCACACCAGAAACACCTTATCCCGCCAGCAAACCACGTCGATGCCGCTGTTGTTGTTGGGCACAGGCGTCACCTCCGCCTCGCTCCAGCTTTTCCCGCCGTCGGCCGAGTCGCTGCGAAAAATCCGTCCTTCGGTGCTGCGCAAAAAGGCATGCAGCCCCGAATCACTTTGCCAAAGGGCGGGTTGTATGGCCCCCAGCCCGGAGAAATGGTTGCTTTTTTCGTGATGATCCCGGTTGAGCGGAAGCGCGGCCAGCGCCTCAAAGCTTTTCCCGTCATCGCGAGAAATGTCCACAAAGGGCTGCCAGCTGTGCTGTGTCTCCCGGCTGTTCCCCGCCAGCCAATCCCCGTTGCTTAAGCGCAGCGGTTTGGTGCGCACCGGGCCGAAATCGCCGTTTTCCTGCGGCGCGCTCCAGGTGTGTCCGCCGTCTTGCGACAGCCGGGAGTGCGTGCGCCACGCGCTGATCTCTTCCCCCACCTTGTAGCACAGGCGGATGCCCTCATCGGTTTCAAACAGCACCGGGTTCCAATGCGCTGTCGGTGCATCCTTTGCCGCGCATTGCGGCGCCTGCCAGACGCCGTTGACGCGGCGGGACAGCCAGATGCCCACATCCGATGCTTTTTCTGCCGTTCCGGCAAAATACGCCGCCAGTACATCTCCGTTTTGCAGCGGCAATATGGTGGATGCATGGCATGCCGGAAAATACCGTCCCGCCTCAAAGAGAAATTCTTTCATCTGCTGCTCGCCCCCTTTTTCTGGTTTCATTATAACAAAACGCCGCGCTTCGGGAAACAATAAACCCGTGCCGCTATTGCGGCACGGGCAGTTGAAGCACGCTCAAACCAAGCGCAATATTACCGCGCAGCGGCAATATGAGAGCGGTGTAGAAAGAAGGCGGTTAAGACCCCCACAAGGGATGGTATCCCTTGACCCTTTCATCGGGGAGAAGCAGCGCAGACGGCCAAAGCACCATTCCCGAGGGCAGGCAGCTTGCGGCGAACTTATCACTTCCTCACAAGCCCAGCGGCAAAAAACACCCGCTAAACTTTTTATGTACCCATGAAGAGGTTCAAGGGGCGACCGCCCCTTGGGGTACTTGCCCCCGCCGGAGGCGAGTTCTCCTTGGGGCAGTTGACGGAAGCTCCAAGGGATGGTATCCCTTGACCCTTTCATCGTGGAAAGGCTGCGCCGACGGCCAAAGTATCGTTCCCGAGGGCAGGCAGCTTGCGGCGAACTTATCACTTCCTCACAAGCCCAGCGGCAAAAAACACCCGCTAAACTTTTTATGTACCCATGAAGGGGTTCAAGGGGCGACCGCCCCTTGGGGTACTTGCCCCCGCCGGAGGCGAGTTCTCCTTGGGGCAGTTGACGGAAGCTCCAAGGGATGTTATCTCTTGACCCTTTCATCGTGGAAAGGCTGCGCCGACGGCCAAAGTATCGTTCCCGAGGGCAGGCAGCCTGCGGTGTTCCTGTCGCTTTCTCACAAGCCCGCTGGCCAAGAACAACCTCTAAGCTCCTTATGTACCCTTGAAGGGTGCAGGGCTACCCAGTGCCGCTTCAGCGGCACTGGCGACTGAAACACGCTAAAACCAAGCGCAGTGATTGCCGCATAGCGGCAATCACGGGAGCGGGGGAAGAAACGAATAGGATCGACGCCCTGCCTACCCCCGCGCCTTGCCCCGCCTCTCGGAACACCGCACTTTCTGCAAAAGCAAAACAAGTGCTAAAAAAGCACGACTCATGACCTGTGCATCCTTACGGATACCCTCGTCATGAGTCGTGCACCCCGTGTCCCGGCGCTGCCGGAACACTCGCTGTCGGCATCAGCGTCAGCAGAAACTCTTAGCTACCCCCGCGCCTTGCCCCGCCTCTCGGAACACCTTCGGTGTTCCTGTCGGCATCAGCGTCAGCAGAAACTCTTAGCTACCCCCGCGCCTTGCCTTTGGCAAGGCGCTTTTGGGTGAGCGCACTCAGCAGCACCAGCGCGCCGCCCAGCATACCAAAGGAAACCACCAGTGTCAGCACCAGATTGTTGGTGAACCCTGCTACCAGATAGCCCACCAGGCAGCACACGCCCACCGTCAAAACATAGGGCAATTGGGTGGAGACATGATCCAAATGGTTGCAGCCCGCGCCGGTGGAGGACAGGATGGTTGTGTCCGAAATGGGC
>JAQUVY010000120.1 GCA_028693155.1 Eubacteriales bacterium
CCATGTGCGCCATCAGCGGGCGGCAGCGGCCGGGTATTTGGCGCTGAGCCGCCTGGACACGGCGATGCCCGCAGGGGACATCGAACCGCTTTATTTGCGGGACAGCCAGGCGGAGCAGACCCGGCAAGAAAAGCTGCGCCGCGAGGAGGCCGCCCGTGCCTGACGATCTGCTGCTGCGCCCCATGACCCCCGAGGATATTCCCGCCGTTGCGGCCATAGAGCGCTTGTGCTTTGCGGTTCCCTGGCCAGAGGATGCCTTTATCAGCGAGTTTTCCAACGCCTGCGCCCGTTATGTGGTGTTGTGCCGAGCCGGAGACGTGGTGGCTTATGGCGGCATGTGGCTGATCATCGACGAGGCGCATATCAACAACATCGCCGTTGCGCCCACCTTTCAGGGGCTGGGCTACGGCCGGCGCGTGCTCAAAGGCTTGATGCGGCTGGCCTTTCGCGAGGCTTCCATTTCTCAGATGACGCTGGAGGTGCGCGTGAACAACGAACCCGCGCTGGCGCTTTACACCAGCCTGGGGTTCGTCACCGAAGGCCGCCGCAAAGGATATTACGAAAACGGCGAAGATGCCTACATCATGTGGTGCCGCAACACGCTGGAGCAGCTCATTTAAAAACGTTGCAAAACTTTTCTTTTCGATTTATGATATTAACAAAGCAACCAAGGGAGGAATGTATCATGCCAATGGATCTTGCCGCGGTGTATCACCGCGCCGGACTGGAATTCCGCTATTTTCAGGATTCCAAACTGACCATCCGTATTGTTACCAAACACGATGATATGGATCGGGTCACCCTACTGTACGATCAGAAATACGTCATGGGGCCCCGGGGGCCGTTTCAGGAACGCATCATGGAGCGCGTGGCCACCGACGGCATCAAGGACTGGTACGAAACCTCCTTTTTGCCTGAGGATCCCCGGCTGCACTACATTTTTAAGCTGGAACAGGGCGAAGAGCTGTATTACCTTTACGAGAGCGGCCCCAGCGAAGAGCTGCTGAACATTCGCCATGCCTTTTCCTACCCCAGCATTTTGGCGCATGACGAGCACCTGATTCCCGAATGGAGCCGGGGCGCGGTCATTTACCAAATCTTCGTGGATCGGTTCAACCGGGTAGGCGAGCCTGAGGATGGGCTTGCTCCCTGGGGCACCAATCCCATGGGACCCAACGGTGAGCAGGTATGGAATTTATTTTGCGGCGGCAACCTCAAGGGCATCACCGCCAAGGTGGATTACCTGAAAGACCTGGGCATCGACGTGGTTTATCTGACCCCTGTGTTTGAATCGGGCAGCAACCACCGCTATGACACCATTGATTATATGAAGATCGATCCCATGGTTGGCACGCTGGAAGACCTGCGCGAGCTGGCGGATGCCCTACATGCCCGCGGCCTTAAGCTTGTGCTGGACGGCGTATTTAACCACTGCTCCACCAAGTTTGTGCCCTTTGCCGATCTGCTGAAAAAAGGCGAGGACAGCGCCTATAAGGACTGGTTCCTCTATCAGTCCCTGCCGCTGGACATGATCAACAAAAACTTTGACAGCTTCAGCCACGGCGCCATGATGCCCAAGCTGAACATGACCAATCCCGAGGCGCGGGACTATTTCTGCAACGTCGGGCGCTACTGGATTGAGGAGGGGCACATCGACGGCTGGCGCCTGGACGTGGCCAACGAGATCGACTTTGATTTCCTGCGCCTGTTCCGCAAAGCCGTAAAAGCCGCCCGCAGCGATGCGTTGGTCATCGGCGAAAGCTGGATTGATTCCTTCGCTTGGCTGCAAGGCGATATGTTCGACGGCGTGATGCATTATCCCATGACCTTCGCGCTGCGCGATTATTTCGAGAGCGGCTCGGAAAAGACCCCCGAAAAGCTGGATTACGACATTCAGCGCGTTCATATGCTGTATACCTACGGTGTGCAGCAGGCCAGCTGGGTCATGCTGGACAGCCACGACACCTCCCGCCTGCTCACCATTTGCGACGGCGACGCCGACAAAATGAAAGCGGCGGCGTTCCTGCAATTCATGGTACCCGGCGCGCCCTTTATTTATTACGGCGATGAAGTGGGTCTGGAAGGCGGAGAAGACCCCGATTGCCGCCGCTGCATGCCTTGGGAGCGCACGGGCAATCATCCCATGACGGCCTATTACAAAAAGCTCATCGCGGCCAAGCACTTGCCCGCCGCCCGCTTCGGCGCGCTGCGCAAAGCGGCGGTTGAAGATGGTGTCTATCGTTTTGAGCTGGAGTACCCCACGGGCAGCCTGCTGTGCGTGCTGAACGTAACCAACGAAACGCGCAAGCTGGATGCCGGATGGATCCATCAAGTGGGCTTTGCCCCGGCGCATGAGCTGCTGCGCGGCGCGAAATGGGAGCAGGACATTACGCTGGCACCCTATGACGGCTTGATTTTTGCCGAGGAGCAGCGCCCCATGCCCGCCCACACGGTCATGCATGCGGCAGACTTCCGTCAACCTTTCCCCGCCGAATATCGCGCCATGATGGAGCACTTCATGAAGATGAACAAGGACAAGCTGAATTTCTGATCCTCTCTTCAAAGCGAAAAAGCGGCCGCCCGCGCGGCCGCTTTTTTTGTTGGCAAGAAGTCCCTTGCCGGGGCTCCCCCGCCGGTGGTGAGTTTCCCAAGGGGCGGTCGCCCCTTGAACCCCTTCAAGGGTACATAATAAGTTCCACGCCAGTTTTTAGCCGTTGGGCTTGTGAGAAAGCGACAAACTCGCCGCGGATATTCGTCCCCGGAAACCGTGCTTTGGGCGTCCCCACAGCTTTTCTTCGGAGAAAGGGTCAAGGGATAAAATCCCTTGTGGGGGTTCTTACTTGCCTTCTTTCTACGCCGCTCCCGTGATTGCCGCTGCGCGGCAACACTGCGCTGGGCTTCCACGTGTTTTAGCTGCCAGTGCCGCTGGGGCGGCACTGGTTAAGGGGCGGTCGCCCCTTGAACCCCTTCAAGGGTACATAATAAGTTCCATAACCATTCTTGGCCATTGGGCTTGTGAGAAAGTAACAAGCTCGCCGCGGATATTCGTCCTCGGAAACCGTGCTTTGGGCGTCTGGGGGGATACCCCCAGACGGGAGGCGGGTTTTCCAAGGGGCGGTCGCCCCTTGAACCCCTTCAAGGGTACATAATAAGTTCCATAACCATTCTTGGCCATTGGGCTTGTGAGAAAGTAACAACCTCGCCGCGGATATTCGTCCTCGGAAACCGTGCTTTGGGCGTCCCCACAGCTTTTCCCCGAAGAAAGGGTCAAGGGATAAAATTCCTTGTGGGGGTTCTCACTTGCCTTCTTTCTACGCCGCTCCCGTGATTGCCGCTGCGCGGCAACACTGCGCTGGGTTTTAGCATGTTTCAGCGGCCAGTGCCGCTGGGGCGGCACTGGTTAAGGGATGCAATCCCTTGTGGAGTCCCCTTACCAACTGCTTTTGGGAGAACTCGCCTCCGGCGGGGGCAGGGGGCCCAGGGGGCGTTGTTTTATCACCGCTCCCGTGATTGCCGCTGCGCGGCAACACTGCGCTGGGCTTCCACGCATTTCAGCCGCCAGCGCCGCTGACGCGGCACTGGTTTGATGCGCCCCCTGAGGTCCCCCTTGCATCCCCCTATTACCCCCTGGCGCCTGGGGACACCCCAGACCCCGGAAGCACTTCGGCCGAAGGCCGAAATGCGAGGGCAGCCAAGAATAACAGCTGACGCTGAAAAACAGGTTCGCCGCAGGCTGCCTGCCCTCGGGAACGGTGCTTTGGGCGTCCCCACAGCTTTTCCCCGAAGAAAGGATTCCAAGGGGTGACTACTCTTTGGAGGTGAATTCCCCAAGGAATACTTCCCTGTGGAAAATCGTACCATTCGTTTTCCTGTCGCCTGCCCTGCGCCAAAACAAAAAGCCGCCTCGAAACCGAGGCGGCTTTGCCGTGTTTTTCTGGTAAAGTTAAATTTCGTCGTCCGTTTGCGGTGCGTCGTCCTGCGGCAGATCCATGTCCATCTCGCGGGACGCGGCCTCCTCCAGCGCGCTTTCCTCCTCGCGGTCTACCACGGCCACCGAAACCACCGTATCTCCTTCGCGCAGGCGCATGGCGCGCACGCCCTGGGTGGAACGGGAAAGCACCGGAATGCCCTCGGCGCCTTGCCGAATGATGGTGCCGTCGGAGGTAATGAGCATAATATCGTTGTTGTCATAGGCCGGCTTGAGCGTCACAAGAGCGCCGGTCTTTTCGGTGAGCTTCATAATGCGAATGCCCTTGCCGCCGCGGCTCTGCAGGCGATACTCCTCAAAATCGGAGCGCTTGGCGTAGCCATGCTCGGTCACCGACAGGATGTGCGACTGCGAATCCACCACGACCATACCCACCACATAATCCCCTTCGGAAAGGGCAATTCCCCGCACGCCCGAGGCGGCGCGGTGCATGGAACGAACGTCATTCTCTTTGAAGCGAATGCTCATGCCGGCATGTGTGCCCAAAATGATCTCGCTGCAATCGTCGGTGATGTGCGCCGCAATAAGCTCATCGCCCTCGTTCAGGTCAATGGTACGCAGCCCCACATTGCGCAGGTTGGAATACTCGCACAGCGGTGTGCGCTTAACGACGCCGCTGCGGGTGGCCATGAACAAATACTGCCCCTCGGCCTCCATGCCGGCCGGCATGGGAATGACCGTGGTGATCTGCTCCCCGGCTTCCAGCTGGAGCAGGTTGACCAGCGCAGTGCCGCGGGCGGTGCGGCCAGCCTGCGGCAGCTGATAGCACTTCAAGCGATGCACTCTGCCGCGGTTGGTGAAGAACATGAGCCAGTCATGGGTGGAGGTCACAAGAATACGCTCCACAAAATCTTCATCCTTGGTGGTCATGGCGGAAATGCCTACGCCGCCGCGGTTCTGCGCGCGGTAGGTATCGCTGGGCAGGCGTTTCACATAACCCATGTTGGTGAAGGTGACCACCATTTCTTCTTCCTGAATCAGATCCTCTACCTCGATCTCGGCGGGGTCAGCGGTGATCTGCGTGCGGCGGTCATCGCCGTATTTGGCGGCGATCTCGCGCAGCTCCTTGCGGATCAGCTCCAGCAGCAGGGGTTCATTCTCCAAAATAGCGGTCAGCTCGGCAATGCGCACCTGAAGGGCGTTAAACTCCTCCATCAAGCGCTCGCGCTCCAGACCGGTCAAGCGCTGCAAACGCATATCCAAAATGGCCTGCGCCTGCTTCTCGGAGAAATCGAAGGTCTCCATCAAGCCCAGCTTGGCGCTGGCGCCGTCCTTGGAGGCGCGGATCAGGGCGATGATCTCGTTGATGACATCCAGCGCCCGAATGAGGCCTTCCAAAATATGCGCGCGCGCGCGGGCTTTCTCCAGGTCGTAACGGGTGCGGCGGGTGACCACATCCTTTTGATGGTCGATATAATGCGCCAAAATGCGCGGCAAAGACAGCACCACCGGGCGGCCGTCCACCAGCGCAAGCATGTTGGCGCCAAAGGTCTCCTGCAGCTGGGTGTGCTTGTAAAGATAATTCAGGATCACGTTGGCGTTGACGTCCCGCTTCAGCTCCAGCACCACGCGGATGCCATCGCGGTCCGACTCGTCGCGAATGTCCGAAATGCCCTCCACGGCCTTTTCGTGCACCAGCTCGGCAACCTTTTCCACCAGACGAGCCTTGTTCACCTGATAGGGCAGCTCGCTGACCACAATGCGGCTGCGGCCGCTGCCCATGTCCTCAATGTTGGTGACGGCGCGCATGATGATGCGGCCGCGCCCCGTTTTATATGCGTGCAAAATGCCGCTGCGCCCCATAATCAGGCCGCTGGTGGGGAAATCCGGCCCGGGGATGTACTGCATCAGCTCTTCCACGGTAATATCCGGGTTATCCATCATGGCGATGACGCCGTCGATGACCTCCCGCAGGTTATGGGGGGGAATGTTGGTGGCCATACCCACCGCGATGCCCGAGGAACCGTTGACCAACAGGTTGGGGAAACGGGCGGGCAGCACCGAGGGCTGCATCAGGGACTCGTCAAAGTTGGGGTAAAAATTTACCGTTTCCTTCTCAATGTCGCGCAGCATTTCCATGGAAATGCCAGCCAAACGGGCTTCGGTATAACGCATGGCGGCAGCGCCGTCGCCGTCTACCGAGCCAAAGTTTCCGTGGCCGTCCACCAGCAGATACCGCGTGGAGAAGTCCTGCGCCATACGCACCATGGTGTCGTACACCGCCGTGTCACCGTGGGG
>JAQUVY010000121.1 GCA_028693155.1 Eubacteriales bacterium
CATCGCCGTAGACAGTGCAGCTGACGAATTTAATGAGACAACACAGGCACTTACCCGGCTTAATCCCGCGCGGAATAACAGGTATCGCAACGGCGACATCGGCTTCGGCAGGCTCTTCGCAGATGTCCACAAGCACGTCGCCCGGTATGTGCCAGAGCGCAAGAAATGGTACATCTACGACGGCTCACGCTGGGTGCCGGACATTGGCAGTCTGATGGCGATGGAGCTGTGCAAGGAACTGGCTGATGGGTTGCTCCTGTATCTGCTGACCTTCAAAGACGAGTCCATCCGCATCCGCAATCTGGAGGACTACAGCAAATGGCAGCAGCGCAGGCTTCGGGACATCTATCTCAAAGAAGCGCAGAGCGTGTACCCGGTTTCAATGGAGGAATTTGACGCGGACCGCTACCTGCTCAACTGCGAAAACGGCACTCTCGACCTGCGGACAATGCAGTTCCGCGACCACGACCCGGAGGACAGACTCACCAAAATGGCTCATGTCAGCTACGACCCCCAAGCAACCTGTGAGCGCTTCGACCGCTATATCAACGAGATCATGAGCGGAGATACGGAGCGGGCACGATTTCTGCAGAAGGCTTTGGGCTATGCGGTCAGCGGCGACACCCGGCACGAGTGTATGTTCTTCCTCTACGGCGAGACCACACGCAACGGCAAGGACAGCACCGGCAACTATCTCTGGCGCGGCACCGATGATACCATTTTCGGAAAGCCCGTCGTCATCTCCAACTTCATGCCCGATATGGCTGCAGGTAATGCTGCTGTCGCTGTCGGAGACCTATCCTACTTCTGGCTTCTCGAAAGAAAGCCACTGTCGGTGCGTATTCTTACCGAAAAGTACATGGTTTCCGGCATGATTGGCTTTGCCGCTCACGAGCGCATAGACGGTGTGCTTGTCCGAAATGAAGCCGTGAAAGTCTTGAAAATGGCTGGCGCTGACGGCAACGAATAACACCCAAAATCGGTGGATTGTCTGCAATTTGGCAGTCCACCGACCCTGCGGGGGTATATTACCCGTTTGAATTCGCTTTTTATTCACACGAAGCCCCACACCGCTGTCCGAAATGAAAGGGTGTAGCGATTTACTACCCCCCTACGCCCTGTATGGAGTATCAACAGATGGAGTAACGTTTCGCTACATCGTATTAGGCTGAACGATTCGTTCACCGTCATATACGATTTTAATTGATAGGAGGAATCCGAATGGAAGAAAAGACTGAAAGCGTGACCGAAAAAGTCATCGGTGACACGCTCTACATCATAGAGTCGGCGGTCAGCGATACCGCTAAAGAAACCGCTTATGACAAGCTGAAACGCATGATTCTAAACGAACTGGAACGCCAGAAAATAAAGCTGGCATCTTAACACAATACCGCTTGACTTCTTCGCAGTAGTACGCGAATATGTAGTACCGCTTGAAGACTGTCGGAAAGGAGGAAAAATGAATAACAGACAGTCTTTTACTACTGCGAAGAATGATAGCAAGGTCACAGCCCTCTACTGCCGCCTTTCCCGTGACGATGAGCTGCAAGGTGACAGTAACAGCATTAAGAACCAGAAAGCCATACTCCAGAAGTATGCTGACGACAACGGATTCGGCAACACGCAGTTTTTCGTTGATGACGGGTACAGTGGCACGAACTTCGACCGTCCTGACTGGCTGCGCCTCATCGCGCTTGCGGAGGAAGGCGGCATCGGTACCATCATTGTGAAGGACATGAGCCGCCTCGGACGCGATTACCTCAAGGTCGGCTACTACACGGAGGTGTTCTTTCCCGGTTCCGACATTCGTTTCATCGCCATCAACAACGGCGTAGATAGCGCCAGCCAGCAGGACAGCGATTTTACACCCTTTCTCAACATCATCAACGAATGGTACGCCAAGGACACCAGCAAGAAGATACGCGCTGTGTTCAAGGCAAAAGGGCAAAACGGCAAGCCGCTCTGTACGAATCCTCCCTACGGCTACATCAAAGACCCGGAGGACAAGACACACTGGGTCATTGACGAGGAAGCCGCAGAGGTGGTGCGTCAGGCGTTTCACCTATGCATGGACGGTTACGGCCCGACTCAGATAGCCAAGGAATTCAGCAAAAGGCACATAATGAATCCCACGGCACACGCCAAAGCGATTGGCGTAGCTATTCCAGACAACAGAGGCCATGATGATGACTATATTTGGCGTGGCAGCACCATTGTCCATATGCTCTCTCGGCAGGAGTATCTGGGGCATACGGTAAACTTCAAAACCTACCGCAAGTCCTACAAAAACAAAAAGCAGCTCAAGAACGACCCATCCGAGTGGCAGATTTTCGAGAACACCCACGATGCAATCGTAGAGCAGCCGGTGTTCGAGGCAGTGCAGAAGATACGGGATGGCAGGCGGCGTGTAACGCCGATGGGTGAAATGCCGATCCTCTCCGGGATGCTGTTCTGCGCTGACTGCGGAGCCAAGCTGTACCAAGTCCGGCATCGCGGCTGGGAACACGATAAGGAGTATTTCGTTTGCGCTACCTATCGGAAGGTCAAGGGCGGCTGCAGTTCACACCAAATTCGCAATGTTGTGGTCGAGGAATTGCTCCTTGATGGCATCCGGCAGATAACCGCCTTTGCCAGTGAGCATGAAAGTGAATTTGTGCAGATGGTGGCTTCCAAGACGAGGACAGCGCTCGATAAGAGCCTGCGTGACAACAAGCGAGAACTGGAGCAGTCGCAAGCGCGTATCACCAAACTGGACGATATCATTCAGCGGCTATACGAGGACAACTTGTCTGGCAAGATATCCGATGAGCGTTTTGCAAAGATGACCGCTAACTATGAATCCGAGCAGCATACCCTTGAAAGCCGTGTGGTGGAGCTGAAAGACACCATGACCGCCGAACACGACAGCGCGCTCAATGTTGACCACTTCCTCGCCTTGGTACAGAAGTACACGGACATTCAGGAGCTTACGGCGGAGATGATACGCGAGTTCATCGAGAAAATACTCGTTTACAAGGCGGAACGCATCGATGGCAGACGAGTACAGCGCATCAAAATCGTCTGGAACTGTATAGACGAGTTCACGCCGCCAGCAACCGCAGCCACACAGGAGCAAGAAAAATCGGCATAGCCGGTACATACATACCAATTATGCCGATATTTTTCCGGGATAATAAATCCCTAAGACGCACCCTCAAATCGGCGGGGGCTTTTCCTTTGAAAAAACGATTACTTGTCTGCGATGGCCGTCCAGGTCAGGGTTTGCTTGCCCTTGCTCTCGTAGCCGCTTATCGTGGAGTCATATGCTTTTTGATCCACTTTTTTGTTGTCTTTATAATAGAGCATTTCGTTGGTGTTTTCGGTATTCACCACGGACTTTACCGAGCATACCAGCGTGGCTTTTGCGCCGTCGACCTTGTAGAAGTCATAGCCGGACTCGAACGCGCTCTCGCTCCAGGTCACTTCGATGATTCCGCCGGTGTAGACATCAAAGTTGGTGCGGTAACCGAAATCCATATCGAACAGGCGCACCGCCTTGGCGCCATCCCAGCCCAAAATATCATAATTGCCCAGCGTTTCGCCCTTGGGCGCTGCGCCGATGATCATTTCCTGGGTTCCGTTGCCGTCCAGATCACACAGTGCATAGGACACGGGGTTGGGATTGTTCTTCAACTCTTCGGCGATGTATTGCCCCATGGCCTTGTTGCGGGCGTCCACGTCCAAATCGGCAAAGAAATTGTTCTTGAGCGCGATCTCATACTGCGCAATCACGCCGTCATAGGGCTGCGCGGCAGTGGTGGGTGCGGGGGTGGCAGTGGGTGCGGGGCTGGCGGTGGCTGCGGGCGATGCCAAAGGCAAAACCGTCGCCGTGGCCGCGGGGCTGGCCGTTGGGGCAAGCGTCTCCGGGTTCAGCGCGGGCTGAGCGGCACAGCCGGAAAAGCTTAGCGCCAGCACACAGGCTAACATTGTACAAAAGGTTAGACAAATGTTTCTTTTCATCATCTTAATCAGGCAAAGCCTATCCTCCTTTTTATTACCAATTTGAGGATACGCTTATCGCAGAAATTCGTCAAATCGTTTTCTGTAAAACCTTTGTTAATCCTCGGTTTTCAAGCGTTTGCGGCCGTTTGCGCTTGCTTTTATAGGAGTTCGGGCGTGCCGTCACCGCCCGGAGGGAGCATAAAACAGAGCGCCCCGCCCCAAGCGCCTGCGGCGCTTTGCGCTTGCCTTTGCGGGCGGTTTCAGCGCCCATTGTTTGCCGAACGGCAGAAATGAGTACAACGAGGCGTTGCCCGCCCCAAGCGCCCGCGGCGCTTTGCGCTTGCCTTTGCGGGCGGTTTCAGCGCCCATTGTTTGCCGAACGGCAGAAATGAGTACAACGAGGCGTTGCCCGCTCCCAAGCGCCTGCGGCGCTTTGCGCTTGCCTTTGCGGGCAGTTTCAGCGCCCATTGTTTGCCGAACGGCAGAAATGAGTACAACGAGGCGTTGCCCGCTCCCAAGCGCCCGCGGTGCTTTGCGCTTGCCTTTGCGGGAGTTTTCAGCGCCCATTGTTTGCCTAGCGGCAGAAATGGGTAAGTCAAGACTTTACTAAAAATATTTCGTTGCTACAATAGAAAGGAATGTACCCGCCGCGCGCAGCGGGGGTGCTGCTGATGATGATTTGTTATTGAGGTGAAAAGATTGTCCGAATTGGCATTGACGCAGGTAATGGAAAACTTTTTTGAGGGCGACTGGCCGCTGGTAAGGCTGGCGGGCGTGGAGATTGACCCCCAGCGGTATGGCTGGAAGGTCTGCCTGTGCGCGCCCAAAGAAATTGCCGTGCCCGAGAAAACGCTGCAGGAGACCTTGCTGGAAGAATATCCTTTTTTGCACAGCGTGCAGATTCAGCGCCAATATCCCACCTCGCTTGCGGACATCTGCGACGCGGAGGAACTGAAAAACCTGGTGCTCCGCCACACCGGCGGAGATCCCCAGGACTGCCGCTGGCAGTACACCGCCGACGGAGGCCTTCAGGTAATTTTGCAGCAGGAAGAGAGCTCTCAGTATACAAAACGTTTAGCTTATGAAATTGAGAGCATAACCGGCATATGTCCTCAAATCAGCCTGACCATCGCGGCCACCCAGGAGCCTACCCCCATCGCGGGAAAGGTGATCCGCACAAAGCCGACGGCCATCAGCGACCTGAACGAGGAATCGGGCACTGTGGTGGTGGAAGGCGTGGTGTTCGGCAAGGAATATAAGCAGACGCGCGCCGTTCGTCAGGATCAGCCGCTGTCCATCCTTTCTTTTAACATCACCGACTATACCAGCTCCATCACGGTGAAAAAGTTCGATTCGGATACGACGGTCAAGGAGCTGGACGGAGTCATTGCCAACGGCATGAAGGTGCGCGTGCGCGGGGATTGCGGCATGGACAAGTTCCGCGGGGAGAACATCATTACCCTGCGGGACATTAACGAGCTGCCGAACCCGCCCCGCCGGGACAACATGCCCGAAAAGCGGGTCGAGCTGCATCTGCACACCCAAATGAGTGCCATGGACGCCACCGCGTCCATCAAGGACGTCATCGAGACCGCAGCCAATTTCGGCCATAAGGCCGTGGCCATCACCGACCACGGCGTGGTGCAGGCGTTCCCCGACGCGGCGGCTGCCGCGGGAAAAAAGAAGATTAAGCTGCTGCTGGGTGTGGAGGCCTACATGACCGCCGAGAGTGCGGCGGTGAGCGCCGGCGGGGAAGACAAGGCGCTGGACGGCGAATTCGTTGTGCTGGATCTGGAGACCACCGGTTTGGACGCGGGAAACTGCGGCATTACCGAGATCGGCGCGGTCAAACTGTGCGCCGGGCAGATCACCGACCGCTTTCAGACCTTTGTCAACCCCGGCATGCCCATCCCCGCCAACATCACCCATTTGACCGGCATCAGCGATAAAATGGTGCAGGATGCGCCGGGCGAGGCCGAAGCGCTGGCGCAGTTTTCCACCTTTTTGGGCACTGCGACGGCGGTGGCGCACAACGCTTCCTTCGATATGGGCTTTTTAAAGACCCGAGGCGCTCGCTGCGGGGAAAAATTTCCGCAGGTGGTGGTGGATACGCTGATGATGTCTCGCGCGCTGTTTCCCACCATGCGCCGACATAAGCTGGATGTGGTGTGCGCCAAGCTGGGCATTTCGCTGGAGGGGCACCATCGCGCCGTGA
>JAQUVY010000019.1 GCA_028693155.1 Eubacteriales bacterium
TCCGCGTTGCGAACGCGGCGCTCTCCCAGCTGAGCTACAAGCCCATATTAAGTTTTTTAATTGGTGACAGGTTGCTGTTGCGGACTGTAGTTCCGTCGAGTGGTTTTATTTGCACCTCTCGACCTTCGCATTGCGAACGCGACGCTCTACCAACTGAGCCATATCCCCACATAACCTGTGAACCAGCGCGAATATTATTATATCAAAAGCTGGGAAAAATGCAAGTATATTTTGCCCAAAACAAGAAAATATTCTGAGAATGTCCTTTTGCATCGTGATTTGCGGTGCCAACTGCCGCCGCAAAAAGAAGATGCGCTATTCGCCCAGTGTCCAAAGGATCCCCTGCGTGATGCGCTGCGGTACCTGCTGAAAGTGATTGCCCGGGTGAAAGGTAAGGCAAGTCTGCGCGCCGGTGGCGCTCAGCAGGGCTTGGGCTGCCCGGGTGCAGGTTTCTACAGCGGTAAGCCGTGGGTTGCGCGTGATCCTTTCCCGATCCCCCAAAGAAAAGCAGACCCTTTGCGGTGTGCCGCAGGGTTTGTGCGTTTGTAAGTATTCAATCAGTCCGTCATACCATAATGAACCCGAAAGACTGGCGGCACGTTCAAAAGCGTCTGTGCGGTATAATGCGTAGAGCGCAAACAACCCGGCCAGCGAGTACCCCGCCAGCACCCGAAAGGACGGGGGGCCTGTCAGTTCTTCTGCCTGAGGCAACAACCCGGTGGTCAGCTCTAGCAAAAACGCATCGGCTCCGCCTGAAAAATCGGCTCCGCCGCGGAAGGCGCGGGGCGCGGGCCAGGGCGACAAATCGCGTTCCCAGTTTACATCGTGCAGCAATGCCAGCGCAGCGCCCCTTTCCGTCAGGTTCGAGCGCAAAAGCCCGTTTTCTTCTGCCGATCCGGGCAAATATACGATGGGGTAGGGCGGCGCGGCCTCGGGCAGGGACAGCGTGCAGTGCCACTCCCCAAATGACAATTCCTGCGTGATCATCCTAAATGCACCTCGCGCTGAGAAAAAGCGGCAATTGCTTTACGCTGTCGTTGTTCCAAAACTGCCGCAGGTATTTTTGCGTATGGTTCACGATTGCCATCCTTTCGCGCTCTCGGAAAGAGCGCCTTCGAACAAAGCGCCAATTCATATGCATTATAGCAAGGCGCAGAAGGCTTGACAATTGGCTGCAAAAAAAAGAAGACCCGCAGAGCAATTTCTGCGGGCCTTCCTTTTTATGACCGATGGCTTACAGCACCGCCAGAATCTGGGTGTTGAAAAAGGACTCGGCGCTTTCGGGAGATACGCTGTGCAGCGCATCGTTAACCGACACACACACACCCTTTTGGCAGTTGCCGGTGCAAAAGGAGCCGGCAAGGGTAACCTTTTCTTCCAGTTTGTTTTCTTTTATGAGTCTCTGCAGCGTCTCAAGCACGGCATGAGAGCCTTTTACATGGCAAGCGCTGCCCAGGCAAATGGTAACCGTCATAGGGACATCCTCCGTTATTAATTATTCAGCGGCCGCGTTTTCGGCTGCCTTGCGCTCGATGGCCTTGTTGCGGAAATACAACGCAATATCGGTGGACACCATAATGATATTGGGGAAGTAGAACCAGAACGCCAGGTTGTATGTATGGCTGATGCATTTGGAGACGACGCCGCAAAGATAGCCAAAGACGATAAAGCACATGAAGAGCAGGCTCTTTCCCTTGGTGGAGCGGGATTTGTAGGACCGAACGATGGACAAGGGCCAGGAGATGCCGAAGCTGACGATCATGACGGTTTCAAAAATTTCTGCGAGCATAAGTTCCTCCTCAAATTAAAACGCGGGTCTGCGTTTTTTACAAAGCATTGGGAAACCTGGAGCAGCGTCCGGGTTTCCCATATAACCAAATCAGTTTTGTTGGCGGCGATAGTCGGGCAGCAGCTTGGGAGATACCAGATCGGTGTGGATGCCGGCGGCAGAAAGCTCCGCGGCAAAGGCCTCCACGTGAGACAGGGACAGCGCACCGGTGCAGACCTTTTGCGTCTTCACCGCGGCATTTCGCCCGGCGTTGCGGCCGAACACAATGATGTCCAGCAGCGAGTTGCCCATCAGGCGGTTGCGCCCGTGAATACCGCCCACGGCTTCACCGGCGACGAAGAGGTTCTCCACGCCGCTTTCGCAGTCGGCGTGAATGTCAATGCCGCCGTTCTGGTAATGCAGGGTGGGGTAGACCAAAATGGGCTCCTTGCGGATGTCAATGCCGTATTTGGCAAACATGCGCAGCATGGCAGGAATGCGCGCCTCAATGGTGCCCTCGCCGTTTTTCAGCTCGATCATGGGTGTGTCCAGCCACACGCCTTTGCCGCCGCCCGGCGTGGTCACGCCTTTGCCGTGGTCGGAGCATTCGCGGATGATGGAGGCGGCCGAAACGTCGCGCGTTTCCAACGGGTGCATGAAGGCTTCCCCATCGGCGTTGATAAGCATGGCACCCACCGAGCGAACTTTTTCGGTGACCAATGCGCCGAAGATCTGCTCAGGATAGGCTGTGCCGGTGGGGTGATATTGCAGCGTGTCGGGATAAAGCAGCTTGGCACCGGCACGATAGGCCAACACCAACCCATCGGCGGTGGCGCCGTAATGGTTGGAGGTGGGGAAGCCCTGGTAATGCAGGCGTCCCGCGCCGCCGGTGGCGATGATGACGGTTTTTGCCCGGGCAATGAGAATTTCATGGGTCTCCATGTTCAGCAGCACGGCACCCGCAGCGTTGCCCTTGTCGTCTAAAATCAACTCAATGGCGGCGGTAAAGTCGACGATGGGGATCTGCCGATTGAGCACCTCATCACGCAGCGTGCGCATGATCTCGGCACCGGAGTAATCCTTTGCCGCGTGCATACGCTTGCGGGAGGTGCCGCCGCCGTGGGTGGTGACCATGGTGCCGTCGGGTGCCTTGTCAAACTCCACACCCAGCTCGTTGAGCCACTGTATGGCTTCGGGAGCTTCGGTGACCAACGTGCGCAGCAGCTCGGGCTTGGCGGCGAAGTGCCCGCCGCCAAAGGCGTCCAGGTAGTGAATGGCGGGGGAGTCGTTGGGCTTGTCGGCAGCCTGTATGCCGCCCTCGGCCATCATGGTGTTGGCGTCGCCCATGCGCAGCTTGGTTACGATCATAACCTTGGCACCGGCGTTGTCCGCTTCAATGGCCGCCGCAGCGCCCGCGCCGCCGCCGCCGATGATGAGCACATCCGTGTCGTAATCGGGGTGAGACAGGTCGGTATGCGCGGGATCGACGCGGCTGTTGCCCTGCAAAAGGGCTGCCAGCTCCAGCGGTACCTTGTCCCCTTTGTTAGGGCCGACGCTCAGCAAGGTAAACTCGCTTTGCTTATAGTCGGGGTGGTAAGTTTTCAGCAGTGTATCTTTTTCCTCGGCCGTCATCCGGCGAGGCTCCAGCGCGGCGTTTTTTTCGCGGGCCGCCGCCACTTTTTCCATGGATTCCAACATTTCTTTGGTATACATCGGCAGCGCCTCCTTATTTTTCGATGTCCCGGTGGTTGTAAAGCTCCTGCATCTCCTGAACGGGCTTGCCCATCAGCTTTTCCAGCAGCTCATTGAAGTCTCCATTGCGGATTTCCTGCACGCGCTCTTCCAAATGGGCGGATTTGGGCGCGAGGTACTTGCCGTTGAGGCGGCGGGCCAGCATGGCCACCTGGGGGTGGGAAATGCCGGCGGGGCAGCGGGAGGAGCACACGCCGCACATCACGCAGTCAAAGGATTCCTCCGCGCACTTTTCAAAGTCACCGCGCTGGGCGTAGGCGATGTACTGCATGACGTTTAAGCCCTGCGTGCAGCTCTTGGTGCAGGCGTTGCAGCCGATGCAGGCGTAGATCTCGGGATACAGCTGCATCATGACCTGCTGGGCGGGCTTGATTTCGTTGATGTCATAAACCTGCTTGACCAGCGGGAAGAAGGGCAGCGTGGCCACATACATATTGTCTTCCACCTTTGTCTGGCAGGCCAGGCAGGCCTTCAGCTCCCGGTCGCCCTTGATGCGGTAGATGGTGGCACAGGCACCGCAAAAGCCGTTGCGGCAGCCGCAGCCCCGCACCAGCTGATACCCGGCGTATTCCATAGCGCCCATGATGGTCAGGTTGTCGGGAACCATATATTGCTTTCCCATCAGAAAAACATGAACCATATTCTCCATTTGCGTGCTCTCCTTGTCAATATTCATCGGGCAGCTCGTCCAGCTGATCAAACCGGAACACCGGCCCATCCTTGCAGACGTATTTGTTGCCGATGTTGCAGCGGCCGCATTTGCCCACGCCGCACTTCATGCGCAGTTCCATGGTCGTGTAAACCTGCGTTTCGGTAAAGCCCAGCTCCTTCAGGCCGGCCAGGGTAAACTTGATCATGATGGGCGGGCCGCACACCAGCACCTTGCTTTTCAGGTCGGGTTCCAATTCCTTGACGTAGTTGGGTACAAAGCCTACGTGGCCATCCCAGCCCTCTTCCTCGCGGTCGATGGTCAGGTTGACTTCTACGCCTTCATCGGCCATCCATTCGTCCAGGATCTCTTGATAATCCACCAGATCCTCCTTGGAGCGGGAGCCGTAAATGACTTGGAGCTTGCCATAGTTTCCACGTTTGGCGCGTACATAGTTAATGACCGAGCGCAGAGGCGCCAGGCCGATGCCGCCGGCGATGAAAACAAGGTCTTGCCCTTTCAGGTCGGTCTCCACCGGGAAGTAATTGCCGTAAGGCCCGCGGATGGTGATCTGCTGCCCTACCTCCATGGCGTGCAGCCAATCGGTGAGGCAGCCGCATTTCTTAATGCTGAACTCCATATACTCGGTGTTAGTGGGGGAGGAGGTGATGGAAAACATGGCTTCGCCCACGCCGGGCATGGAGAGCATGGCGCACTGGCCGGGCATGTGCTCAAAAGCCTTTTTACCGTCCAGCCCCACCACGCGGAAGGTGCGCACGTCGGGCGTGTCGATGCGGATGTCGGTGACTACGCCGATTTTCGGGATCAAAGTTTCGGAATTCATTTTACCTCTCCTTCCAGCGCCTTGGCCACCTTTACAATGTTCATGGAAACGGGGCACTTGCTCAGGCAGCGCCCGCAGCCCACGCAGCCATACTCGCCATGGTTGTTGGCGGGGAAATAGACCAGCTTGTGCATGAAGCGCTGGCGGAAACGCTCGCGCTGCGTCAGGCGGGGATTGCCGTGCGCCATGCGGGTAAAGTCGGAATACATGCACGAATCCCAGCAGCGGAAGCGGCGCACGCCGTCCCCGGTGTTGAAGTCCTTGATGTCGTAGCACTGGCAGGTGGGGCAGACGAAGGTGCAGGTACCGCAGCCGATGCAGGCCTGCGAAAGCTCTGCCCACTTGTCCGAATCGAACAATTTAAGCATGCTTTCGCCGCCCATCCCATCCAGGGACAGCTTTGCCAAGGGCAACCGCGCCAAAACGGAGCGGGTAGCGGCCTGCTGCGCGGCGACGGCGTCGTCTCCGCCTTCGCTAAGCAGGGGAGCGGCCAAGGTCAGCAATGCGTCGCCTTTGGGCGTGTTGGCCTTCATAAACAGCGTGTTTTCTTCAATCCAGCAGCTCACGTCGCCGGCCGGCTCGGCCGGGTCGATGCCAAAGACGGTGCAGAAGCACGTTTCTTCAGGGCGCGTGCAGGCCAAAGTGACGATGGTGCCGTGCTCCCGGCGGGATTGATAATAGGTATCCACGGGATCCGCCAAAAACACCTTATCCAGAATGGAAAAGCTGCGGGCGTCGCAGGCGCGCACGCCGAAGAGCACGAAGTTTTCCTGCTCGGTGCGCGGATCGATCACTTCGATGCTTTTGCCCTGCATCTTGAAGTCCACCAGATTTTCGGTTTGGGGAAAGAAGAAATCCTTGGCACTGCGCACGGTGTTGAGCGCCTTGCTCAGGGTATACCCGGGCTGCCAGCGGCGGTAGGCCGCCTGCCCCGCCGCGTCGTCCACCGGCAGATACAGCGCTTCGGTTTGGCCGATCAGCGCAAAAAGGTCATTCAGTTTTTCCAGAGAAAGCTGTTTCATCACTGGTTTCCTCCTCTGTGGTAGACGATGCCGGGCTCGGCGTCATTCATGGTGTAGTCGGTGAGGGGAGACTTGGCGTCGGGGTCCTCTCCGGCTTGATAGGCACCGTAAAGCTCGTTGATGTCCTTGATGAACTTGCGGTTGAGCAGGTGCAGGGGGATGTTCTGCGGGCATACGCGGGAGCACTCGCCGCAGTCGGTGCATCTGCCGGCCACATGGAACGCACGGATGATGTGAAACATATTCTCTTCAAAGCTGTCGGCAGCTGCCTTCTGGGCAATGCCCGAGGCGTCGTTGTCGAACACGCACTTTTCACAGGTGCAGGCCGGGCAGACGTTGCGGCAGGCGTTGCAGCGGATGCAGCGGGAGAGCTCGCCCCGCCAGAAGGCAAAGCGCTCGTCGGGCGTCATTTTTTCCAGCTTTTCCACCATGTCGAAACGGTGGCTGTCCAGCACTTCGCCGTCCTCGCCCAGTAGCTCGTCGTAGATCATGTGCTTTTTGCTCTTGCAGTTCAGGCAGCGCTCGGGCAGCACATCGGCACGCGCAGCGGTCTTATCGCCGTACAAGGTGTGCACGGTGAAGGTGTCGCCTTCGCACTGGGCGCTCAAAATGCCGGTAAAGCCCTTGCCCTTCAGCGTTTCGCCGTCGGTCTTTCCTTGGCAGGGGATGCCGATGGCATATACGTTTTCCCGCACGATGCGATGCTCTGCCAGCAGCTGGCTGAAGCTGTAGGTGTCGCAGGGCTTGAGGAAGACCAGTGTCTTGCCCTCCTTGCGGGACTGGGCAATGAGATATTTGGACAGGTTGCTGCCGCAGAAATCGTTGTATACAAAGCTTTTTTCCAGCTCCTGCGCGCTTTCAAACACGGCAGGCTCCACGTCGTAGGCGAACTCGCCGGCCTTCCAGCCCAGCACACGCTGCACGGCGCCGCTTTTCAGCAGCTCTCTTGCCTTGGCGATCATCATTTCTTGCATCTGAGATCCTCCAATCTTTTGTTCTCGCCCAGCTTGGTCACCGTGGCCACGAAATCGTTCATGGTGGCGGCAAACTTGGCACCCTCGGCGGCCGAGACCCACTCCACACGAGTGCGCTCCTTTTCGATGCCGAGGAAGTCCAGCATGGAGAACAGCAGCGTCATGCGGCGGCGGGCATAATAGTTGCCCGTGGTGTAGTGGCAGTCGCCCGGATGGCAGCCGCAGATGATCACACCGTCAGCGCCGCGCTGAAAGGCCCGCAGGATAAACATGGGGTTGACCCGGCAGGAGCAGGGCACACGGATGATCTTGACGTCGGCGGGGTAGGTGAGGCGGTTGGTGCCCGCCAGGTCTGCCCCGGCGTAAGAGCACCAGTTGCAGCAAAAGGCAACGATTTTGGGTTTGAAGGTGGTCATTTCATTTTGCATATCGCGTCAACCTCCGCCATGATCTGGCTGTTGGAAAAGCCGTCGAGATCCATTGCGCCCGAGGGGCAGGCAACGGTGCAGGCGCCGCAGCCCTGACATACGGCGGGGTTGACCGAGGCTACCCGGCGTATGGCCGTGGTGCGGTCGGGCATCCGGAATTCCTTATCCATGTAGGTGATGGCACCGTAAGGGCACACCTTTTCGCAGGCGGAGCAGCCGTTGCACATCCATTCGTCGCTGTGCGCCACGCAGGGGTTGCAGGTGAGCTTGTTTTTTGCCAGCAAGCCGATGGCCTTGGCGGCGGCGGCGCTGGCTTGGGAAACGGTTTCGGGAATATCCTTGGGCCCCTGGCAGACGCCCGAAAGGAAGATGCCCGCAGTGGGGCTTTCCACCGGCCGCAGCTTGGGATGCGCCTCGGTGAAGAAGTCGTTGGTGTCCATGCTGGCGGTCAGCATGGTGGCCAGATGACGCGCCGAGGGATCGGGCTCAATGGCGGCTGCAAGGATCACCATATCCGCTTCAATGTGCAGCTGCTCGTTGGCCAGCAGGTCGCAGGCCTGTACCATCAGCTTGCCGTCAGCGCGGGGCGCAACCTTGCCCACCATGCCTTTGATGTAGTGCACACCGTATTCTTCCACCGCGCGGCGATAGAATTCGTCGAAGTTTTTACCCGGGGTGCGCACGTCAATGTAGAATACATACACCTCGGTGTCGGGGTATTTTTCCCGCACCAGCATGGCGTGCTTGGCGGTGTACATGCAGCAGATCTTGGAGCAGTAGGACTTGCCGCGGCCGTCATCCTCGCAGCGGGAGCCTACGCACTGCACGAATACCAGCGTGTGCGGATGGGTACCGTCCGAGGGGCGCAGCAGGGTGCCGCCGGTGGGGCCGGCGGCGTTGGTCAGCCGCTCAAACTCCAGAGAGGTGACCACGTCCTTGCTTTGGGAGTAGGCAAATTCATCATATTTGTCCAGTGCGATGGGCTGATAGCCGGTCGCCACCACGATGGCGCCGTATTCGCGGTCGATGATCTCGTCCTTCTGCTTGTAATCGATGGCACCGGCGGTGCAGACCTTGGCGCACAGGCCGCATTTGCCGCTTTTAAGCATGTTGCAGTGGTCGGCGTCAATGGTGGCAACCTTGGGCACTGCCTGCGCAAAGGGGATGTAGACGGCACGGCGGTTGTCCAGCCCCAGGTTAAACTCGTTGGATACCTTTTTGACCGGGCATTTTTCGGTGCACAGGCCACAGCCCGTGCATTTGGTGGTGTCTACATAGCGAGCCTTCTTGCGGATCTTCACATGGAAGTTGCCCACAAAACCCTTGACCTCTTCCACCTCGCTGTAGGCGTAGATGCTGATGTTCTCGTTTTGCGCGCAATCCACCATTTTCGGGGTCAGAATGCAGGCGGCGCAGTCCAGCGTGGGGAAGGTTTTGTCCAGCTGGGTCATTTTGCCGCCGATGGTGGGTTGCTTCTCCACAATGTCCACTTCAAAGCCCGCCTCGGCGATGTCCAGCGCCGTCTGAATGCCGGCGATGCCGCCGCCGATGACCAGCGCGCGCTTGGTGACGGGGCTTTCACCTGCGGTCAACGGCGCGTTCAAATGTACCTTGGCGATGGCGGCACGCCCCAAAATGATTGCTTTTTCCGTGCCGGCAGCCTTGTCCTTATGAATCCACGAGCACTGCTCGCGAATGTTGGCGATCTCTACCATGTAGGGATTCAGCCCGGCGGCGGCGGCCGCCTTGCGGAAGGTGGCCTCGTGCATGCGCGGCGAGCAGGAGCAGATGACCACGCCGGTCAGCTGGTAATCCCGAATGGCATCCTTGAGGATGTTCTGTCCGGATTCGGAGCACATATATTGATAGTTGGTGGAAAAGACGACGCCGGGCTCGTTTTTAAGCGTGTCGGACACGGCGGCGACATCCACGGTGGCGGCAATGTTGCTGCCGCACCAACAAACGAATACGCCAATTCTTTGCATCTTTTCTCCTCCTTACTTGCTGTATTTGCGCAGAGCCGTCACAATGGCTTGCTGGGGAAGGTCGTCATCCAGCAGCGCCGGAATGTCGTTGGCCTTCAGATGGTTGTTGCCCTGCTGGCGAACCACCTGCAAACGGACGGCTTCCACCAGCCTGGCCGGCTCCACCCCGCGGGGGCAGCGCTCTACGCAGGCAAAGCAGGAGAGGCATTTATAGATGGACTTGGAGGCCATCAGCTCGTCCAGCTGTCCTTTTTCCACCATGTAAACGAACTGATGCGGGTGATATTCCATTTCGTCATAAGAAGGGCAGGTAGCGGAGCATTTGCCGCAGCGCATACATTTGCGCGGGTTGACGCCGCTGGTGCGCAGGATCTGTTCCCGATCAAATTCTTTGCTCATGCGCGTTTTGCCTCCTCGTCTACGCCCAGCGCCTGGGCCAGCAGCTCGGTGAAGTAGATCACCGGCAGACGGCCTGCTTCGGGCGTGTTCTTCATCAGGTTGTATTGGCACAGCGGGCAGGCGGTGATGATGCAGTCGGCCTCGGCCTCCCGGGCGCTGGTCATGACCGTGTCGCTTTTTTTCTGCGCCAGAGCTTTGTCTTCCAGCGTGGCGTAGCCGCCGCAGCACTCGTTGCGGTAGGGGTAAAGCACGGGGGAGGCGCCCAGGGCGCGGATGAAATCCTCCAGTATGCGGGGGTTTTCAGGATCGTCCATCTGCATGACCTTGCCCGGGCGCAGCAGCAGGCAGCCGTAATAGGCGGCAATCCTTTTGCCGGTCAGCGGATGGGTAACCTTTTGCGCCAGCTTGTCAAAGCCCACGGTGTCGCGCAGCATTTCCAAATAGTGGATCACCTTGGTTTCGCCGTGATACTCGGCCTCGGGTGCCATATAGTTGTTGGCGCGCAGGGCAAAGTCCGCATCCTCGGCCATGGCGTGGTTGGTTTGTTTGATCACATTGTGGCAAGCGGAGCACAGCGTTACCAGATCGTGCCCCCGGGTGCGGGCGTCTTTGAGGGCGCGCACGCAGGCCAATTTACTGGCGATCTCATCGGTCGCCATGGAATAGGCTCCGCCGCAGCACTGCCATTCGGGCAGCTCTTCCAGTGTGATTCCCAGCGCCTGAGCCGACAGCCGCGCGCAGCGATCCAATTCCTGCGCCTTGTTTTTCAACGTGCAGCCGGGATAATAGCTATAGATCATGTCCGTTCCTTTCTGTTTTGGCGAAGGTCTTGTCAGGCCATCTGTTCGGGATGGAAAACCTCGTCAAACTTATCTCCCGTGAGGAATCCCAGCGCAACGCAAGCTTCCTTCAGCGATATATTTTCCTTGTAAGCCTTCTTTGCGGTCTTGGCCGCGTTTTCGTACCCGATATAGGGATTGAGCGCGGTGACCAGCATCAGGGAATTGTACAGGTTGTGGTGCATTTTTTCCTTGTTGGCGGTGATGCCCACGGCGCAGTTGTCGTGGAAGGACACCATGACTTCCGAAAGCAGGCGTGCCGACTGCAAAAAGTTATAAATGCACACAGGCATGAATACGTTCAGCTCGAAGTTGCCCTGCGAAGCGGCCATGCCCACGGCCACGTCGTTTCCCATCACCTGCACGGCCACCATGGTCACCGCCTCGCACTGCGTGGGGTTGACTTTGCCTGGCATGATGGAAGAGCCGGGCTCGTTCTCGGGGATGAAGATCTCACCCAGACCGTCCCGGGGGCCGCTGGCCAGCCAGCGAACGTCGTTGGCGATCTTCATCAGGTCTGCCGCCAGCGCCTTGAGGGCGCCGTGGGCGAACACCAGCTCATCCTTGCTGGTCAGCGCGTGGAACTTATTTTCCGCGGTGACGAACTGCTTGCCGGTGATGGAGGAGACGGCTTCGGCCACCTGAACGTCAAAGCCCTTGGGAGCGTTAAGCCCCGTGCCCACGGCGGTGCCGCCCAACGCCAGCTCTTTGAGGCCGGGCAGCGCCAGCTCCAGCATGGCGCGGTCTTTTTCCAGCGAGGCGCGCCAGCCGCTGATCTCCTGAGAAAAACGGATGGGCGTGGCGTCCTGCAGGTGGGTGCGGCCGCTCTTGACGATGCCCTCGTTTTCCTTCTCCAGACGGCGGAAGGTGGCGATGAGTTGGTCAAGGGCGGGGAAGAGCTTGTCCTCGATCACCAGCACCGCCGAAATGTGCATGGCGGTGGGGAAGGTGTCGTTGGAGGATTGGCTCATGTTGATGTCGTCGTTGGGATGCAGCAGCTTTTTGCCGGCGATCTCATTGCCACGGTTGGCGATGACCTCGTTGGCGTTCATGTTGGACTGCGTGCCGCTGCCGGTCTGCCACACCACCAAGGGGAAATGCTCGTTGAGTGTACCGGAAATCACCTCGTCGCAGGCGGCACCGATGGCGGCCAGCTTTTCATCGGTCATCTTCTCGGGTCTGAGGGTATGGTTGGCCTGTGCGGCCGCCTTTTTCAAAATGCCAAAGGCATGGGTGATCTCGCGCGGCATGGTTTCAATGCCCACGCCGATCTTGAAATTTTCATGACTGCGCTCGGTCTGCGCCGCCCAGTAGCGGTCGGCGGGCACCTTGACCTCGCCCATGGAATCATGTTCAATGCGATATTGCATGATGATCTCTCTTTCTGAAGCGAAATTTTGTATTAAATATCCAGGCTGCGAATGACGGCTTTGAGGCTGTCGGCGCTCTTGTGCAGCAAGGCGGTTTCTTCGTCGGTCAGCGGGGCGACGATCTTGCCGGCCAGCCCGCCGGGGCCCACGATGGACAGCGTGCTTAACGCGACGTCGTCGATGCCGTATTCGCCGTGCATCATGCTGGAGACGGTCATGGTGGTTTCAGCGCCGCTGAAGATGCATTTGCAGATGTGGCACACCGACACGGCTACCGCATAGAAGGTGGCACCCTTGCGCTCAATGATCTTGCCGCCGGATTTGCGGATGTAGGTCTCCACCTCGCTGTGGGCCAGCTGCGGATCCAGCTCGCTCTTGTCCGTCAGGCATTCGCTGTATTTATCAATGGGGATATTGGAAATGGTGGCGTTCGACCAGGGAACAAACGAGCTGTCGCCGTGTTCACCGAACACATAGGCGTGTACGTTTTGCTGGTTGATGGAATAATATTCAGACAGGCGGGCGCGCAGCCGAGCCGTATCCAGAATGGTGCCCGAACCGATGATTTGCTTTTCCGGCAGCCCCGAGCGCTTTTGGAACAGATAGGTCAGGATGTCCACCGGGTTGCTCACGATAATATAGACCGCGTCGGGGGCGTATTTTACGATTTCCGGCATGATGGACTTGGTGATGTTCACGTTGACCTGAGCCAGCTCCAAACGGGTCTGGCCGGGCTTGCGGGCAATGCCCGAGGTCAGAATGACGATGTCGGAGTTTTCCGCATCGCGGTAATCACCGGCATAAATGGAAATGGGAGGGCAGAAGGAAACGCCCTGGCGAATGTCCAGCGCTTCGCCCAGTGCCTTGGCACCGTTGATGTCGATCATGACCACTTCGGTGGCGATGCCGTTTACCGCCATGGTGTAGGCGATGGTGGAGCCCACGCTTCCTGCTCCAATAATGGTTACTTTCTTACCCATTTTCAAATTCCTCCAAATTGATTCGCGGGAATCCGCGTTTTTATTGTAATCAGTTCCGTTCGGGCTGCTTGAGGTGATAAGACAGGAGAGCCAGAGAGCTGGCCATGTTTTCGCGCTGAATCAGCACACCGTCGGGGGCTTTTAGGTGAACCGGCGCAAAGTTCCAAACCGCGCGCACCCCTCCGGCAATCAGCGCGTCGCAACAGGGCTGGGCGGCGGCGCTGGGCACGGCAAGAATGCCGATTTGCACGTTTTCGCGCTGGCAAAAGGTTGGTAGCTCATCCATGGAAAGCACCGGTCGGCCGTCAATCTGCAAACCGATCAGCGCAGGATTGCTGTCAAAGGCTCCCACAATATCCAGCCCGTAATCGGCAAACCCGCCATAGGACAGCAGCGCCAGCCCCAGATTGCCCACGCCCACCAGCACGGCGCGGTTGCGGGTGCTGTAGCCGAGAAAGTATTCCAGGTGTTGAATGAGATCGTTCACGGGATACCCGATGCGGGGCTTGCCTGCGCTGCCTACCGCAGAGAGATCTTTTCGCACCTGCACCTCGCCCAATTCCAGCGCCGCAGCAATGGCGGCTGCCGAAATGCAGGCGTTGTCTGCGCAGGGCAGCGACTTTAGATAAGCCAGATAGGTCGGAAGACGCTGCAGCGTATGTTTGGAAATGCTCCCCATAACACGGTGACTCCTTTCGGCAAAATTCGTCCTTTTCCATTGCTATGATACCACAGCGAAAAGTGCGTGTAAACAAATAAGTAAAATTATATCTATAAAAAATTATTGAAAAAAATTGGTTGCTTTGCTATAAAATGGAACAGGTCCGAATCTGCCGGCCAAGAGCAAAACATTCGTCCCGGAGAAGCGCGCTTTTTCCCGGGCGCAATGCGCCCCGGCAAAGGCTTTGCCGAGGAAAAACCAGGACATTAAACCCGCAGAAAAAGGCGTGCGGGTTTGTTCTTGCTGCGCAGAACGCTTTTTCGGCTTGGCCTGCGTTTCGGGAGCAGGGAATTGATTTGCGCCCTTTGTTCCGATATGATAAGGATAAAGACGGGGGGATTGAATATGGCTATCATATTGGTGGTAGAGGATGACACAGATCTGGCGCAAGGACTGAACGAGCTGCTGACGCATGCCGGTCATACGCCCCTGATGGCGCAGTGCGCACAGCAGGCGGAAACGCTGTGTTTTGAGCATCGGCCTCAACTGATCCTGATGGACATCATGCTGCCGGATGCGGATGGGCTGACGCTGTGCCGAAACCTGCGCGCTAAGGGCGTGGATGTGCCCATTCTTTATTTGACGGCCATTGATGATGAATATAGGGTGGTTGCCGCGCTGGACGCTGGTGGAGACGACTATATCACCAAGCCTTTCCGTTCCATGGAGCTGCTTTCCCGCATCCATGCGCATTTGCGGCGCAGCACACCCGCCGTTTTTGACGATGGCAATTTGCGCGTTGACTTTTCAGCGGGCACCGCAAAGGTCGGGGGTGAGACGGTGGTCTTAACGCCCACCGAATATCAGATTCTCTCTTGCTTCCTTCATACCTACCCCCGCACGCTGACGCGAACGCAGCTCTTCGATCACATTTGGGACAAGGACGGCAATTTTGTCGATGACAATACGCTGTCCGTGCATGTCAGCCGTCTGCGAAACAAGATCGGCGGAAACTACATTCGCACGGTTCGGGGAATTGGGTATCGCTTTGTGAGAAAGGAAGAGGAATGAAACGATTGATCTTGCAGGCGGCAATGGCGCTGACGGCGATCACGCTGCTTTGCCTGGTGACGGACACGCTTCCCCGCATCCTTTGCGCCCTCCTGCTCGCGGGTCTTGCCGGGGAGATGCTGTGGGAGGTGAGGGAGACGCGGCGCAGGCGCAGAGACCTTGCTCGGCTGCACGAGGAGCTGGCCGGCTTTGCGCGGGACAAACGCCCCGTTTCCTTTTCAGTAGAAGATACCGACTTGGCCATGATACAGGACGACCTGGCGCGGCTCAGCCAAAGCGTGATCCTCAGCGAGCAGAACAACGCGCACCATCGCCTGCTTTTGCGGGATCTGCTGGCTGACATTTGCCATCAGTTTAAAACGCCGTTGGCCGCGTTGAAGCTCAACTGCGAACTTCAGCTTTGCGAAGCGCCCTGCGACCGCGCGCGCAGGCAGCTGGAGCTGACAGAGCGGATGGAGAACATGATACAGGCCATGCTTCGGCTGGAAAAGCTGCAAGCCGGCGGTTATGAACTGCACTATGCCCCGTGTGATATGGCCGGCGTTGTGCGCGGCATTGTCGCCGAGCTTTCGCCTCTTTACCCCGAAAAAGGCTGGAACCTGTCCCTGCCCGAAACACTGCTGCGCTTTGACGAAAGTTGGATGCACGAAGCGCTGCTGAATGTGATCAAAAACGCCTGTGAGCATACCGCACCCACCGGTTTGATCTGCGTGAAATGCGTCCTGCAGGATGCCTTTGTCTGGATCACCGTGGAAGACGACGGAGGCGGCCTTCCCGAGGCGGAACTGGCGCATCTCTTTCAACGTTTTCGCCAAATGGATGCGCACCTGCCTGTGGCGTCCTCCGGCACGGGGCTGGGCTTAGCCATCGCCAAAGCGGTTTTGCAGCGGCATCACGGGGACATTTCAGCACAAAACGGCACCTCCGGGATGCGCTTTACGCTTTATCTGCCCGTTTTGCAGGAGAGCTTTTTTCAGGCCTCCTGACCTTTTCTTACGTCATCTTAAGCCAACCTTCACCAAATCGTAAGGTTGGCTTTTTATACTTGAGCCATAACAGCGGCGCAAAGCGCGGAAAGGCGGATATATGGAGATTTTGTCCTGCGCAGAACTTCGAAAGACATATCTTTCGGGAGACGTGAAAACAAACGCAGTCAATGGGGTGAACCTTCACATTCAGCAGGGAGAGTTCTGTGCGGTTACAGGACCCAGCGGTTCGGGGAAGTCCACGCTGCTGCATATGCTGGGCAGCCTGGAGACACCCTCTGCCGGCAAGGTTTTTTACCAGGGAAAAGACCTTTCCTCCTATCGGGAGGATCAGCGTGCCGTTCTGCGGCGGCGGCGTTTCGGGTTTGTCTTTCAGGCCTACAACCTGGTGCAGGAGCTGACCGCCCGGGAAAACATGCTGCTGCCTGTCATGCTGGATCGAAACCAGGCGGACGAGGCGTATCTACGCATGCTGGTTGAGCGCTTGGGCATAGCCGATCGGCTGGATCACTTGCCCGCGGCGCTTTCAGGCGGGCAGCAGCAGCGGGTAGCCATCGCCCGAGCATTGGCCAATAAACCTGCCGTTCTCTTTGCCGATGAACCCACGGGAAACCTGGACGGGCAAACAGGGCGGGAGGCGTTGGCGCTGCTTAAGGAAACCAGCACCCAGCTTGGAATTACGCTTGTCCTTGTCACCCATGACCTGCACATTGCCGAGCAGGCGCAGCGCATGCTGCGCTTGGAGGATGGCCTTGTGGCGTGGGACAGCGCGGCGGGAGGCGGGCAATGAAAGCTTCCGATTCGGCGCTCACCCTTACACATGTGGCGCTGGGCAATCTGCGCCGGCGAAAAAAGCAGTATCGCCTGCTGCTGTTCAGCATTGCCTCGGCCGTGTTTTTTCTCGCGGCGGCTATCCTGGGCACGGGCAGCGCGTATGCCAGCTTGCAGGAGCAATATCGCAACCGCCATGGAGAGCAGGACGCTATTGTTTACGGTGTCACGGCATCCCAGGCCGAGCTGCTGCGAGGGGATGGCGTGGTGAGCGATTATGCCATGGTTGAGCTGACGGGCAAAGTGCAGTTCGGATCGCAGAATATGGGCAGAACGCTCTATCTTTCCCGGCAGAATGCCGCTGCTCTTGGCATGACGCGCGCCCGTGCCATAGAGGGATGGCTGCCCGAAAAGAGCGGCGAGATCGCCATTGAGGAAGGCATTTTGTGCCAACTGAAACCCGGCGCCAAGCTGGGCGATGTGCTGCAGCTGGAGATTGCCCCAGCCGATGGGAACGGCGGGTATTCGGCGCAAACCGTTTCTGTCTCGTACACGTTAACGGGGATTCTTCGCGACGTGTCGCTGAATTTGACGCAGGAGATGTACCAACACATAGATACGCTGCCCGGCGCGGTGCTTTGGGCGCAGGATGGCACGCTTCCCGCCGCTCTTCCCAATCAAAACGCATATGTGAAAGTGGGGGGACTGGCCACTGCAAAGGAATACCAGGCGCTAACCGATGCGCTGGCCGCGCACGGCATCGTGCCGCAGGATATTCTGTGGAGCAGCATGGCAATGGGCACCGGCGCGCTGGATGACAGCTTCGTTTTTATCCTTTCGACGGTTTGCCTCAGCATTGCCCTGTGCGGCGGCGCGCTTGCCGCCATTGCCAGCGCCCTTGCCGCCAACCTGGACACACGGCGCAGGCAGCTGGCGCTGATGCGGGCCATCGGAGCGACCATGCGCCAGATCCGCGACATGCTTCTGCGGGAGGTTGCAGCGCTGACGGTGCTGTCTCTCCCCCTTGGCATAGGGCTGGCCTACGGGTGCGTTTGGCTCATTTGCCGCGTGCTGGGGGAGGAATATATCTTTGTGCCCAGCCCGGGGTTGGTTTTGCTGAGCGCGGCGGCCTGCGCCGCCTGCGTGCTGCTGTGCGCGCTGCTTCCGCTGCGGCGTCTCGCCCGGGTCACGCCCATGCAGGCCGTGCGGGATGTGGATATGGTGTGGCAGGTGAAGCGAGTTACCGTGAAGAGCAAGGCCTCCTTCAGCATGCCTGCGCTGGTGTCCCGGCGAACGCTCTCCCTGCAAAAGGGACGGTTGGCCGGTCTGTGTGTGCTGCTGAGCATGGGCATCCTGCTGTTTTCGCTGGTCACGTTCGGCGCCTGCTATGTGCTGCAAACCGCGCTGCAAAACACAGGGGGCATCGCGGATTACACCATCTACCGTTTTTCCACGGTTTCGGACGGAAGCCTTTACGCGCCCTCCGGGGCAAAACAGACCGAAAGTGATCTGGTTGATCTGGCGGCGCTGCCTTATGTGCGCAGTGTCACCGGCAGCAAAAACACCGCCGTCAACATTGTGACAGACGGTGTGAGCGACTACATTACTTCCGGCGGATGGACGGATAAGTTTTCCTATCTGCTGCGTGCGGCATCCCGGCAGCACGAGGCACTGGTCAAAGGCGGATTGGTGCAAAAGGAGGACGCCGGCCAGGCCTCTGCGCAGGAGGATCATGACCGCTACCTGAGCGAAAAAGCAGCGCTGGGCTATTCTCAGGAGGTTTTGACCACGCATCTGCTCGGCTTTTCCGCCGATGTGCTGGCGCTGCTCAAGCCCTATGTGACACAGGGCAGCATCGACCCGGCAAAGCTGGCGTCGGGCGAGGAGGTGCTGCTTATCGCGCCCGAGCGCTACACCGTCCTCTTTTCGTGCGGGGACATTCCCGGCGGAAACGGCTACACCTATCACTTTAAACTGCAGACCGACGGCACGCCGGGCGATCCCGACGCAGCGGTATATCAAAACGACAGCTTTGCGGTGGGGGATGTGCTGACGCTCAGCACCGCGCGCGGCGAAACGGCGGCCGACGCCGCGCGCACCGACCGCACCGTGCGCATTGGTGCGCTCGTCACCCTTCCGGACACCGGCATCCCCGGCTGGGGAAGCGGACAGCCCGACACGACCCGTGATTTTTTGGACATTCTAACCACCAACGAGGGCGTCAGCGCTCTGGGCATGGACGACGGCTTTGAGAGTATCCTCGTTAACTTAAGCGAAACGCCGAAAAAGGAGATGCAGGACTACCTCTCTCAGCAAATCCGTTACATTGCTGCGCGCTGCCCCGAGGCTCAGTTCAACGACGTTTTGGCTGCCGCCCGGCAGAACCGCACAATCTTTACCCAGCTTTTTCTGCTGTGTGCGGTGGTCATCGTGCTGCTGTTCTCCTTCACCTGCCTGCTGTTTAACAACGCGGTCACCGCGCGCATCGGCGCGCAGCGCACAAAGTTGGGCATGCTGCAGGCCATCGGCGCCTCGGCGCGGGATATTCAGAGCATTTATTTACGGGAGCTGGCGTGGATCCTGCTCATTGGGCTGACGGTCGGCGGCGGGGCGGCGCTGGCGATAGAAGGGGTTCTTTGCCTGCGCGCCGAGTGGCTGCAAGGCATCCCGCCGCTGCGCTATGTATTCGCCCCGCTCATCTATTGTGTGCCGCTGGCGCTGATTTGCTGGGCAGGCATTCGCCGCCGTCTGCGCGCCGTGGTTCAGTCTTCTATTGTTGAAAACATCCGCTTTCTGTAGCGGAAAAAGGAGTTGTTATGAAAAAAAGAATGGTGTTTTTCCTCGCGCTGCTTTTCACGCTTGCCCTTGCGCCTGCGGCGCTGGCCGGCAAGGAGTCTACACCCAAGCTTATCGTAAGCGCCTATGCAATGGATACCGACGCGCTGGAGCCGGGAACCCCGCAAACCCTGCGTGTCACCGTGCGAAACACCAGCCTCTATCAGGACGCCCAGCAGGTCAAACTGCGCTTTAAAAGCGCCACGGGAATCGTGATGAGCGCAGGCGTAGCGGCGCAATATGTAGAAACCATCAAAAAGGGAGAAGAGTATACGTGGGAAGTGGCGATTTTTGCCGCGGAAGACGCTCCCAGCGGTTATTCTTCCGCAGATATTACCATGGATTACGAAGGGAAAAACGGCGCGGGCAGCGAGACAGACAGCATCATGCTGCGGGTGGAACAACCTCTTCGTGTGGAGTGTGGTACGCCTGTTCTGGCGCAACGCATGGTACAGGGTGACAGCGCTGCTTTTTCCATGGACGTGATGAACCTAGGAAAGACTGCGATCTACAACGCGACCCTGCGTCTAAACGTGCCGGGACTAAGCGAGGGTGGCAGCCTGTTGCTGGGTAATCTTGAAGCCGGGGAAACCAAAAGCGGAAAAACCACCCTGACGGCATATGAACCAAGCGGCGGCTTTGGGGAAACGTCAGGTACCGTGACCCTAAGCTACGAAGACGCCAAGGGTGCCACTTACCAAGAAACGCTGGCGCTGGGCACTGTTATTGAGAAAAAGCAGGCTTTGGGCATTCAGCAGGACACACCAAAGAAAGAGGGGCTTTCTCCGTGGATCTATACGGCCATCGCGGTGGTGGTCATGGGCAGCGCCGTTATCTGGGTGCAGGTCGCGCTGGCGCGGAAACGGCGTCGTGATATGGACGAGCAGCGCCTGTAAAAAAATGCTGTGCCGTCAAAACACGGCACAGCGAACAAATGTGCGGGCTGCACACAGCAGGGCAGCCCGCACGGATAAATGTGGTTTACTGGGGAGACGGTTTTACTTCCCGGTAAACCATTTTTTCATGACCGTCAGTACCTGCACGAGCTCGGCTTCCTCTATCACATAGGGAACCATCGCGTAAAGATAGCTGAGGAACGGACGGCTGAACACGCCGTTTTCATAAGCAAAGGCCTGGTATCCCTTCAGCGTTTCCGGGTCGTGCACCTCAATGCAAACACAGCCGCCCATCATGCGGATCTCTTTGATGCGCGGATCGGAAAAGCCCTGCATTTCACGCCGTGTAATCGCTTCAATATTTTGGATTTTGGTCATGTAATGTTCGTTTTCAAACAGCTCAATGGATTTCAGCGCCACGCTGCATGCCAACGCGTTGCCCATAAAAGTTGGTCCGTGCATCAGCGCGTGCGTGGGGTTGTCGTCATAGAAGCCTTCATAGACCCTGTGGTTGGCCACAGTGACGGCGTGCCCAATGTAGCCGCCGGTCAAAGCCTTGCCCAGCACCAAAATATCCGGCGCAACAAGGTCGGCCACGAACCGATTGCCCGTGCGGCCAAAGCCCGTTGCCACTTCATCAAAGATCAGCAGCACGCCGTACTGGTCACAAAGCTCTCTGGCTCGCTTCAGAAAAGAAACGTCGTACATCCGCATTCCGCCGGCGCCTTGCAAAAGCGGCTCCACCAGCAAACAATTCAGCTTGCTGTGATAAGTCTCAAACGCTTTTTCCAGCGCCGCGATCTGGGTGGGAATGTGAACTACATGGGGGCTTTTTCCGTAGGCGTTGAGAACAAAATGATAATCCTCGTCGTCCCCAACCTCCATGGTCTTAAATGTATCGCCGTGATAGGCATGCTCCAGCGCCAGCACCATGGTGCGCTGCGTTTCGCCGCGGTTCATGTAGTATTGCAGCGCCATTTTCAGGGACACCTCAACGGCTACGCTTCCCGAGTCGGAGAAGAAGCAGTAATCCAGGTCGCCTGGCAAAAATGCGGCCAGCTTTTCCGACAGCTTCAGCACGGGATCGTGCGTCAATCCCCCCAGCATGACGTGGGCAAACTGATCTGCCTGCTCTTTAATGGCCTCCGTCAGCACCGGGTGCTTGTAGCCGTGGATGACGCTCCACCAGGAGGAGACGGAGTCGATGAGCTTTTGATCTTCCGTGTAAAGGTATACGCCGTTTGCGTCTACGATCTTATACGGCGCTTTCATGGTTTTCATTTGTTCATACGGATACCAAATCAATTGGATCCCTCCCTTTATGCTTCATAAAGCGCTGCCAACGCAGCCGCATCCATGGCAAGCGAGGTGTCTCCCTGCTGCACGCAAGCAAGCACTTTCAGGCCTGTCATCACTTCGCACATGAATTTGTTATCCTCTTCCATGGGGTCGCCGGGGTGGAAATGGTTGAGGATGATGCCCTTGACGGGGAGGCCTCTGGCGCGCATATATTCCGCAGTGAGCACCACGCTGTTGATGGTGCCCAGACCGGCGTCGGCAACCAACACGCTGGAAAGGTTCAGCTCTTTGACCACATCCTCCAGCTGTATGCGGGCTTCGTCAAAGCACAGGGGGCACAGAATGCCGCCGCTGCCCTCCACCGTTACATAATCGTAGTGTTGGCAAACGTCATGAAAGGTTTGCTTGACGACGCAAAGCTGCACGGGGTTCCCCTCCATACGCGAGGCAAGATGGGGCGAAACCGCGTTTTCATAAACATAGGGGCACATGGATTCAAGCGATTGATCAATGCCGGACATGGTTTTGACCTGCAGCGCATCGCCAGGAATGAGGCTGCCGTCCGCCCGGCTCAGGTTCCCGCTCATGGCAGCCTTATAATATGCCGCGCTTCGGCCGCTTTCTTTGAGCTTTTTCACAATCAATCCCGCGATGTAGGTCTTTCCCATATCGGTGCCGGTGCCGGTGATAAACAATTTTTTACTCATTGCAAAGCCCTGCCTGATATCCTAATTTTTTGAGAAGCGCCATGTCTGTTTTTGTGGTGATGCCTGAGGTGGTCAGCATATCGCCGGAAATGGCGGCGTTTGCGCCGGAGAGAAAGCAGCTTTCTCCCTTGTCCGACAGCAGCCCTCTGCCGCCTGCAAGGCGAATGGACGCGTCCGGCAAAAGGAAGCGATATACCGCCACAATGCGCCGCATTTCATCCGGGGTAAGCCTTGCGTTTTTTTCAAAAGGCGTTCCGGGGATGGGGTTGAGCATGTTGACGGGAACGCTTCGGATGCCCTGGCTTCGCAACGTGATGGCCATGTCGATCCGGTCTTCCGGCGTTTCGCCCAACCCCATAATTCCCCCGCTGCATACGGCAAGGCCGGCCGCCTGCGCTGCTTTTATGGCTTCGATTTTATCCTCATAGGTGTGGGTGGTGCAGACCTGCGCAAAGAACCGCCGGGAGGTTTCCAAATTGTTGTGCACCCGGGTCACCCCGGCGTCTTTTAGCCGGCGGTACTGCGCTTCGTTCAGGAGGCCGAAGGACACACACACGGAAATGCCGACTTCGCGGCGAATTTGGCGCACCGCTTCGCACATATGCTCCACCTCGGCATCGGTAAGGCGTTTGCCGGAGGTGACGATGGAATAGCGGAGCACGCCCTGAGCATCATTTTCTTTGGCGTGCGCCACGATTTCGCTGGCCGGAAGCAGCGGGTATTGGGCTGCGCAGGTATGGTTGTGGGCGGATTGGGCGCAAAACTTACAATCCTCGGAGCAGTTTCCGCTCTTTCCGTTGATGATCGTGCAGATATCAAACTGATCGGCGCAGAAATGGCGGCGCAGTTGATCGGCCGCCTGGCACAGGGGTTCCAGAGGCTGATGATAAAGCTCCAGCGCCTCCGGCTTTTCCAGCTGATGGCCATGCAAAATGTTTTCCATGGCTTGTGTTACATCAAACATGATCGTTACACCTTTTTTCCTTTCGAAGCAGCGGAATGAGGCGTTTTCCCAGAAAGGAACCCAGTATGCACAGCGCAATGTCGCCGGGAACCGCCAGAATAAAGCAGTACAAGAACAGAGGCCACACCCCGATGGGACTTCCGAGATAAAATTTGCTGATGAGATAATAATACACCATACCAAACAGATAAACGATAACAAGCCCGATAAAGGTGGCAGCAAACAAACGCTTATAGCCGGGATTGGGTACTTTGTTGGCAATGGCGCCTGTGACATAGGCGGCGACGGCAAACCCGATAATGTAACCGAAGGTGGGCTTCAGGATGTACGCAAAGCCGCCACCTTCTGTGAAGATAGGCAGGCCAAGCAGCCCCATAAAGATGTAAACCAATACGGAAACGCACCCGAGCTTCCCGCCCAGCAGCAGTCCGGCCAGCATGGTAAAGAGAAATTGCAGGGTAAAGGGGACAAAAGGAACCGGGATCCGGATGAATGCGCCCGCAGCAATCAGCGCCGCGAACAGCGCACATAAGATCAAATTCAGCGTTTTATTCTTGCCCAATGGTGGAGTCCTCCGTATGTTTATTCTCTTGCTGCGAATAAGGATAAAAGAAAAACGAGGAGTTGTCAATACGATAATTTGATGGGGTTTACAATGCGAGCGTGGATCTCATGGCGGGCATAGCTGCGCAAAACCACCGGCAGGCGTTTCACAGAGCGGCCGCGCCGGCTGTACCTTTCGGGATTGCTTGTGCTCTGCGCGGGGCGGAATTGGGCGTGAAGAGCAGGTGACCCCTTGTGTTTTTGCGGGGGACAGCATAAAATGTAAACTGATATTTTGCAGAACATCCACCAAAAAATTAGCACTTCACATTCAAAACCGGCTATTCATTCTCCGCAAGGCAGTGGGCGCGCTATGACCAGCCATTCACAAGGATGCGCGTTTGGTTGCCCAGGTGTTTCCAATTTCATGTCCCGGTTGTGTAATCATGCGATCCCGAAAAACCAGCTGACTCCGCAGGACGCGAACCAAAAGTGTTTGGGTACGGTGCCCTGCGGGTGTGGGGAACGGTAAAGAGGCGCGGGTGCAAGAGGGCTTGGATGTCGGCCGGGCGCGGCACGCGCGGTGTATAAATACGAAAACGATCGGATGAAGGAGAAGATACGGATGCCAAGAACGCGGACTTTTATCACAAAGATGATCCCGCCGGTCGCGATCATTTTAATTACGGTGGTCATGTCGGTGAGCGCATACGGATCCATCCTGCAGATGGAGAAGGAAAAGTGCTGGGGGATTCTCGAGAACACCGCCGCAACCATCAACAACGAAATCATGGTTCGCTTCAAGGACAATGTCACAATTTTAAAGCTGGCCGCCAATGCGATGGTGCAGGAAAACCGCGTGGAATTCTACGGCGCCATTACGAAACACATCAATGCCTTTCAAGCTATGACGATTTTTAGTCGGATCGACGTGCTTTATCCGGATGACACGGTACTGCTTCAAACCGGGGCGCGTGTGAATGTGGGCAATCAAGTCTCCTTTGCAGAGATTGCCGCAAAGGGGGAACATATGTCTCCGCGCGCAGTGGACTTTCAAAGCGGAAATGAAGCGGTGTACTACACGGTTCCCGTGGTGTCCGAAGGGGTTACACAGGCGCTGATGATCGGCGTGATCGAATGCGGGGCGATGCCGGAGCTTTTCAAGGCCAGAGCATATGACGGAGAGGCATTCAGTTGTTTGATCGATGTTCGTGACGGCAGCTTTATTATGGACGACTGGCACGACACGCTGGGCAACATGTACGAGATGAAGCCGCGGGAACAGCTCAGGGGCTATGAAAATGTCGACTTAATTGAGGACGTAAGACAAGCAAAAACAGGCGTTACTGCATACAAATCGGCGAAAAACGGGCAGAACTCCTATATGTACTATACGCCGGTGGGGATTTTTGATTGGGAGCTGTTGATCGTTGTGCAGGAGCAGGTGGCATTTGCCAGCCTGCTGAAGCTTGAGAGCACACTTTTCACCTTGGCTATTGTGGAAGCAATTCTGCTCTTGTTATACTTTATATGGACCTTCATCACGGTTAATCAGCTGGAGAAAAACCGGCAGGAGATCGAAGAGAAGCGCCATGCCTTTGAAGTGTTAAGTTATCATGACACGCTCACGGCCCTGTACAACCGCAACAAGTATAATGAAACCGCAGAGGAATATCAGAAACAGGGTGTGGTGAACATGGGTGTGGCATTTCTGGATCTGAACGGGCTTAAGCAGGTAAATGATGAACAGGGACATGAGGTAGGAGATGCGCTGATATACAACACGGCCAAGCAAATCCGCCTGGTTTTCCCGGAGCAGGCCTTTCGCATCGGCGGGGATGAGTTTGTGGTTCTTGCTGCGGGTATCGGGCAGAGCGAATTTGCCGAAAAAATGGGAGCGGTTCAGCGCGCGCTGAAAGAAAGTCGAATCGACATTTCCATCGGCTGTGCATGGAAAAGTGAGGTGGGAAACCTGACCGAGCTTTTGAAGGCAGCGGATGAAAAGATGTACGAAGAAAAACGGAAATATTATGAAAGCGGAGTCGGTAATCGCGACCGGCGAGGCAAACGTTATATTTAAGCCATAGAACCTGTGTTGACGCCGCTGCCACGAAGCCTGCATTGACAAGGGAGGGCTTGCAATGAGTGAGCGTGAATTTTCGCTTGAAAAACTGAAAAGGGGTTTTGCCGCTGCGCCCTGCGGAGTGGGTGTTTTTGCCATCGGCACGCGGGATCCGCTTTTTCTCAACGATGCCTACTACCGTATGACAGACTACACGTCCCAGGAATATGCGCAGCTGATCGCCAACGAGGATCGAAAGCTGCTTTTTTCTTTGGATCTGCCCATCATTGAGCAGGCGGAGCAGCGATATCGCGATGACGGCACGCTGAGCGGCGCACAGTATCGGGTTGTGCAGAAGAACGGCGGCGTCTGCTGGGTGGATTTGACCATGGTTTCCATCCGGGCAGACGAAAGAGATTGTGCCCTTTGCTTTTTTGAGAACATCACCGCCCAAAAGGAAAATTTTACCCATATGAAGCTGGTGACAGACAGCATCGGCAGCGGCATTTGCGTCATGCGCGTGAAAGACGGCACAGAAAGCCTGCTTTACGTCAACGATGCTTTTTTCAGCCTGATGGGGATCGACCGAAAGGCCTACTTGCAAAATGCCCATGCCTTTGATGACGTTTTTACGTCCCAAGAGGATAAAAAGAGAACGCGCGATGCCATACGCGAATCCATCCGCACCGGGACACCGCAGGAACTGACCTATCGCTTTTTTCGCCCGGGGAGCGGTACCGTCTGGATGGAGCAAAAGCTTTTTTCCGTCTCTCAGGATGAAGCAGGTACCCATCTGATCGCTTCCGTTGTCGGGATGTTACAGACAAAAAGCAGGCGGAGTTTGCGCGTGCGCTGGAGCAGCGCCGTTACCGGCTGGTTATTGATGAAATGAAGGCAGCCGTTTTTGAATGGGACGTTCGCAGCGGCGCGTTTTATTGCTCGGAAAACTATAAAGAGTATGCCATCAGTCAAGTGCCGCCGGAGGTGATCCTGGCCAACAAAGGGTCGGCGGATATGATTCGCCCGGACGATACGCCGGCCAAGCTGAAATTCTTTGCCGATACGCACGGCGGGACGTCGCGCGCGGAAGGCATTTTGCGCATGAAACTGACGGCGGGGGGCTATCGGTGGTGTCGGCTGGTGGGGCTCTTTTATAAGGATGAATCCGGACGCCCCACCCGGACGTTGGGCATCATCATTGACATCAGCCAGGAGAAAGAAAAAAGCGTTATGTTTGAAACGTTTACCCAGGAGAAGAACGACGTTGTTCCCCAATATCAGGGTTCCGGGCTGGGGCTTGCCATCGTCAAGCAGCTTGTCGATCTGATGGGCGCCCAGATATCGGTGAAAAGCAAACTGGGCGAAGGAACGGAGTTTACGCTTTGCTTCCGTTTCCCCGTGGTGCAAAGCGCAGGGGAGGGGCAGGATGCCGTCGTATCCTTTGCGCCCGGGCAGCTCAAGGGAAGACGCGTTTTGCTGGCGGAGGATCACCCGCTTAACACAATGATTGCCGTGAAGCTTCTTGAAAAAGTGGGCATGACGGTAGTTGCGGTGCAAAACGGACAGGAGGCCGTGAATCAATTTCAAGCCGCGGGGGATCGCCGGTTTGATGCCATTTTGATGGACATTCGAATGCCGGTTATGAACGGGCTGGAAGCCGCCAAAGCCATCCGCAGGATCGACCGATCCGATGCAAAAACCATCCCAATCCTTGCAATGACAGCCAACGCGTTTGATTCTGATGTGCAGGAATCGCTGCAGGCCGGCATGAACGCCCACCTCGCCAAACCCATTGAACCGGAAAAAATGTATCAAAAGCTGCTCTCCTTGATCATGGCGCGGGAGGGCAAAGCAAAATAGAAAACCTCGCGCGGCGCGGCCGGCACATCCCGGGCAACCGGTGGGTGAATGCGGCTGTAAGGGGCGAAAATGCGATGGACATCTACGGCAAAGCAAAGTATAATAAACGCAATTAGCTGTCGGCTGTTTGAAACAACGCATTAAAGCTGTAAGTTTGGCTGATTCCCGGGGCGAGAGGACGGAAGCACGGGTCGGCGCGTAAAAAATCTGCGGCATTGCTGTTTTCTCATTTGGGGATAGAAAAGATGCGGCCAAAAGCCGCGTGCTGCGCACCCGCTTCAGAAGATGCCGGTTTTGCGCGGCACAGGAGTGGTTTCAAAAGAGATGCAGATTTTTTCTGTATCCCTTTTTTGCTTGTATGGCGGCAAAATGATTTTGCCACACTATCAGGAACGACTTCCGCCCCATGGCGGAATCAGGGAGGTCACAAAAATGGCACAATATGACTGCGTGATTATCGGTGGAGGGCCGGCGGGCTTTTCCGCGGGCTTGTATGCATGCCGTGCGGGCTTAAAAACCGTGCTGCTGGAAGAAATGTTTGCCGGCGGGCAAATCGCCACCACGCATTTGCTGGAGAACTATCCCGGCTTTCCCCAAGGCGTGGCAGGCCCGGATTTCGGCAACCTGATTTTGGAACAGGCGCAGCGTTTTGGACTGGAGGTACGCTACGAGAGCGTACAGTCCGCCCAATTGCAGGGTGGCAGCAAAAAAATTGTGACCGATTCGAGTGAGCTCACCGCGCGCACGGTTATCCTGTGCATGGGGGCGGAGCCCAGAAAGCTCGGGGTCGAGCGGGAGGACGAACTGCGCGGCAGCGGCGTGTCCTACTGCGCCACCTGCGACGGAGCCTTCTTTCGGGGCAAGGAGGTCGCGGTGGTGGGCGGCGGGGACACAGCCTGCGAGGACGCGGTCTATCTTTCCCGCCTTGCAAAAAAGGTGTATGTGATTCACCGTAGAGACAGCTTTCGCGCCGCGGCGGCGGTGGCGCAGCGCGTGAAGGATGGGGACAACATTGAAATTTTATGGGACAGCCAGGTAACGGACATTAAAGGCGAGAAAAGAGTGGAAAGTCTGGCTGTGCAGCAAAAGCACGAAGGGGAACGCGATTTGCCGGTGGAGGCCGTGTTTGTCGCGGTGGGTACCATACCGCGCAGCGCTTTGGTGAAGGATCAGGTGACGTTGACTGAGGCGGGATATATCGCGACCGATGCGAAGATGCAAACCAGCCTGGAGGGCGTTTACGCCGCGGGCGATGTGCGGGATACGGTGCTGCGGCAGGTGGTGACGGCCGCGGCGGACGGTGCCATCGCCGCAACGGCGGCCAGCGAGTATCTGATGACCCATTCGGGATAGATTTTAGGCGCAAAAGGTGATAAACTGTTATATTATGTAAAAAGCAAAATTATGAATTTGTTTGGGGGATTTGCCAGATGAAAGAGCCTGTAAAAGCCGAGGTGAAAGAGGCGTCCAACTTTATCGAAGAGGAGATCAACGCGGACATTGCAGCCGGGAAGGTTCCCGACCATATTCAGACGCGTTTTCCGCCTGAGCCCAACGGCTATCTGCATATTGGCCATATAAAGGCCATGTGCATTGATTTTAATACTGCTGTGAAATACGGCGGGTTGTGCAACCTGCGTTTTGACGATACCAACCCCGAAAAGGAAGATCTTGAATATGTCAATGCCATCATTGAGGATATTCGGTGGATGGGCTACGACATTGCCAAGGTTTGCTACGGCTCGGATTACTCCCAGCAGATCTATGAATTTGCCGAAGGACTCATTGAAAAGGGCGTGGCATATGTAGATGAGCTGACGCCGGAGGAGACCCGGGAATATCGCGGCACCCTGACGCAGCCGGGCAAGAACAGCCCCTGGCGCGATCGCCCGGCGCAAGAGAGCCTGGAGCTCTTCCGCAGGATGCGAGCCGGCGAGTTTGGAAATGGCGAACGCACGCTGCGTGCGAAGATCGACATGGCCAGCCCTAATGTGCTGCTCAGAGAT
>JAQUVY010000122.1:0-5516 GCA_028693155.1 Eubacteriales bacterium
CCATGGGCCAGCGGTCTTGTATGTGAACCCGACCTACTCCGGCTCCAGCGACACCTACTTCCGCTCGCTGGGCGACGCGGTGAAGGCGCTGAACAACAAGTATCTGCCTTACTATGTGACCATCTACCTGCCCGGCTATTCCGCTACGCTCTATGAATCCTCGGGCGTACAGCTCACAGGCGTGACCGGCCCTGGCAGGCTCATGATCTATGGCTACGGCAATACCTGCCCGCTGAACTCCTATCTGAGCATCAAGGGCTGTTCGGCCTACATCGTGCTGCAAAACATCACCATGCGGGAGATTCGCCCGCTGGTGAACGGCAACCGCAACGGCTATCTGGTGGAATGTCAGATGAACCACTATGTGGAGATCAACGGCTGCACCTTGGACGCCAACGGCACCACCTATGATTCGGTCTATGTCCGCAGCAGTCATGTCTATTTGTACAATGTTGGGCTGTACAACGCCTTGCAGGGCTTGGAGGTCTATCAGGGGACGGGCGTGGTCAAGAACTGCCTTGGCTCCTGCTCTTGGGCCATGGTCGCTTATTCCGGCATCATCTTTGCCAGCGGCACCGTGCCGGGCGGCAGCCGCAGCGCGGGCGACAATGGGCAGGTCTTTGCATCTGGCGTCTCCATCAATTATGGCACGGCCATTCCAACGGTCACGCCGGATGAAACCTCCGTCCAGTACGCCACGCTCACCAAATCGTGGCGCGGCAGCTGGCGCACGGATACCGTGGACGTGGTGCAGGGCGCGTATTCGGACTATGGCTATTCCTCGTCACTCTCGTGGAACCGTGGCTGCATCTGGTTCGGCGGTTTGCGAAGCCTGCTATCCACGGCGACGATCAAATCCGCCGTGCTGACGCTGTACCGCAAAACGGGCAGCGGCGCGGGCAGCGCCAAGACCGTCTATCTCTGCGCCATCACCAACGCCACGGCCAGCGGTACGCCTTCCATTGCCGCCAACTATGGCGCGATTGGCACCATTGGGCGCGGCAGTCAGGTATCCTTCGCCATTCCCGTGGCGGCGGTGCAAGGGCTGGCCAACGGCACATTTGGCGGGCTTTGCCTGTATGAATCACCGTACAATTACGGTTCTTCGACCTATTCAAACTGCTATATGCGCATGGCTGGCACAGACAGCAACTACAAACCCTATTTGACCATCGTGTACAGCGGCGGCAATGCCGTCGGGTAAGGAGGCTTTATGCAGATCATCATTCCCTTGGAAAATCAGGTGCGGACGATCATCCGCTCCGGCTATATCATGGCGAAGCGCGTGAGCGTGGACGCCTACCAGCTCAGCGGCGATACCTTCAACATGTGCGACGTGACGGCGGCGCAGGTTTTGCTTCTGCCGGACGATGTGTCCGTTTCGGAGGGGGAAGCGCTCACCAACGAGCTGCAAATGCAGGCGTTGCCCATGGAAACCTTTCTCGCGCCCAGCGCAGAGGAATCCCTTTCTGAAACGCTGGGGCTGCTGCTGCGCTCCGCCGTTGCAGACGGCAAGATCACGGATGCGGAGCTGCTGCGCGTGGCTCCCTCTTTGGAGGGGCGGCAATGGCAGTCGGGCATTCCCGTGACCGTGGGCGACGTGTATGCCTTCGGTGCTTTCCTCTGGAAATGCGTACAGGCGCACACCACACAGGGAGATTGGTCGCCCGACCTCACGCCCGCGCTCTGGCACAAGGTGGAGATCGTGAAGGAAGATGAACAGCGGGTATGGAGCACGGGCATTGAGTATGCGGTGGGCGACGTGGTGGCTTACCCGGACGCTTCCTCCGCCAAGTACGAATGCTTGCAGGCGCATACCGCGCAGGAGGGCTGGCAGCCGCCGAACGTGCCTGCGCTGTGGAAGGCATTGGTTTAATACTATGGGAACAAGCTGCTTCCTTTGCGGGAGGCGGCTTTTCTATCAAAAATGGGAGGAAAACATCATGAGGGATTTTTCTGTTGATCTGGTCTGGACGAAGCTGCAAATGGCAATCACGGCCATTGGCGGCTGGCTGGGTTACTTTCTTGGAGGTGTGGACGGCTTGCTCATTACGCTGCTCGTTTTCGTGGCGCTGGATTACGTCACGGGCGTAATGTGCGCGATCATCGACAAGAAGCTCTCCAGCGAAGTGGGCTTCAAGGGTCTGTTCCGCAAGGTGCTGATCTTCGCTCTGGTGGGCGTGGCCCATATCGTGGACGTGAATGTGATCGCTTCCGGCAGCGCCCTGCGCTCCGCCGTCATCTGCTTCTATCTGTCCAACGAGGGGCTGTCCATGCTGGAAAATGCGGCGCACCTTGGTCTGCCTGTGCCGGACAAGCTCAAGGACATTCTGGCCCAGCTTCACAACCGAAGCGATAAGGATAACACGACCGACGCCGGAGATTCCGGCAATGCGGGCGACGGCGAATAAGCCGCCGCCCCTTTCTTTGGAGGGTACGAGAATGTCTGACAGAATCAATACCCCGTTTACCAACGAGCATTTTGCCGCGTGGTGCCTGAAGATGCTCGGTCAGCCCTATTGGTATGGCTGTGTGGTTTACAAATGCACCGAAAGCCTGCGCTCTCGCAAGGCGAAGCAGTATCCCGATCACTACGGTTCCTCGCGCACGGCGCGCTACAGGCAGGACGTTGCGGCTAAGAAGGTTGCTGCTGACTGCATCGGCGGAAGCAAGGGCTACGCTTGGACGGGCGGCGGACAGGGCGTGCTGGAAGCCGTAGGCACAGACAAGACCTTTTCCAGCAAGTACGGCTCCAACGGCTGCCCGGACAAGGGAGCCAACGGTATGTTCACCTATGCCAAGCAGAAGGGCATGGATTGGGGCGCTATTGGAACGCTGCCGGAGATCGTCGGCCTTGCGCTGTACAAATCCGGCCACGTCGGGTATTACATCGGTAACGGCTACGCCGTGGAATGGAAGGGTTTCTCCTACGGCTGCGTGAAAACGAAGGTGGCCGGGCGCGGCTGGACGCATTGGTACAAGCTGCCCTTCATCCAGTACAGCGCGACCACGGAAACGCCGGTCGCGCCCGATCAGCCCGCAACGCCTGACGCTCCCATGCAGCCCTCCACCGATTACGGCACCCGCCTGCTTCGATACCGCAAGGGGCGCACCATGCTCAAAGGTGACGATGTGCTGGCGGTGCAGGCGCGGCTCATTGTGCTGGGCTTCGACCCCGGCACGGTGGACGGCATCTACGGCCCCAAGAGCGCCGCCGCCGTGACCGCCTTTCAGACGGCGCGTGGCATTAAGGCGGATGGTATCGTTGGCCCGGATACGCGCAGGGAACTTTCTAAAACATAACTTCATGCCGCAGGTGCGCTGATCGTGCCTGCGGTTCCTTTTTTCAAGCTGCAATATTACACGCGAACAAAAAGCAAGAAGTCAATGCGCAAAGCTGCACGTTCATTCCGGCCTATGGCCGAATTTGGAGGCGCTTATGACTTCCCATGATAAAGACGTTCTTCGGGATATGCGGCAGGCTGGCAAGAGCTACGGCCAGATCGCTGCACTTCTCGGTATTTCCGAAAATACGGTCAAATCCTTTTGCCGACGTGCCCAGATCAGACCTGCTCCGTCCGCTGAAACCCTCTGCCTGTGCTGCCGCAAGCCTTTGAAAATGCCGTCCGGCAAACGCCAACAGCACTTCTGCTCGGATGCCTGCCGCTATGCGTGGCATTACGCGCACCGCGTACTGGATGCGCGTAATGCCGTGGGCAAGCCCTGCGCAGCCTGCGGTCAGCCATTTTTCAGTTTTCCATCCAGCCATCGGAAATATTGCTCGCACACCTGCTATATCGTTGATCGTTATGGAAAGGAGCAGCGGCATGGCACACGAGCAATTTGACAAAACCAGCAGCTATCTCGCATCGGTGGCTGTTGCTCAGAATTTATTCCGACTTGGCCTGATAGATGAAGCGGATTACTCGGCGCTTGAAACAGCTTTTGCCGCGAAATTTCTGCCTCTTTTTCGATACGAAAAGCCTTGTCTTTTGCCCACCCTTCCTATAACACAGACAGGAAGGAGGGCTGAAAAATGAGCCGAATCATACGGAAAATCAACCCCGCGCTACCGCAAGTACCCAAGCTCAAAAATGTGGCCGCCTACGCCCGTGTTTCGCTGGAGAAGGCCACTATGCTACATTCTTTCTCCGCGCAGGTGAGCTATTACAGCGCCATGATACAAAAGAATCCTGCTTGGCACTATGCGGGTGTTTATGCGGATAAGGCGCTCACCGGCACCAAAGCCGAGCGCCCGGAATTTCAGCGTTTGCTCACGGATTGCCGAGCGGGAAAAATCGACATGGTGATTACCAAGAGCATCGGCCGATTTGCCCGCAATACCATCACGCTGTTGGAAACCGTGCGAGAGCTGCGGGCGCTGGGGATCGACGTATACTTTCATGAACAGAACATTCACTCCACAAGCGGGGACGGCGAGCTTATGCTGACCATCCTCGCTTCCTATGCCCAAGAGGAAAGCCGCTCGGTATCCGAAAACTGCAAGTGGCAGATTCGCAAGCGCTTCCAAAAAGGTGAGCTGGTCAGTCTGCGGTTTATGTATGGTTATCGTATCCGGCGAGGGCAGATAGAAATCGACCCCGCGCAGGCAGTTGTGGTACGCCGGGTATTTCAGGATTATGTGGACGGCATTGGAATCACCGAGATCGCCGCAAGGCTGCGTGATGAACAGGTTCCAGGTTTACGCGGTGGCATTTGGTCGCCCAAGCGTGTGACCGACCTGCTCAAAAATGAAAAATACGCCGGTAATGCGTTACTCCAGAAAAAATATGTAGCCGACCATCTTTCCAAGGCCGAAAGGCTCAATCATGGACAGCTGCCCAAGTATTACGCAGAAGGCACACACCCGGCTATCATAACGCCGGAGACATTCGGGCAAGCTCGCGAACGGATGGAAAGAAATCGCATAGCGAACGGCATTGCCTGCGACGCGCCGCAATACAGCGCTTTCACGGGGAAAATCGTCTGCGACTCATGCGGCAAAAAATACCGTCGCAAGGTCAGTCGCACCGAAGTGGCGTGGAATTGCGGCACCTATTTGGTGTTCGGGAAATCCCATTGCCACACCAAGCAAATTCCAGAAGATATTCTGATGGATACCACAGCTTCGGTGCTGAGACTGCGCGAATTTGACGAGAACGTATTTGCCGAGCAGATCAGCGAAATTCATGTTCCAGCCTTCAACCATCTGGTCTATGTATTCAAGGACGGCTCAGAGATTGAGCGCACATGGCAGGATAAATCCCGTAGTGATAGCTGGACACCCGAAATGCGCGAGCAGGCGGCGGCGAATGCCCGCAGGAGGTATGAGAGATGAGCGAAGCCAGAGCCTATGCACCGAGAGTTACGGTGGTGCCAGCTACCCTGAACCGCTTTACGGCTGTGCCTATTACCGCTACGACAAAGCGGCGTGTGGCCGCCTATGCCCGTGTATCTACCGAGGATGAAGAACAGCTCAACAGCTATGCGGCGCAGGTCAAGCACTATACGCAATA
>JAQUVY010000122.1:5526-6091 GCA_028693155.1 Eubacteriales bacterium
CTGATGATGTGAGACAAACAACATCATATGAGCTTCAAAAAAAGTACTATGAGGACTTTGTTCTGCATCATCCGAATTGGACGCTTGTCGATATTTATGCTGATGAATACACGCCTTATGGACTAAACCCCAAAAGCCCGTGAATAGCCGATTTCCTCGGTTGTTCACGGGCTTTTAGGGGTAGTGAGTAAAATTTCGTGTAAAGTCCGAAACCTAATTCCGATGCCTCCAGCCGCTTGTTTTCAATTGTGTTTCGCTCTCTGATATAAGCATCAAAATACGATATCTTCAATCTTCCAGGTACCACCTAACAGCTTAACAGTATTACCGACTTTTTTATCAGTAAATACATCTAACAATTTAAGCATGACCCTCTTTGATAGATCTTCTCCAGCGCTATGAACCATTCCTTGTTGTTTCCATTATTCGGATAAATAGTTCGGCGATTTGGGGGTCAAACTGCGTGCCAGCACCATTTTTAATAACATCAAGAGCCGCTAATTTTCGTTCATCTAAGGAAAGCTCGCCTCTATTCAGCACGCGGTCGTAGGTTTCCACAACTGTA
>JAQUVY010000123.1 GCA_028693155.1 Eubacteriales bacterium
CCATCACCCGATCGGAAAAGCGCGCGCCCACCACCACCAGCAGGTCGCACTGGCTGATGCCGTGGTTCGAAGCGGGGGTGCCGTGCATCCCCACCATGCCCGTATACCGCGCGTCGTCCCAGGGCATGGCACCCAGCCCCATCAGGCTGCACGCCACCGGCGCGTCCAAACGGTCGGCGAATTCCCGCAGCTCGGCCGCCGCGTCGGCGCGGATCACGCCGCCGCCCGCGTAAATAAAGGGTTTTTCCGCGCGGCACAGCGCCACAAGCGCCTGCTGCAGCTCCACGCCGGTAATGGACGGGATGCGTCGGCGCGGCATGGGCGCGCCGACCGCCCGGGTGCAGCTCCTGGCCTGCACATCCTTGGGAATATCCACCAGCACGGGGCCCGGCCGCCCTTCCCCGGCAATGAGAAATGCCCGGCGCAGCGTATCCTCCAGCTGCTCCACATCGGCCACATAAAAATTGTGCTTGGTGACGGACATGCTTAAGGACAGCATATCAATCTCCTGAAAGCTGTCCTTCCCCCGCCAGGGCGTGGGCACGTTGCCCGTCAAAATGACCATGGGCACCGAGTCCATGTAGGCGGTGGCGATGCCGGTGATGAGGTTGGCCGCCCCGGGGCCGGAGGTGGCGATGACCACGCCCGGCCGCCCGGTGCTGCGGGCGTAACCGTCGGCGGCGTGGCAGGCGCCCTGTTCATGGGCGGTGAGGATGTGGGTAATACGGTCGCGGCGCTGATCAAGCTCGTCGTACACCTGCAAAATATTCCCTCCGGGATAGCCGAACACCGTGTCCACTCCCTGCTCCAGCAGGCAGTCCACCACAATGCGCGCTCCCGTGCGTCCGCCTTCCATTCAGCGCTCCTCCTTTGCACAGATCAGTTTGTATTCCACTGCGTCGGTCAGCGCCATGAGCGAAGCGTCGATGATGTCGGTGGACACACCGGCGGTGGCCCATACGCTCTGCCCGTCGGTGGATTCGATGACCACCCGCACGCGGGAGGCCGTGGCCGGGCCGCTCTCCAACACGCGCACCTTGTAATCAATGAGGTGGACGCTGCGCAGCGTGGGATAAAACACCTCCAGCGCCTTGCGCAGCGCGCCGTCCAGCGCGTTGACCGGGCCCTTGCCCTCGTAGGCCGTCACCTGCTTGGCACCGTTTACGTCCACCTTCACGGCGGCGGTGGCGCTGATGTCGGTGCTGGGTTGGGGCGGCTCGCTGATCACCTTATAATAATCCAACTTAAAGAACGGCTCGTACTCGCCGAAGCATTTCTTCACCAGCAGCGCGAAGGTGGCCTCGGCACCCTCAAACTGATACCCCTCCTGCTCGCGCTGCTTGAGCGTTTCCACCAACCGGATATTTTCAGGCGAGTCTCGGCGAATGTCCGGATACCACGCCTTGAGGCGCTGCGCTAGCGCGGTGCGCCCGGCAGCCTCGCTGAGCAAAAAATCGCGCCGGTTGCCCACGCTTTCAGGCGGCACGTGCTCAAAGGCGGCTGGAGATTTGGCCACGCCGTCTATGTGCATACCCGCCTTGTGGGCAAAGGCTCCGCGCCCCACATAGGGCATACCGCCCCACACGCTGGTGTTGCAGATCTCAGCGGCGGACGCAGCGTAATGCGTAAGGCGCGCCAGCGTTTCGGGCGACACGCACGAATAGCCCATTTTCAGTTGCAGGTCGGCAATGACCGCAAGCAGGTTGGCATTGCCGCAGCGCTCGCCCACGCCCAGCAGCGTGCCCTGCACATGCCGCGCGCCCGCCCGCACCGCCTCCAGCGTGTTGGCCACGGCGCAGCCCGTGTCGTCGTGGCAGTGCACGCCCAACCCGGCGAACCCCGCCTGCACGGCGGCAGCCGTGGTTTCCCCCACCTGATGGGGCAGCGTGCCGCCCCGCGTATCGCACAGCACCAGACGCTGCGCCCCGCCCTCCCGGGCGGCGGCCAGCACCTCCAGCGCGTAGGTTTTTTCCTGGGAAAAGCCGTCGTAAAAATGCTCGGCGTCAAAGATGACCAGCTTGCCCGCCGCCGCGCACAGCGCCGCCGACTCCCGCACCATGCGCAGGTTTTCCTCGGGCGTGGTTTGCAGCACGTCCTTCACCTGGCTCAGCCACGCCTTGCCAAACAGCACCACCGCCGGCGTGTCCGCCGCCAGCAGCGCGGCCAAGCCTGCGTCCTCCCCGGCCGGCACCCCCTTGCGGCAGGTGCTGCCAAAGGCCGTCAGGCGCGCCCGGCGCAGGCTTTCCCCGGGGCGCTGCGCGAAAAACTCCGCCTCCTTGGGGTTGGAAACGGGGTTGCCCGCTTCGATGAAATCCAGCCCCATCTCGTCCAGCAGTCGGCACAGCTTCATCCGGTCGGCGTTGGAGAGGGAGATCCCCGAGCCCTGCGCGCCGTCCCGCATGGTGGAATCCAGAAATTCTATCTTGATCATGCTTTTCTTTCCTTCGCTAAAAAGCGATTCACCGCATCCAAATAGGCGCGGATGCTGGCGTCGATGATGTCGGTGGAGGTGCCGCGCCCGCGCTGGCTGCGCTCCCCGTCCCGAATGCGCACATCCACCACGCCCAGCGCGTCGCCGCCCTCGGTGGCCGATTGGATGCGATAGCTCTCCAGCGCAAAGTCCCGGCCGGTGAGGCGGTTGATGGCGCCGAAAGCCGCGTCGATGGGTCCGTCTCCCATGGAGACCTCCTTCATCTCCTGCTCATGATGGGTCACCTGCACCACCGAGGTGGCGGGAATGCTGGTGCCGCTGTTTACGATAAATCTTTGCAGCGCGTAATCTTCGTATTCGGGCTGGCGGTGGGCGGCGATCAGCGCCTCCACATCCCGCCGATCCACGCTGTTTTTCACGTCCGCCAGGCGTTTGATCTCCTCGGTCAAATTAGCCAACTGCGCCGCATCCATCTCCATGCCCATCTGCCGGACATACTCCTCAATGGCGTGCTTGCCCGAATGCTTGCCGATGACCATGGTGTTCTGGGTGATGCCGATGTCCTCGGGCTTCATGATCTCATAGGTGTTGCGGTTGCTCATCACGCCGTGCATATGAATGCCTGACTCATGGGCAAAGGCGTTGGCCCCCACGATGGGCTTGTTGGCCGGGATATGCTGCCCGATGAAGCGGCTGACCATATTGCAGGCGGGGAAAAGCTGCCGCGTATCCACCCCGCAGCCCGCGCCGAAATAATCCCCGCGGGTGCGCAGCGCCATCACGATCTCCTCCAGCGAGGCGTTGCCGGCGCGCTCTCCGATGCCGCCCAGCGTGCACTCCACCTGATCCACCCCCGCCTGCACGGCCGAGAGGGAATTGGCCACCGCCATGCCCAGGTCGTTGTGGCAGTGCACCGAAAAGCGCACCTTGTGGGCATATTCCATATTCTCCCGCAAATATGCGATCAGCTGTGCCATTTCGGTGGGCGTGGCATAGCCCACCGTATCGGGTACGTTGATGGTGGAAGCGCCGGCCTTTGCCGCCGCGTCCAGCACCCGGCAAAGGAACGCCCGGTCGCTGCGCGTGGCGTCCTCGGCGGAAAACTCCACCTCCCCGCACAGCCCACGCGCCTTGCGCACCATCTCGCCCGTCAGCTCCAACACCCGCTCGGGGGGCATTTTCAGCTTATATTTCATGTGTACGTCGCTGGTGGCGATGAAAACGTGCAGCATGGGATGGGCAGCGCCCTTTACGGCCTCCCAGCCCGTCTCCACATCGCCCGGCACGGCGCGGCACAGCGACGCCACCGCCGTGTTTTTCAACCGCAGGGCGATCTGCCGCACCGACTCAAAGTCGCCGGGCGAGGCCACGGCGAAGCCCGCCTCCACCGCGTCCACCTTCAGCGCCTCCAGCATATGCGCCAGCTCCAGCTTTTCGTCAAGGTTCATGCTGCAGCCCGGCGCCTGTTCTCCGTCGCGCAGGGTCGTGTCAAAAATGCGAATGTTTCTGCTCATATTCGCTCCTTTCCCTATTGCAGGGTCGCGTCGCCGCGCTCCAGCGCCACAAGGCCTGTGCGCGCCATCTCCAGAATGCCAAAAGGCATGGCTTGTGCCAGGAAGTCGTCGATCTCCTCCTGCGAACCGATGATCTCGGCGGTGATGCTGTGGGCGCTTAAGTCCACCACCGCGCCGTGAAAATGCTTGACGGCGTCCACGATCTGCCGGGAGCGGCCGTCGTTGCGCAGCTTGACCAGCGCCAGCTCGCTGCGGATGCTGTCCTGCAGGCTCAAGCGGCGCACGCCCTGCACGTCGTACAGCTTCTCCACCTGGCGGATCATCTGATCCACCACGGCGTCATCGGCGGTGACCACGGCGGTGATACGGGATACCTGCGGGTCTACGGTTGTGCTGACGGTCAGGTTGTCGATGTTGTAGCCCCGGCGCAAAAACATGCCCGATACACGGTGCAGCACGCCGGGCTGGTTGCTCACCAAAATGGATAAAATCGTCTTTTCCATATCATTCCTCCGTTTTCGCCGTGATCGACGCATTCAGCGTTTTCGACGCGGTAATGAGCACGATGCAGACAAGAAAAAGAACAATGTTAAACGCGAAGGGCAGGCGTCTGTCCAGCGCGGACAGTTCGCCGATCAGCCAGGCAAAAGGAGAGGTCAACCCGATCATGAGCACGTAGATGAGCGCGTTCATGCGGGCGCGCTGCTTCTCATCCACAAACCAGATGGTCATGGACTCCTTTCGCGGAATGACCAGCGCGTAGGCCAGCGCCTCGGCCAGCACATAGCCAAAGAGCATGGGCAGGTTCTTTGCCGGGCAAAAGATGAGCAGCAAATGGCTGACGATATAGATCCCCAGCCCGCACAGCATCACCGGCCGGAAGGGCAGGCGGTTGAGCCAGTTTTGCAGTCCCAGCAAAATGACCAGCATCAGCGCCGCGCGGATCATGGGAAACAGAGGAATCCAGGAGTCGGCGATGGCCAGATCCTGCGTGACATAAAGCGCAAAAAAATTGTTGATGGGCACGGTCCAGATGTTGGCCAGCACCATGAACGCCACCACCAGCACGGTGGTGCGGTTGCGCAGCATCTGAAGCAGCACGTCCTTATACTCCGCCAGCATCCGCCAGATGGAGACATTTTTTGTCTCTTCCAGCCGCTTTGTCCCCTGCCCGGTCTCCGTGCCCACGAAGTACAGGATCACAAACTTGGCCGTCATGGAAACGGCCGCGAACAGATACAGCCCCCGCACCACCGTCACCACGTCGTATCGCCCCACCAGCAAAGAGGACAGGGGCGCAAAAAACACCGCCAGCAGCCCGGAGATGCTCAGCCAGGTATAAATATTGACCAGCTTGCTCTGATCCGTATCCTCCACCAGCAGGCAGGTCCAGGAGATGTTGGTGATCTGCCACATGCTGTTGAACACGGCGGCGGCCAAAAACCACCAATAATTCTGGGCAAAGGCCCAGATAAAGCAGGTGATGGACCACGAAATGAGATCAAAAATAACCGTGGTGCGCCGTCTGCCCAGCTTGTCGGTAAGCACGCCGCCCAAAAGCGAGCTGAACACCTGCATCAGCATCCCCACCGACAGCAGGGTGCCGATCTGCACATCCTTTACGCCCAGCTCGTACATATACAGCGTGGCAAAAGGAGCGTAAAGGTTGTAGGGGATGCCCCACAGCGGCTCCAGATACAGGCAGGCTCTGGCGTTCCCGCGCAAGGTCAGCAGGGTGTTCCACAAAGGGTTCGCCAGCAGTCGCTCCCGCAGTCCGTGTTTGCTCATCTTGCTTCCTCAGGCGCATTTTCGGCCGAAAATCGCGCTTTCTCTCCATAATAACAGTTAAATTATCATACACCATTTCCTCGCCTGCGTAAATATACGCCGGCTGCATTTTCGCTTTTCACCCGGGGGCTTATGGTGTATCATTAAAAGACATACAACTTGCAGAAGGGAACCATATGCGAACACTTGTGGCTTATTACTCGCGCACCGGCATGACCCGGCAGGCCGCCCAAACGCTGGCCGCCGTGCTGGACGCGGAGCTTTTTGAAATTCAGGACGGCCGCCGCCGCACCGGGCTTTTCGCCCGCTGGCGGATCCGACGCGACCTGCGCCGGGGAC
>JAQUVY010000124.1 GCA_028693155.1 Eubacteriales bacterium
CTCCAGCGGCGGGCAGCCTTCTGCTTATGCTCCACCACGGTGATGCGGGTCGCCTTCATGGCCGGGATCATCATCATCAAAATGGTGAACAGCCCCGCGGTCAGCGAATAGAGGATGGCACCCGAGCGGATCTGCAGGGGCAGCGCGGTGCGCCCCACAAACTCCAGGAAACCATTGGAAGCGCCCAGCAGACGGCAGATGCCAAAGGCCGCAAAGGGACCCACTGCCACGGAAATGCCGCTGAGCAGCGCACTTTGCAGCAGATATTTGCGGAAAATCTGTCCGCTGCTGGCACCGCGGCTCTTCAGCACGGCGATCTCATTCTTATCGTTCTCCACGATCAGCTGAGATACCATGAACATATAGAACGCCAGCAAAATCAGAATGGGAGCCTGCAGCACCCACAGCATGGTGCGCAGCTGAACCTCCCGGCTGCTGTACTCCTCCAGCACCGACATGGCAGGAAAGTTCATTTCCGTGTCTTTGTACTGGGTGAACCAGGAGATCTGCTCTTTAATGGCGTTCTCGATGGCAGTCAGGCGATCGATCTTGATGCTGCTGTAATCGATAGCGGAATACCACTCGCAGGAGGTAAGGGCATTTCGCTGCTCCACCAGATCGCTGACAAACAGGTCATAATTCAGGAACATGGCGCTGTCGTTTCGCGATTCCAGGTCGTACCAATAGGCCGTGCCCACATCCTTGCGCTGGTAGATCCCTACCGGCTTCACCAGGATGTCCTCGGCAAGCTGATTGGTGTTGTCATGCACCCGGTACACCTGCCCCAGGCGCAGCCCGGTGGAATTTTGCCCGGCCAGGGTAATGAGCACCTCATACACCCCGTCTACCGGCTCGGAGGCAGGCATCTCGCCATAGGTCAGCTCGATGTTGTCTTCAAAGTTTTCCATGCCGAACAGGCCGACATAGATGGGATCCGCGGTGTCCTCCCCCTGGGGCGTAGCCTTCATGTAGTCCATGCCCAGGCGCTTGACACGCGTCAGATAATCCAGATCCAGCTCATCGGGCACCCGGTTCTGGAAAAACTCATCCATGTATTTATAGTTGGAAACGCGGCTTTGCCCCTCGGAAACGCGCTGCTCGCAATAGCGTGCCAGGTATCTGCCGGGATAATACCCGGTCTTCTCCTGATACGCCTCCATATCCTTGACGATCATCCGCTGCAGGATTCCATCCGTGTACAGCGGAATGCTTGCCACCATGGCCACCGCAAGGATAGAGCCCAGCAACAAACAAGCCATCATCCACTTGTTGTTCCATATCTTTCTTAAAACGAGAAAGAACACTCTGGTCTCCTCCTTTTTAGTGAACTATGACCATATCCCCCTCGGACAGGCCTTCCAGGATCTCGGAATAGGTAGAGGTCTCCAGACCCACCTTGACGTCGCGCTCCACCTTGAGCCCGTCCTCCACGATCTGTACGAAACGGCGGGTACCGCTGGTGAGAATGACGTTGCGCGGCACAGCCAGCACGTCGGTGCGGCTTTCCAGCACAGCCTTCACCTTAACCTCGTCTCCCGGCTGCAGCACGGCCATCAGGTCGGCCCCACAGCCGACAAAAACCGTACCCTTCTGGTTGGAGGGCACTTCCTGCGGGCGGTCAAAGGGTGCGGAGGTAATACTGCCCGCATAGGTATTGTTCTTGTAGGTCAGCTCGACGGCCATGCCGGTTTTGAAGATGTTGCTGCCGGTGCTGTCCTCAAAGGTCAGTACCATTTGGCTTTGGTCGGCCACGGTGACCAGCGGCGTATAAGCCTCCACATATTCGCCGGCCTTGGCGGTGGTAACATAGGTCACCACGCCGTCGATGGGCGAAACCAGGGATGAGTTTTTCCGTTTATTGCTCAGCTGGCTGTAGACGCTGGCGCAGGTCTTTTCTTCCAGCTTGGCCTTTTCCAGCTCAATGGCGTTGGCGTTGGGATCGGCCTCTATCTGCTGCACGGTGAGCCGCGCCCTTTGCAGCGCGTAATAGGCGCGGTCGATCTCATATTTCAGATCGCCCACGTTCAGCGTGACCAGCGTATCGCCCTTTTTAACCGTGTCGCCGCTTTTCACCTTCACTTCGTCAATGCGGCCGCCGGAATAGTCGAAATAAAGGCTGGCCTGAGTAGCCGCGCCCGCGCGGGCGTTTTTGGTCTCATATTTTTCCAAGAGTTCAACCTTGCCAGCGGTGACCGTGCGGTAGGTCACTTCCTTAGCCTCAACCAGCGGGGGTGCCAGAGGTTCTTCCTCTTCAGGCAGCAGGTACTGGCAGCCACTCCCCATTGCGGCCACCAGCAGCATCATCAGAGCCGCCAGCCAGGTGAAGGTGCGTCTTTTCATTGTTGTCGTCCTCCCTGAGAATTTGCTGTGTTTATTATACTATTTTGCTGTTTTTACAGTTGTATCCAAATTGTAAATAGCAAATATTTGAGACAATATGTATAAATTCTATGGGAAGTATTCGGGGCGTAGCAAACAAATTCAGATGAAATTGCCCCGTTCAACGTAAAAATAGGACACAAACGCAAAAAAAGCGCAAAAGCGCTTTTTGCAGGAAAAAGTTTTTGCCCCGCGTTTTACAGAATCGCCATCCAAAGCGCCAAAGTGCCCATGGAAAAAATCGTGCTGCTGACCACCAGCGACCCTGCCAAATGAGGTGCCCGGTCATAGCGCGTGGCAAAAAGCACCGTGTTGGTGGCGATGGGCATTCCCATGATCAGCACGGAGGCCTTGACCAACGTATGGGGCAGACCCAGCAGCTTCAGCACCAGGCAGGTAAGCCCCGGCAGTACGATCAGCCGCACCAGCATCGCCCACCACACATCTCCGTCTCCGAACATGCCCTTCATGTCCATTTCGGCAATCAGAGAGCCGATGACGATCATGGCCAGCGGTGTGGTCATGTTGCCCACGCTCTCCAGCACCTGATTGAGCACGTCGGGCAAACGCACGCGGGTAAAAAACAGCGCCACGCCCGCCACGCACGCCAGCAGCCCGGGCTGCAGCACGATGTTTTTCCAGCTGCTCCCCTTTACCCCCATGATGTACACGCCCAGCGTCCAGTTATACACGGTAAAGATCAGTACAAAGATGGACGCATACATGACACCCACGTCGCCGAACACGCCCTTGAGCACGGGGATGCCCATAAACCCGCAGTTGCTGCACATGGTGGCAAACCACAGCACCCTGCGCCGAGAATCCTCTTTTTTGCGCCACAGCAGCGCGCCCATGCCCGCCGCCATGCCAAAGGCGACCGTGCCGATCACTGCCAGCACGCCCAGCTGCACCGCCAGCTCCGCCGTGTAGTCCATCTGAAACGACACCAGCACCTGCATGGGCGTGCAGATGAGCAGCAGCAGCTCAGAGAGCCGGGAGCGGGTATCCGCGTTGATGATTTTGATGCGGGCGGCCAAAAAGCCCACCCCCATGATGAGAACCAGAATGATGACCTGCTTGATCGCATCCATCTCGTCAGTACTCCCGCAGGGCGCCGGCGGTCTGCATCCCGGCAAAGCCCTGCTGGCGCAGCGCTTCATAAACCACGATGGCCACGGCGTTGGACAGATTCAACGAGCGCGCCTCCCCCATCATGGGAATGCGCACACACGAGTCATAATGGTCATGCAGCAGCTTTTCCGGCAAGCCCCGGGTCTCCCGGCCGAAAATCAAATAATCCCCGTCCTGATAGGACACCTCGGAATAATTTTTCTGCGACTTGGTACTCAGGTAATAATAGCGGCCGGGATTTTTGCCCGCGAACTCGTCAAAGCTGTCGTATTGACGGATGTCCAGCAGATGCCAGTAATCCAGCCCCGCTCGCTTGAGTTGCCGGTCGTCTATGGCGAAGCCCAGAGGTCCCACCAGATGAAGCACAGCGCCCGTCACCGCGCAGGTGCGGGCGATGTTGCCGGTGTTTTGTGGGATCTCCGGCTCCACCAGTACAATATGAAACGCCATAAAATTGCCTTTCTTCCTCGGTATAGATGGGGTTACTGCGCCCGCTCCAAATGAAATTCGCCGTGCAGCGCCCGCACCGCCAAAGCCGTCTGCGAAGCGTCGATGAGGCAGCAGATCGTCATGTGCGAATCCGCGCTTTGCAGCACCGACACGCCGCTGCGCGCCAGTGCCTGCAAAATGCGAGCCGTCACGCCGGGCACGCCGTGCATGGCGCTGCCGATGGCGGAGATCTTGCAGCAGTCCGCCCGCACGCTGTGGCGCACCTGCATGGCCTCCAGTACGGCCCTGGCCTTGGGCAGCAGCCTCTGGTCAATGGTAAAGAGCAGCTTCTGCGGGAAAATGTTGATCAGGTCGATGCTGATCTGCTCGTCGGCCAATCGCCGCAGCACCTCGGCTTCTTCCCCCGGCCGCTCCATCTCCGCCACGATCTGCGCCCGGTTGGCATCGTGCGCCACGCTGACCAGCACATCCAACCCGTTTTGCTGGTCGTTGGTGATGCGGGTGCCGGGCTTGTCGTTAAAGGTGTTGCGAATGACCAGCGGAATGTTGCCCCGCATGGAGATCTCCACCGCCTTGGGATGGATCACCTTGGCGCCGTTATCCGCCATTTGAAACACCTCGGAATAGCTCACGCCGCTGAGCACCCGCGCCTCGGGTAAAATGGCCGGGTCAGCCGTCATGATCCCATCCACGTCGGTATAGATCTCTGTCATCTCCGCGCGCAGCATGACGCCCAGCACCGCCGCGGTGGTATCGCTGCCCCCCCGCCCCAGCGTGGTGATCTCTGCGTCTCGGGTGACCCCCTGAAAGCCCGCCACCACCGGAATGATCCCCTCGGCCAGCAGGGCGCGCAGGCGCTCGGGCTGGGGATGCTCCACGTTGGCGCTGCCGAAGCGCTCGTCGGTGTATAGCCCGGCCTGCCCCCCGGTCAGCGCGCGGGCGGCATAGCCCTGCGCCTCCAGCATGGAGGCCATGACCGCCGCCGACAGCGTCTCCCCGCAGGACATGACCATGTCCTGCTCCCGCGCGTTCATTTCTCCCCCGATCTGCTCCTTCATCGCCGCGATCAGGCTGTCCGTGGCGTAGGGCTCACCCAAGCGCCCCATTGCCGACACCACAACCACCGGGGAATACCCGCTCTTTTTTGCCTGAATTACTTTTGCTACGGCTTTCAGCCGGTTTTCCCGGTTGCGCACCGAGGTGCCGCCGAACTTTTGAATAATAATCTGCATATCTCTTGCGCAGCAAAGATCTTCCTGCCGCATCCTTTCACGCTCCAGAATTTACGCGCAAACCGCACGCGTATTATTTTAGCTTAATTTACGCCGCGATACAACAGCGGTTGAAGCTGTTTTCCCTCCAGCGCCAACGCGCAGGTCTGGGGGATCAGTTCCATGCGCGCCACCAACGAGTTCGGCTTCTTGACCGGATCGTCCTGTGTATAGGGATCCATATAGAGGTGCTTTTTATCCATGAGGGCGCCAATGTTGCGGGCGCTGCCGCCCAGCCCATCGTTGGTGGAGATGGCCAGCACAACGGGACCGGCGTTGCGCAGGTGAGACTTGGCCGCCATGAGCACCGGCGTATCTACGATCCCCGCCGCCATTTTGCCCATGGTATTGCCCGTGCAGGGCGCGATGAGCATCACATCCAGCAGGTGCTTGGGGCCGATGGGCTCCACCTCGGGCACTGTGCACCAAGGTTCGCGCCCGCACAGCTCCGTTACGCGCGCGCGCAGCTCATCCGCCTTAAAAAAGCGCGTGTCCCACCGCGGGAGAAAAAATGGGGAACACCTGCGCCCCGGCTTCGATAAGCGCCTGCATGGCAGGCAGCACCTCCCCAATGGTGCAAAAAGAGCCGGTGACGCCAAAAGAGATGCGTTTTCCGTTCAAATCCATACGATCACCCTTCCAGCAGGGGAACGACCTGCTTTTCGATCCATTGGGCGGCGCAGCGGGGGAACATTTTCCCGGGCAGACTGGGATAAGCCGCCGCGTCCATTTTCATTTCCCGCGCCGCGTCCAGATCCACACCATAGGGCGCGCTGGCCAAATCGAGAATGACCACATCGCGCCGCAT
>JAQUVY010000020.1 GCA_028693155.1 Eubacteriales bacterium
TCATAACCTTTTTCTTTGGCCACCGCGTAGGCCGCGTCCACATCGGTCACGTCCAGCGCGATGTGCTCGATGGCGCCGGGGTGTCCGGCGGCGGCGGGCGATTCATACGTCTCGATGACCACATTGGCAAACTTCAGGAACGCCACCTTTTTGTTCTGGGTCTGCCAGGCAATTTCAAACCCCAGGTCCTGATAAAACGCTAAGGTTTTGGCCATGTCGGCGGTGGGAATGCCGATGTGCTGGATGCCGGTAGCATAAGATAAAATAGACATGCTTGATTTCTCCTCTCCTGCATTGGCCGTGCATTTCACACGGCAAAAAACAAAACGGGAAAAGCGTGCTTTTCCCGTTTGATTTCAAGTGGCTTAGGGACGACGGCGCTTCAAAAACTGCGGCACATCCAACTCTTCTTCATCGGCGGTCACCGAAGAGCGCGGCGGCGGCGGCACGCGGTCGTCATCGGCGCGGGGAGCCGGTTCCTGCGGCTCGGCGTCGCGCTGGGGCGTGTAGTAGGAGGTGGGCATATCATCGCTGGACGCGGAGCGATAGGTGGGACGGGGCCGATTCATGGGCTCGTCAAACACATCGCTGCGCCGGGCATAGGTGCCGCTCATGCCGTCGTCCTGACGGCGAGGCGCGTAAGCCGCGCTGTCGTCCTGACGGCGGGGCGCGTAGGTCGCGCTGTCGTCCTGGCGGCGGGGCGCGTAGGACGCGCTATCGTCTTGACGACGCATGTCGCGCAGCTCATCGTTCATGCTGGATGCGCGGCGAATCTGAGGCTCCGGAGCAGAGTAGGACGTTTCCGCAGGTTCGCTGAAACGCGAGGTGCGCGGCTGGGAATCATCCAGCGTGGAGCGCATGGGCGGCTTTACCTGCGGGCGGCTCACCGGAGCGAAGCCCGTCGCGATCACCGTGATGCGCACCTGATCCTGCAGATCCTCGTCAATCCCCGCGCCAAAGATGATGTTGGCCTCGGGATCTACCGATTTGGCCACCAGAGAGGCGGCCTCCTCGATCTCCAGCAGCCCCAGGCTGGGGTCGCCGGTGATGTTGATCAAAACAGCCTTGGCGCCGTCAATGGTGGTTTCCAGCAGCGGGCTGGAAATGGCCTGACGCGCCGCCTCGACCGCGCGGTTTTCTCCCGCGGCCAGACCGATGCCCATATGCGCCATGCCGCGTTCCTTCATGGTGGCGCGCACATCGGCAAAGTCCAGGTTGATCAGACTGGGCTGAGAAATCAAATCGGAAATTCCCTGAATGCCCTGGCGCAGCACATCATCGGCCACGCGGAAGGCTTCCAGCAGGGAGGTACCCTTTCCCACCGTGCTCAGCAGACGGTCGTTGGGGATCACAACCAGCGTATCGACCTTGCTTTCCAGCTCTTTAATGCCCTTCTCGGCGTTCTTCATGCGCGGACGGCCTTCAAAGGTAAAGGGCTTGGTCACCACGCCGATGGTCAAAATGCCCATCTCCCTGGCCACATCCGCCACCACAGGCGCACCGCCCGTGCCGGTGCCGCCGCCCATGCCCGCGGTCACGAATACCAGATCCGCTCCCTTAATATTCTGGGCGATCTCTTCGCGGCTTTCCTCAGCGGCCTTCATACCGAAATCCGGATTGGCGCCGGCCCCCAGGCCCTTGGTGATCTTCTCGCCGATCTGAATCTTTTGATTGGCCTTGGAAAGCATCAGCGCCTGTTTATCCGTGTTCATCGCGATAAACTCCACGCCCTTGAGCCCCGATTCGATCATGCGGTTCAAGGCGTTGTTTCCTGCGCCGCCTACGCCTACAACCTTTATCTGGGCGAACTGTGCAACATCAATATCAAACTCCAGCACGATACTTCCTCCTCGTATCCTTAGTATGGCACAATGCATTTGCTCCCATGCCTATGCCTGGTAAAAATCTGTATTTTCTTGCTGCGGCGGCTTAACCGCCCAGCAGTTTTCGGAACAATCCCTGCAGGCCGCTCCCGTATCTTGCGCGGGAAAGGGACACCGCATAATCCAACACCGCCAGCGCCGTGCCCGCGCTTTGGGGCATGAGCACATTTGCCGTGGGCGTAAATGTCTTTACATTTCTGCTGAGCATGGCGGTGATGATATCCTTCAGATCTCTGGGCGAAGACAGCCCGCCGCCGGTCAGATAGACCTGCGTGGTATCCTCCCAAACAAATCCGGCGTCATCCAGCGCCCGCAGGATCCGGTTCATCAGCGACACCACCCGGGTCTCCATCGCGTAGCGAACCTCTTCCAGCACGCTCTGCGGCAAAACCCGCCCTCCCGAACCGGGAGACAGCGACTGCCGTTTGAGCGACTCCGCATCCTCAAAGTTCATATCCGTAATACGAATGATGTCATTGGTCAGATCCACACCGCCCACGGGGATATTGGTGTGGAAGACGATGCCGCTTCCCTCTGCCACCATGACATCCGTGGAGTAATGCCCCGCATCAATGACCACCGCGGTTTTCGGGCTCCCGCTGTGCGTGCGCACATGGTATCCCAAGGCGACCGGCCCGGCCACATATCCCAACACGCCCAGACCCACCGATTCCAGCAGCTCATCTACGCTGTAGATAAACGCCTGGTCGGCGATGACATGGGACACCCACGCTTCCAGCACCGTGCAAGTTTCCCCCAGCGGCGACTTGACGCGGGTCGCTCCGTCCACCAGATAATAGATGGGCGTGCGGTGCAGCGAAACATACCCCTGAGGCTGGTAATACGCCTCCTGATCCTCCACCAGAGCCGCAATGTGCTCGGCTGTGATCTTGCCGCGCACTGTGACCTCCGTGCGGCAAAAGGTGGTGCGAATAAACTCACCCGGCACAGAAACGTACAGATCCTTCACCCGGGGGTTGCCCTTCATCTGGGCATCCTTGCGGGCCAGCATCAGCGCCTCTTTTACACCCGGCCAATCCAGCCACTCGCACTCGCGAAACCCCGCATAGGGAACCACGCCCGTGCCGGTGACCAAAAGAGAACCGGACATCTCAGTGCGGCCGGCCACAATGGAAATATTTGATGTGCCGAAATCGACGGCCGCAACCGCCTGTGCCATACGAGAACCTCCCGATACGCAAACCAACGGGAGGGCCTCCTACGGCTGATCCATCCTATCGTTTGTATATCATATATAAGTTACCAAATATTCCGCTTAAAGTAAACCTTTTTTGGCGTATTTGCCTTGCGAATTAACAAATTCTTTTCACTTTTTGCAGCGATAATCGCCGTGTGCGCGTCATTGCTGTCCCGGGGTGGGGCTGGGCGAGCTCTCGGGCGCCGGCGTGGGCTGAGGTGTCTGTGTGGGCTGGGGCGTCTGCACCGCCGAGGGGGAATACACCGCGCCGTTGCCGCCGGTCGCATAAAGGGTGCCGCCGGTCTTGCCCTGGGTGCGCAGCTGGGGCAGCGCGGCGGCGATCCACGCGCACTTCTCCTCCAGCTGTCTGCCGTTCCCCAGCTCTGCCACGATCCCCTCCCGGGTGAGCAGGGTAATATCGCCGGCGTCCTGCAGATTGATCTCCGCCAGTTCGCCGGAAAGGCCGGCCATTTTTACGGCCTGCGCCAAATTGCAGTAAAGCGTGCGCTTGGCACTTTCCTCCACTTCCAGCACCTGCCCGGCTTCATAGCCGGTCACGTTCACGCCCGACAGCATGGGATACTGCCCCGAGGGCAGCTCGCTGCGCGTATCCAGCACGCGGCACTCTTCGTCGATGATGATGAACGTTCCCAGGTAGGAAATTGCCGCAAAGGGCTGCCTTTGCTGCACGGTCAGCACAAGCTTATCCGGGAAATTCCACTTTAGGGAAACATATTTCAGCAGCGGGTCGGTTTCTATCCCGGCGCGCACGCCGGCAGCCCTGACCTTGAGTAAGTTCTCCCCCACGGTCAGACCGGCTTTGGCCAAAATATCCTCCTGCGCCATGGAATACTCGCCCTGCACGTCGATTTGGCGAACGCAAAACACATCCATGCTCACCAACACGCCCACCGCCAGCAGCAGGATCACCCCGAAAATAATGTAAAGCCGGGCATAGCGCAGCCTGCGGCGGGGACGGCGCTTTTTGCGCTGCCCGGGAGGCGGCGCCGGGCGGCGCCGCGGTTCCCCGGCAGGCTCGCGCCGCGCACGGTCACGCCTGCGCTGATATTCCCGAATATCCACGACCGTTCCGGCAGGTCGTTTCTTCTGGTTGTCCGGCATATTCCCTTTCGTTTCTCCTGTGTGAGATGTGCATTATGATACCGCTTTTTTTGCTCTGCGTCAAAACTTTCGAATATTTGCTCCCAGGCTGCCCAGCACTTCCTCCAGGCGCTCATATCCCCTGTCGATATACCCGGCGCCCTGCACGGTGGTGGTGCCCTGGGCGACCAGACCCGCCAGCACCAGCGCCGCCCCGCCCCGAAGGTCCCCCGCCTGCACCTCCGCGCCGGTCAGCTCATCCACGCCGGTGATGATGGCTAGGCGGTCGCGAATGGTGACATCCGCCCCCATGCGCGTCAGCTCGGCCGCGTGGCGATACCGGCTTTCAAACACGTTCTCCTGAATGATGGTGGTGCCTTTGGCGATGCAGGCCAGCGCAAACATCTGCGCCTGCATATCCGTGGGAAAGCCGGGGTACGGCAGGGTCTCCAGCCGTTGAGGGGCGCGCAGGCGCGCAGGCGCGCGCAGACGCACCGACGTCTCCGTGCTGTCCAGGCGGCAGCCCGTCTCGGTCAGCTTGGCCGTGATGGCTGCAATGTGGCGGGGCTGTATGTTCTTTACCGTCACGTCGCCTGCGGTCATGGCGGCAGCCGCCAAATAGGTTCCGGCGGCGATGCGGTCGGTGATGGGGCGATAAACCGTGCCCCCCAGGCGCTTTACCCCCTCTATGGTGATATGGTCGCTTCCCGCCCCGCTCACCCGCGCACCCATGGCGTTGAGAAAATCCTGCAGATCGGCGATCTCCGGCTCTTTGGCCGGGTTGGTGATGGTGGTAACGCCTCTGGCCTTGGCCGCCGCCATCATAATGTTTTCCGTGGCCCCCACGCTGGGATAATCCAGATGGATGGGCGCGCCGATCAAAACGCTGGGCAGGCAGTTGATCCGGCCGTGTGCCTCCTCTATGGACGCGTTGAGCGCGCGCAGGCCGGACAGATGCAGATCTATGGGGCGCAGGCCGATCTCGCAGCCGCCGGGATAGGAGCACACCGCCTGCCCGAACCGCCCCAAAATGGGGCCCAGCAAAAAAATAGAGGATCGAAGCTCACCGGAGAGACGCTCGGGCATTTCAAAACAATCCGCGCTTCTGGGATCTACCGTCAGGCAGTCTCCCTGTCGGCGCACCCGGCAGCCCAGCCCGCGCAAAATGCCCGCCATGTTTTCCACATCCATCAGACGCGGGCAACCCTCCAGCACAACTTCATCCTCTGCCATCAGCGCAGCCGCCAGCAGCGGCAGCACCGCATTCTTTGCACCCTTTACGGTCACATCCCCGCAAAGCCGTCTTCCGCCCTCCACCACAAAACCGCCGGTCATGACGAACCTCCCCCATCCCATAAGATAGCACTAACATCTTATGCCTTTGGGGGAGGTATGGTGAGCGCGTCAGGCGCTGTGGCTGTAGCGAGAAATATTCAGCAAAATGCCCGTAGCCGCCATGAACACGATCAGCGAGCTGTTGCCGGCGCTGATAAAGGGCAGCGGCACGCCGGTGGGCGGCATGGAGGCGGTGATGACCGCCACGTTGATGATGAGCTGGATCGCCACCAGCGCCACAATGCCCGTGGCCATCAGCATCATAAACGCGTCGGGCGCGCGCAGCGCCGTGACAAACCCCCGCCAGATAAAGATCCAGAATACGATCATCAGAATGATCATGCCCACAAAGCCGAACTCCTCCCCGATGATGGAAAGGATAAAGTCCGATTCGCTGTAAGGAAGGTAGAGATACTTCTGGCGGCTGTTGCCCAGCCCCACCCCAAACAAGCCGCCCGAGCCCAGCGCGTAAAGCGACTGCACCAGCTGATAGCCGGTCTTTTGCGGGTCCTTAAAGGGGTCGGTGAAGATGAGCATCCGCTTCAGGCGGTACGGCTCCAGCACCGCCAGCAGCACCACGGCCACGCCGCCCGCTCCGCTGAGCATACCAAAAGCCTTCCCGTTGATGCCGCCGACAACCAGCATCAGCATAAACAAAATCAACGTACTGGCCGCCATGGACAGATTGCTGCCCAAAATAATGAGCAGAAAAATAACCAGCACCACCGCCAAGGGCGGCAAAATGGCCAGGAAAAAGCGCCGGGGCACGCGGCTTTTGAAGTCGTCCTGATGGCGGGAAAGCCACACCGCGGTAAAATACATCACCGCCACCCGGCCGATTTCCGACGGCTGCACGCTCTGCCCGGCAATTTCCACCCAGCGCTTGGCGCCGTTGACCGCGTCCTTGGTCAGCGCCCAAATCAGCAGGCCGATGCTCACCACAATAAGAAAACCCGGGATCGCAAGGTTGTCAAACCACTTAACGGGGACAAACGCGCACACCAGCAACACGCCCACGCCCAGCGCCGCACCCGTTATTTGCTTGATCAAAAAGTAGGTGCCATTGCCGCCCTTGCTCTGGGAGGTATAATAGCTGGCCGAAAACACCATCACCAGGCCGAAAATGACCAGGCCCAGGCAGCAGACCAGCATAATATAGTCCATCCGGTTCCGTTTTGGCATGTTACTCCTTGCCTCTGGCCAACTCGGCCACAAGATCCTTGAACACCCGGCCGCGCTCTTCATAGTCCCGGAACATATCAAAAGACGCACAGGCGGGCGACAGCAATACATTATATCCGGTATGTGCCATCTCATATGCCATCAAAACGGCCTGGCGGAAGCCTTCCGCCCGGCGCACCGGTGAAAAGCCCACCGCGCGCGCATCCCGCTCCAGCTCGTCAGCCGTCTGCCCCAGCACCACCAGCCCCACAATACGGCTGCCCGGCAGCTTGGCCATCAGCTCGGCAAAGCCCGTCTTTTTATCGTATCCTCCGGCGATCAAAACGGTGGGCAGCGTCATCGCCTCCACCGCCTTGATGGTCGAATCGGGATTGGTACCCTTGGAATCGTTGATAAAGCGGACGCCGCGAATGCTCTCCACAAACTCCAGCCGGTGCTCCACGCCTTCAAAGGTGGCCAGGGAGTGCCGCACGGCCTTAGGGGACGCGCCCGCGTACAGCGCGCAGGCCGACGCCGCCAGCGCGTTGGAAAGGTTGTGCGGCCCGGGGATGCGCACCTCGTCGGCGCGGCACAGCACCTGCTCTTGGCCATCCCGGCGCACCACAATGCGTCCGTCGCGCACAAAGCAGCCCTCGTCCACCTCTTCGCGGATGCTGAACCAGGCCACGCGGCAATGCGCCCGCTGCGCCACGCCGCGCAGCGTTTCGTCGTCGCGGTTGAGCACCAGCACGTCCTCCCCGCTCTGGTTTTCAAAAATGCGGCATTTGACGTCCAAATAGTTTTCCATGGTGTAATGGCGGTTCAGGTGATCGGGCGTCAGGTTTAAAATGGCCGACACGCTGGGGCGGAAGCTCTTCACCGTCTCCAGCTGAAAGGAGCTGACCTCGGCCACATACACATCCTCCTCGTCCGGGCGGCACACATGCGCGCACAGCGGCTCGCCGATGTTGCCCACTACGCCGGTGCGCTGGCCGTTCATCTGCATCATAAGGCCAACCAGCGTGGTGGTGGTGGTCTTTCCGTTGGTGCCGGTGATGGCAAGGATGGGCTTGTCCGTCAGCCGCGCGCCCAGTTCCAGCTCGCCCAGCACCTCTATGCCCATTTCCCGGGCCTGCGTCACAAAGGGAGCATCCACCGGGATTCCGGGGCTGATCACCAGCGCCTCCTGCCCGTTGAGCAGGTCGGCCGCGGGTTGGCCAAACGCGGTGTGCACGCCCGCCAGCTTTTCCAGCGCCTTGGCCGGCTCCTCCAGCTGCTGCGCCGTCTTGGAGTCGTTCGCGGTCACGCGCGCGCCCAAACGCGCCAGCAGCGCAGCCGCCGCCACGCCGCTGCGCGCCATCCCCACCACCAAAACTTTTTTATCCGTCCAGTCCATATTTCCTCCGTTCAGCGGATCGCCGCCAGCCCGATCAGGCAAAGCACCGCGGTAATGATCATATACATGGCCGTGATCTTCGTCTCGGGGTATCCTTCCTTCTCAAAATGATGATGAATGGGTGCCATTTTAAACACCCGTTTTCCGGTGCGCTTAAAGTGGATCACCTGAATCATCACCGAAATGCTGGAAAACATATAGGTCAGCCCCATGATGGGCAGCCACAAAGGCATCTTGCCCACCAGCGCCAGCCAGGACAGCGCCGCGCCCAGCGCCAGAGAGCCCGTGTCCCCCATGAACACGCGGGCGGGGTAGGTGTTAAAGCGAATGAAGCCCAGGCAGGCACCGGTCAGCGCCGCGGCCAGCACCATATAATTTTCCGAGCCGGGAAGACCCTGCATGAAAAAATAGATGAGCGTAAAGCTGGCGAAGGTGATCAAACCCACGCCCGAAGCCAGGCCGTCCAGCCCGTCGGTCAGGTTGGAGCTGTTCACCATGAACACCAGCAGCAGCGTCATGATGGGAATGTAGCACCAGCCCAGATCCCACATGGCGGTGGAAAAAGGCAGCTTGATGGCGCTGCCGATATGCTGATACGCATAGACGGCGGCGACGCCGCAGATCAAAAACTGCAGCAGGAATTTCTGGCGCACCGTCAGCCCTTCGTTGCGCTTTTTCGCGATGCTGATGTAGTCATCCAGAAAGCCGATCAGCGAGATCAGCAGGATAAACACCATGCCCACAATGACGTTTGAATCCCAATGGGGCACAAAAACGGCGGCCGCCACGATGAAAGCCGCCATGATCATAATGCCGCCCATGGTGGGCGTGCCGCTCTTGCTCATATGCCACTGCGGGCCGTCGGCCTTAATGGTCTGCCCGAACTTCAGCTTTTGCAGCATTCGGATGAGCAGCGGCCCCACCGCCAGACACAACAGGAATGCCGTCAACACCGGCCAGATAATCTTCTGCATATGTTCTCCCGCTCCCTTAGCCCTGGTTTTTTATGCTGCGGGCTTCTTCGCGCACCTTTTCCCGATCGTCAAAATGTCGTTTGACGCCCATCGCATCCTGATAAGTTTCGTGTCCCTTGCCCGCGATCAGCACGATGTCTCCGGGTTGAGCGCGGCGCATGGCGCACTTGATGGCCTCCGCCCGGTCGGCAATGCGCACATAAGGCGTGGCGCAGCCCTGCAGCCCCGCCTCGATCATGTCAATGATGCTCTCGGGCTGCTCGGTGCGGGGATTATCCGATGTGATGACGAAAAAATCCGACAGCTCCGAAGCAATGCGACCCATGATGGGGCGCTTGGTGCGGTCCCGATCTCCCCCGCAGCCAAACACCGTGATCACGCGGTTTCCCGCGGCCAGCGGACGGCAGGCGCGCAGGCTGTTCTCCAGTGAATCCGGCGAATGGGCGTAGTCCACGATGGTCGTAAAGGGCAGCCCCGTCTCCACCCGCTCCATGCGGCCGTTCATGCCGCTCACCTTGGCCAAAGCGGCAGCGACGGTTTGGGGGGCAACGCCCAGCTGCAGCGCGGCGCCGGCCGCCGCCAGAGCATTGTATACGTTGAACCGAGCGGTCAGCCCCAGCTTCACCGGCTGACTTTCGCCGTTGTAATTCATGACAAAGGAAATGCCGTGGGGCTCCACCACCACCTGGGTGGCCGTAAGCCCTCCTGCGTTGTCGCCAATGCCGTAGCAAATGGTCGGCCCCGAAAAGCCGCTTTTCATGAAGAAGCCGGTGGGGTCGTCGGTGTTGATGACCGCACTGCGCGCCATTTCATTGGTAAAGAGCAGCTTTTTTGCCGCCCGGTAGTTCTCCATGGTCTTAAAATCGTCCAGATGATCCTGGGTAAAATTGGTAAAGACCACCGTGTCGAAATGCACCCCGCTCATCTTGCGCAGGGCAAGCGCGTGGGCGGAAACCTCCATCACCACTTTGGTGCAGCCGGCCTTGGCCATGCGCGCCAGCGCGCTGTGAAAGTCCATGGGGTCGGGTGTCGTCAGCGACTGAGGCAGCTCCTCCTCGCCGATGATGGTGGCGATGGTGCCCATCAGCCCCACCTTATACCCCGCCTCCTCCAAAATGGTCTTAAGGAGATAGGTGGTGGTGGTTTTGCCGTTGGTGCCGGTGATGCCCACGATGCTCAGGTGGCGAGCCGCGTCGCCGTACCAGGCCGAAGCCATGCGCGCCAAGCCCTCTCGACAGTCATGAAACAACACCTGAGGCACGTTAAGCTCAGGGATCAGGCGCTGCACCGCCAGCGCCGACGCTCCGTTTTCCACGGCGTTGAGCGCGAAGGCATGGCCGTCCACCTTGGTGCCGGGAATACACACATACAGATCCCCCGGCTTTACCTTTCGGGAATCGATGGTAATGTTCCCGATCTCGGTCATGACGTTTCCGTCAATGCATTGATAACCGCTGTTTTGGATAATATCCTGCAATTTCATGGCGCAAGCCCCTTTTCCCAGGTTTTATAAATGGGTCTCCCCTTATTCTCCGCTTGGCGCAGCGGCCGGCTGGAACGTCAGCTCCACCACGTCATTTTTTACAACCACGGTGCCCGCCTCAGGCTTCTGCTGGGCAACCACGTTGCCGGTGCCCAGAATCTTGACGCGCAGCCCCGCGCTTTGCAGCACGGTATAGGCATCCACCGCACTTTTCCCCTTTACATCGGGTATGGTCACTTCATTATCGGTGCCGGCGTCGTCTTCCTGCTCCAAGTATAGCATAACCACCGATCCTTTTACAGCCTGAGCTCCCGCAGCCGGCATCTGCTTGTACACCTGCCCGCCGTATCCTTCCACCAGATATTGGAAGCCATTGTCGCCCAGAGCCTTGATGGCCTGCTCCAGCTCACGCTGGGACACGTCCGGCACTTCGGCCGTCTGCGCAGCGTCGCCGTCCTGGGTCTGCCGGTCGGGCTTTACCCCCAGGTACTTCAACGTGCTCTCCATGATCTGCGCCACATAAGGCGCCGCCACAATGCTGCCGTAGTCCACGGCGACGTCAGGCTCATCCACCACCAGGAGGATGGCGACCTGGGGATTGTTTGCCGGGGCAAAGGCCACAAAGGAGGCCACGTGCTTATCGTGCTGCACACGCCCGTCTTCCCCGTACTTCTGCGCGGTGCCGGTTTTCCCGCCCACGCTGTACCCGGCCACGGCGCCGTTGCGCCCGCTGCCGTTATCCACCACCGCGGTCAGCACCTGACGCACCTGCGCGCTGGTCGTTTCGCTGATGACCTGGCGGATCTCCTTGGGATCGTTGGTCAGGATGGCCGCGCCGCTCTGGGTGTCCCGCACCTCTTTTACCATGTACGGCTGCATAAGCTTGCCGCCGTTGACGGCGGTGCACACGGAGTTGAGCATTTGCAGCGGGGTCACGGCAATGGCGTGGCCAAAGCCGATACGCGCCAGATCTACATTGCGCACATAGCGCGGTTCGGTCACAATGCCGCCGGCTTCGCCGTACAGATCAATACCCGTGGCGGAGCCTAAGCCGAAGTTATACAGGTATTCATAAAACTTGTCCTGCCCCATGCGCAGAGCCATGTCCATAAAGGCGGGGTTGCAGGAGTTCTGCGCCGCCTGCTCCAGCGTCTGCACGCCGTGAGCGCGGCTGCTCCAGCACTTGATCTTCTCCCCGTCTACCAAATAATAGCCCGCGCAGTTAAAGGTGGAGTCCATGTTGATGGCTCCGGAATCCAGCGCGGCTGCCAGCGTCACCACCTTAAACGTGGATCCCGGCTCGTACGCGTCGGCCACGGCGGTGTTGCGCACCAGCTTCCGCAAAAGATCCGAGTCGGTTCTGGGGGGATCGTTGTTATCAAAGTCAGGCTTGTTCACCATGGCCAGAACCTCGCCCGTGCGGGGATCCATCACGATGCAGGTGGCCTTGACCGCCTTCTGCTCCTCCACGCACTTTGCCGTTGCCGTTTCGGCAAAGCCCTGAATGACCGAGTCAATGGTCAGCACCACATCGTTGCCGTCGATGGGGGGAACGTAGGTTTCCACGCTGAAGGGAAGCTCCTCCTGCTTGGCGTCGGTTTCGCTGATGACCGCCCCGTCTGTGCCGCGCAGATATTTGTCATAGCGCGCTTCGATGCCTTCCAGCCCTTCCCCGTCCACCGAGGTAAAGCCCAGCACCTGCGTCAGAAAGCTGCGGTTGGGGTAATATCTGGTTTTGTCCTCGGCGAGGTACACGCCGGTCAGCGTGCCGGCTTCCTTCCCGTCGGAGATCTGCTGCTGCTGCTCCCGGCTGATCTGCCGTTTGATCAGCAGCTCGGATTTGCTGACGTTGGTGGCCTTGGCGTATACGGTGTTGTAATCCAGCCCCAGAATATCGCACAGCGCCGTGACCACTTGAGATGCACAATCAGCCGCCGTGGTGTTGTTTTCCTCGGCGGCCTTGTTCAGTTTTGCCTGCGCAGTTTGTATGATCTTAGGACGGATCACGACCATATAGGAGCTGGCGCTCTGCGCCAGGTACTGCCCGTTTCGATCCAACACCGAACCGCGGGTGGCCTCTACCACCGTTTCATCCGTCCACTGGTCCAGCGCCTTTTCCTGCAGCCAGCTCGCTTTCCACAGCTGCCAATAGCCCACGCGAAAAAGCACCAGTATGGCCAGCAGGGCGGTGAACCCCAGCAGCAGCCACTGAAGGCGCTTTTTGCTGTTGATTCCCGGTATGCTCAACCGTTATCTCCTTTTCTCCCGTCAGTTTCCCTGCAAAGACGCCGCAGGGCTGGTGCTGTCGCCCAGCTGCACATAGGTGATGGCATCCTGCTCGGGATAGCCCATGCCCAGCTCCTGCGCGCGCGCCATGATGGCCGTGACAGATTTCGCCTCGCTGAGCTGCTCCAGCTTGTCGCTTTGCTCTCGGTTGGCGTTATAAATCTGGGTCTCCAGCTCGTTGATGCTGCGCTGCACGCCGGTGATCTGCGCCTTTACATACACCAGGGCAATGGCCACCGCGCAGATCAGCGCGATGGAAACCAACATGCGCATGGCCGCACCGCGGCTGATGGAATGATGCCGGGGCGCGGGCTTGCGGGGCTGCTCGGGCTGGCGGGGAGGCTGGGGCTGCCGCCGTACGGGCTGCTCCACCTCGTATTCAAATTCCTGATCCTCATATGGATATGCGGCGTTGTGCACCGGATTGACTGCCATTTTTATCTACCTCTTTTTCTTTCGTGCGGTGCAAGGGCTATGCCTTGCGAAACACCCGCAGTTTTGCGGAGCGGGAGCGGGGATTTTCCTCCACCTCGGCTTCGTCGGCCTGAACGGGCTTGCGGGGATCCATCTTGCCCTTGGACACCCGGCCGCACACGCACACTGGAAAATCCTTGGGACAAATGCAGGGATCCTGCGCGGTCTTCATGGCTTCCTTCACCGCCCGATCCTCCAGGGAGTGGAAGGTGATGACGCACAGCCGCCCGCCGGGGTTGAGCACGTCGATAAAATCCGTGATAGCCTGCCCCAGCCCTTCCAGCTCATGGTTCACTTCAATGCGGATGGCCTGAAAGGTTCGCCGGGCGGGATGCGGCCCCTGCCTGCGAAACTTGGCGGGGATCGCCTGGGTGATGATCTCGCTGAGCTGCACCGTGGTTTCAATGGGCGCGTCCTGCCGCTCCCGGGCAATAAAGTCGGCGATGCGGCGGGCAAAGCGTTCCTCCCCATAAGCGAAGATGACCTTTGCCAGCGCTTGAGGAGAATACCCGTTGACCACGTCATAAGCGCTGAAGGCCGCGCTTTGATCCATGCGCATGTCCAGCGGCGCCTCGTTGTGATAGGAAAAGCCGCGCTGGGCTTCGTCCAGCTGGGGGGAAGAAACCCCCAGGTCCAGCAGCGCACCGTCGATTCCCGGCACGCCCTGCTGCTCCAAAATCGATTTGATGTCTTTAAAGTTTCCTTTTACGCCGCAGAAGCTGTCCCCAAAGGGAGACAATCTCTCGGCGGCAGCGGCCAGCGCCCGGTCGTCCAGATCGATACCGATCAAGCTGCCGTGCCCTTGCATCTTCGCCAGCACGGCTTGGGCATGGCCCGCGCCCCCCAGCGTTCCGTCCACAAAAATCCCGCCGCGCTCGGGCGCCAAATACGCCACGCATTGCGGCAGCATGATGGATACATGATGAAACTCACTCATATGTGCAACCCCTGCGCGCGCAAATTGCGCACGGCCTGCCGCAGCATATCCGTATCCAGAGTCTGCGCCTTGTCCTGCCAGACCTGGCGGCTCCAGATCTCCACGTGGTTGCCCACGCCCAGAATCACGGCGTCCTTGTCCAGCTTTGCATACTCGCGCTGGCTGGCGGGCAGCAAAATGCGCCCCTGCTTATCCAGCTCCACATCGAATGCCCGCGCAAACAGCGCCCGGCGCAGCATGGCGGCGTCTTCGTCGGCGAAAGACATGTCGTCCAGCTGGCGCGCGATATTCTCGTACTCCCCGTTGGACTGTACATAAAGGCAGGGATCGAAAAACCAGTTCCACACGACGAACTCGTCCCCCAGCCCTTCGCGAAACTTTGCCGGGATGGCGATGCGCCCTTTGGGATCCAGGGAATGTTCGTACTGCCCTTTAAATACTGCCATGTCTTTCACCTCCTTTACGCCTTAATCGCTCCACTTTGCACCACTTCGATACACTCCGTGACACTTTACCGTCATTATAAGCATAAGCGGCATAAAAATCAATGCTGGTAAATGCAAATTCTTTTGGGAACTGTTTTACAAAAAGCCGCATAAAACCTGATTTTTTGCCATTGGCAAAAAATTTTAAGCGCAAATAGAGAACTTTTGTTCCCTATTTGCGCTTACTTCTTTTGTCTCGTCGCGCCGACCCACGAACGCGAATGGCAAAACATTAAACTTCTTTTTTTATTACAGAATCATATGTTCGCATCTCAGCACAGCACCCTCCCACCCTTCCGCTGCAAAAAAATTTACATCTTTTTCGGATGTTTTTTTGCAAACAAAAAAACGCGAAACACACAAATGTGTGTTTCGCGCAAAAAGTGCGGTTCCGGTCAGACCCCCGGCGGGGGAGCCTGCCCGAAGCGATCTACGTTCACATAGCTGGCCGTCTCCGAATCCCAAAAAATCTTTGCCGTTCCGGTGGGGCCGTTTCGCTGCTTGGCCACGATGACTTCCGCCTCGTTGCCCCCGGAAAAATCCTCGTAATAGGAGCCGCGATACAAAAACATGACGATGTCCGCGTCCTGTTCGATGGCGCCGGACTCGCGCAGGTCGGCCAGCATGGGCCGGTGGTTCGGCCGCTGCTCCGGCGCGCGTGACAGCTGAGAAAGCAGCAAAATGGGCACATTCAGTTCACGCGCCATCAGCTTCAGCGCGCGCGTCATCTCGCTGACCTCCTGCTGGCGGTTTTCGGTGTGCTGCCCGCTCACCGCGCCGTTGATCAGCTGCAGATAATCGATCATAATGATGTCCAGCCCCTGCTCCAGCTTGAGCCGGCGGCACTTGCTCTGCATCTCCATGACCGACAGCGAAGGCGTATCGTCGATGAAAATACGGCTGCCGCCCAGCTCGTTGGCCGTTTTGGACAGGCGCGTCCAGTCGTTGGGATCGCGCAGGTTGCCAATGCGCAGGTTCTCCAAAGGCAGCTTGGAGCCCGTGCTCAGCATACGCTGAACCAGCTGGTCATAGGGCATCTCCAGCGAAAACACCGCCGCGCTTTTTTGGCGGTAAACGGCGGCAAACTGGATAATGTTCATGGCAAACGCCGACTTGCCCATGGCCGGGCGGGCGGCGATCAAAATCAGCTGCGAGGGAGAGAAGCCTTTGATCTTGACATCCAGCTCGTCAAAGCCGCTGCTGATGCCCACGATGGTTTCTCCGTTTTCCGCCTTGTCCTCAATCTGCGCCACCACTTCCTGCACCGCCTGGCGGATGGGGATGAAGCTGCGCTTAACGCCCGACTGCGAAATGTCAAAAATGGCCTTTTCCGCGCTTTGGAGGATCTCCTCGGTGCTTTTGGTCATCTCATAGCAATCCTGGCTGATGCGCCCGGCCACCGCGATAAGCTGACGCAGCCGTGCGTGCTGCTTGACAATATCGGCGTAGTGGCTGGCGTTGGCGGCCGAAGGCACAAAGTTGGACAGCTCGGTCACATATTCATAGCCGCCCGCGCCCTCCAGCGTGCCCTGACGCTCCAGTACGTCGGTCACCGTAACAAAGTCGACCGGGTCGCCTTTTCTGGTGAGCTCCATCATGGCGTTGAAGATCACCGTGTTTGCCGGGTAATAAAAATCTTCCCCGCTCAGGCTTTCCACGGCGGCGGACACCGCCCGTTGATCCAGCATCATGGCGCCCAACACCGACTTTTCGGCGTTGAGGTTATGCGGCGCCACCCGGTTCTGCTGCGTCTGCGGCATGCTTATTCACCTGCCGTTACTTCCACCGCCAGCTCGGCCGACACTTCGGCAAACAGCCTGATCTTGGCGGTATAGCTGCCCACCGCGCCAATGGGGCCCATTTCGATCTTCTTTTTTTCCACTTGGATATGGTGCTGCGCCTCCAGCGCCTCGCTGACCTCCTTGTTGGTCACCGAGCCAAACAGCTTTCCGTTGGCGCCGGCCTTGGCCTGCACGGTCACCGTCATATTTTTCATGCGCTGCGCAATCTCCATGGCGGCCTGCTTATCCACCGCGCGGCGGCGAGCCTCGGCGGCCTTTTTCTGCTCCAGACCCTTGATGACGCCTTCATCGGCGATCTTGGCCAGGTTGCGGGGCAGCAGGAAATTGCGGGCATAGCCGTCGGATACGTTGATGATTTCCCCCTGCTTGCCGCTGCCGCGGACATCCTGCAACAATAATACTTTCATTTTCTGTCCTCCTCGTCCTTGTTCTTTTTCTCTTTTCCAAACATTTCGCGATCATGCTGCGCGATCAAATCCACCGCATCAGAACTAGAGGGATCCACACCTCTCGCCCGCAGGTAATCCATGCGGGAAATTCCCAAGCGGAGGTTGAAAAGCGTTTCAAAAATGCCTGCCCAGGCATACAGCGTGCCCAGCAGCGCGGCGCTGCCCAGCAAAAGCAGCAGCTGCACCCCGCGCGACAGCTTGGTACGCTCCAACAGGAACGATACCATCAGCAGTCCCTGCACGATCATGATCATGTACATGGCCACAAACACGGCCAGATAGATATTGCGGCTGACGCCCCAGCCCAGGCGATAAAGTCCCCAGGTCAGCACGGCCGCCGCCACCATGGCCAGCACGAAATAGCGCGGGATCCATATTCTTCCCAGCTTCGCACCGGTTCGCTGCTCCTTTGGTTTTGCCATTTCCAGCAGCGCGACGGGCACATAATAGGAAACCAACCCCACCACCGCGCCCAAAATGAGCACCAGCGCCGGCAGATAGGTTGCCGCCATGTCGCTCATTTCCTCGCGGATCTGCGCGGCGCGGTCGGTCAGCGGCCGCTGCGCCACTTCATCGGCGATCTTCTGCATATCCTGCGCCTGCGCTTTGTCGTCCTGCATCCACTCGGACATGGTGACAAAGCTGTCTCCCCAGACACGCACAGGAGAATCTTCCTGCGATTGGGCGTACTGCCCGCTCATGAACGATCCCAGCGCGCCGGCGGGGTTGCGCCCGGTGAAAAGGCTGGCCGCCGCAAAGGAAACGAACGCCGCCGCCAGGCAGGAGGCCAGCGTAATAGCCAACGCCCGCGTCAGCTCCACCTTTCGGCCGCAAAGCACATAGGGCACCCCGGTGCAAACGGCCAAAAACAGGATGGGTACGATGCTGTACACCCCCAGAAGGAGCGCGTACAGCACGCAGACCGCCGCCGCCGCAAAAATACCCAGCGGTCGCTTGCTGCGCCGATCCCCATATACGCACAACATGGGGATCAACGGCATTCCAAAGAGCGTGACGCCCGCCAGCAAAACCGCCACGGGCGTCAGCACGGTAAGCCAAAGCCCCCATGTATCCTTTTTCTTCACTTGTTGCTGCATTCTTCTCTTCCTTAGCTGACCCCTCATGCGCCGTCGTCGCGAATGCGCCGCGCCACTCTTTTTTCCAGCTCCTGCCGGGGCAGGCCTACGCGCTGCGCCAGCAGCTGTGCCGTGCCGATCACGGCGCTCAGCGCTTCACCCAGCGCCTCGCTGCCGTCGGGCGCGTTCTGCATCAGCTCATACACCTCGCATACCGCGCTGAGCATTCCCACCTTCAGGGTCTCAATTTGTCTGATATTGCGGGCGAAATCAAAGTCTTCCGTGCGTACCATTGTGTTTTCCTCCTTTGTCGGCGTGCGTTTTTCATTGTAACGCCGCCCCGCGGGATGTCAACAAAGGGTCGCCAGGCTTCGACAAAGCCACCCGTATTTGTTGATTATACTTCAAAACTTCCCGGAAGCCAACAGAAAAAGCAAGTGGATTCCTCCCCGCCGCCTTCCGCGCTTGCCCGGCATTTGTTTTCGCTAAAAAAGCACCACCAAATCGGAAAAAAGAATCGTTGACAACCTCTGAGCGCCCATTTCATAATAAGCATAGACTTCGCAGCCGCACGCAGCTCCCGTCTTTTATATTAAAAACGCTATTAATGCGCGGCTGCAGGCACGGAGGTATCTGTAGTTATGAACCTGACCAAACGACTTATCCTGATGGCTCGCAAACACTGGGGCGTGCTGCTCGTGTCCATCCTGGGCATCGTGGGCGCGGCGGCGCTGAACCTGGTAACGCCCGAAATCGTGCGGCGGCTGACCGGCTCGCTGGAGACGCCCGGCGGGATCTCCGTCAACCTGCTGTGGATCTACGCAGGCATCCTGACGGGCGCCTACCTGCTGCGCGCGGTATGCCGCTTTTTGAGCATGTCCATGAGCCATGTGGCGGCCTGGAGATTCGTCAGCGAGCTGACCTTGCGGGTATACGACAAGCTGCAAAGCCTGTCCATGAAATATTTTCAGGATAAGCAGACTGGGCAGCTGATGAGCCGCATGATCAACGACACCCGGCAAATTGAAATTTTGGTGGCGCACGCGCTGCCCGATTTGGTCAGCAACGTGCTGGTCATCATCGGCGTGGCCGTCATGCTTTTTGTGATCAACCCCAAGCTGGCGCTGCTCACGCTCATCCCCGTTCCCTTTGTCATCTGGGCAAGCACGTTTTTCTCCAAAAAGGTGGCTCCGCTGTTCCGCATCAACCAGCAGGTGCTGGGCGAGCTCAACGGCGTGACCCAGGACAACCTCTCGGGCATGAAGGAAATTCAGGCCTTCGGGCAGGAGCCGCGGGAGCACAAAAAGATGGACGGCTACCGCGAGCTGTACGCTCGGGTCAACATCAAAGCCAACTTTGCCAACGCCTTTTTCCACCCCGGCGTGGAGTTTCTCACCTCCATGGGCACGGTCATCGTGGTGGGCATGGGCGGATATCTGGCCATGGGCGGTGCCATGTCCGTTTCGGATGTGGTGGGCTTCGTCATGTACTTAAGCCTTTTTTATCAGCCCCTGGCCATTTTGGCGCGGCTGGTGGAGGACGTGCAGGCCTCCTATGCCGGCGCGGTGCGCATTTTTGAGGTGCTGGACGCCGAATCGGACGTGACGGAAGCGCCGGGGGCGGCGGCGCTGCCTCGGGGCAAGGGTGAGATCGAGTTCCGGGACGTCAGCTTCCGTTATCAGCAGGAGGAGCCCGTGCTGGATCACATCAGCTTTTCCGCCCACAGCGGTCAGATGATCGCGCTGGTGGGCCCCACCGGCGTGGGCAAAACCACCATCGTTTCCCTGCTGGAGCGCTTTTACGACCCGCAGGACGGGCAGGTGCTGGTGGATGGGCAGGATATTCGCGGCGTCACCCTCGCCTCGCTGCGCGATCAGATCTCCATGGTGTTGCAGGACGTGTTCCTCTTTAACGGCACCATCGCAGAAAACATCGCCTACGGCGCGCAGGACGCCACGCGTGAGCAGATTGAGGCGGCGGCGCGCATTGCCCACGCGGAAGAGTTCATTTTGCAGATGCCCAAGGGCTATGACACGGTGGTGGGCGAGCGTGGCGTACGCCTCTCCGGCGGGCAAAAGCAGCGCCTGAGCATCGCGCGCGCCGTGCTGCGCGATACTCCCATCCTCATTTTGGACGAGGCCACCTCGGCGGTGGATACCGAGACCGAGGCAGAAATTCAGGAGGCCATTGAGCAGCTGGCCGGCAGCCGCACCATGATCGTCATCGCGCACCGGCTTTCCACCGTCATGCGCGCCGACCAGATCCTCGTGCTGGAAAGCGGGCAGATCGTGGAGCGCGGCACGCACGACGAACTGATGCGCCAAAACGGGTTGTTCGCCCGCCTCAGCCGCATCCAGTGGCAAAGCGCGGAAAAGCAGGTCGCCAACTACGCCTCCATGGGGGCATGAGCGGCAAAGCCGTCAACAAACAAAAAGAGAAGACGCAGACGTCTTCTCTTTTTTCATTTCCAACTCTTGCGAAACTGGTTGGGCGTCATGCCCTCGCAGCGGCGAAACACGCGGATGAAATAATTGGCGCTCTCAAACCCCGTGCGCTGCGCCACCTCCTGCACCGGGCAAGCCGACTGCCGCAGCAGCTCCTTGGCCTTTTGAATGCGCAGGCGCAGCAGGTATTCCCGCGGGGTCACGCCCACGCGCTCCTGAAAAAGCCGCGTGAGATAATAACGGTTCAGCCCCGCGCACTGCGCCGCATCCTCCAAAAAGATCTGCTGCGCGTAGTTTGCCTCCAGATATTCCACCGTGCGGCGAATGGCATCCTGCCCCGGTGTCTCCCCCAGCGTTTCGCCCGACGCCTCACACAGCAGCTGCGCCATGAGCCGATAAACCAGCTCAGCTGCGCGAATGGGCATGGTCACGCCCCCGGCTCCCAGCAAAGCTATGAGCGCGTTCAGCTTTTGCCGCAGCTCGGCGGGGTCCTGGCAGCGCATCACCGCCGACTCGTGATTGAGCTGATAAAACCGCTCCTGATACGCTGCCGCGAAGCCTCCGTCAAAATGCACCCACAGATCGGTGGCCTCGTCGCTTTCCACGCAGGTGTGGTAGGCGTCCCGGCAGTTGATCCAGAACACATCCCCCGCCGCCATGCGCACCTGCTTGCCCCGGTAGACCAGCGTGCTCTCCCCCTCGCACAGGAAATAGATCTGAAAGGATTCCAGCCCTTCACGTTCGGCATAATGCCCCCGGGTCATGTGAAAGCCGCCCACCTCCTGCACAAAAAGATCCAGATAGCGGCTGCCCATTTGCGGGGGCGCGACCAACCAGCGGGAGTCCTCCATCATCCGCAGATCCACTTTATAATGCTTCTCGTTCATAAAACATGCTCCTTGGGGCGGCAGGGGTGCGCCGGCGTTAGATTGACGAAATCTTTTTTCCCCACTATACTACAAAATATGTGCATTTTCCATGCGCAGGAAACCATAGAAGGGAGCACTGCAGGCGCATGAACTTTCAGGACTTTTACGACGGAAGGGCGTTTGACGCCCACACCTTTTTCGGTGCCCATCCCACGCCCGACGGCGTGTGGTTTCGCACCTATGCCCCGGCGGCGCAGCGGGTGGCCGTGCTGGGCGAATTCAGCGCCTGGCAGCCTTTGGAGATGCCGCAGCAGGCGCAAAGCGGCGTGTTTTCGCTGCTGTGCCCCGACGCGCGCCCCGGCCAGCTCTATCAATACGCCATCACCGGCGCCGACGGGCGCACGGTGGAGCATTGCGATCCCTACGGCTTCGGCATGGAGCTGCGGCCCGCGCACGCCTCTGTCGTCGTCGATCTCTCGGGCTATTCCTTCACCGACGACGTATGGATGGCGCAGCGCACCAAAAATTTCGATACGCCGGTCAACATCTACGAGATGCACCTGGGCTCCTGGCGCACCAATCCGGACAGCGCCGACGGCCTGTACCGCTATGACGAGATCGCCCCGGTGCTCATTGCGTACTTAAAGGAAAACGGCTACACCCATGTGGAGTTTTTGCCGCTGGCCGAGCATCCGGTGGATGAATCCTGGGGGTATCAGACCACGGGCTTTTTCAGCCCCACCGCGCGCTACGGCACAGCCGGGGAGCTGATGCACCTGGTCGATCTGTGCCACCGCAGCGGCATCGGCGTCATCATGGACTTCGTGCCGGTGCACTTCGCGCTGGACGACTATGGGCTGAAGCAATACGACGGCACGGCGCTGTACGAATACCCCAGCGGAGATGTGGGGCAAAGCGAATGGGGCACGTGCAATTTCATTTATTCCCGGCGGGAGGTATGCTGCTTTCTTCAATCCTGCGCCCATTATTGGCTGAGCCAATATCACCTGGACGGCTTGCGCATGGACGCCATCAGCCGCGCCATCTATTGGCAGGGCGACCCCAACCGCGGCGTCAACGAGCTCTCCATTGCGTTTTTGCGCACCATGAACGACGGTTTGCAGCGTCTTCACCCCACCGCCATGCTCATCGCCGAGGACTCCACCTCCTACCCGAAGGTAACCGAGCCGGTGCAGGCGGGCGGTCTGGGGTTTGACTACAAGTGGGATCTGGGTTGGATGAACGACACGCTGGAATACTTCCGCACCCCACCCTTCGCCCGCCCCGGCTGCTATCATAAGCTGACCTTCTCCATTTTCTATTTTTACAACGAGCATTTTCTTTTGCCCTTTTCGCACGACGAGGTGGTGCACGGCACGGCCACCATCGCCCAGAAAATGTGGGGGCAATATGAGGATAAGTTCCCGCAGGTTCGGGCGTTGTACCTCTATCTGTACACCCATCCCGGCAAAAAGCTGGATTTTATGGGCAACGAGTTTGCCCAGCTGCGCGAGTGGGATGAGAAGAGAGAGCAGGATTGGGATATGCTGCAATATCCGCTACACGATTCCTTCCGCGCGTTCCGCCGGCAGCTGCACCTGCTCTATCTTTCCTGCCCGGCGCTGCACGAAAAGGAGTATGACCGCGACTCCTTCCGGTGGGTGGAGGCGAACGCGCCGGATAAGTCGGTGTACGCTTACGAACGCCGCGCGGGAGGGCAGCGTATGCTGGCCGTCTTTAACTTTTCCGACATGGACTGGGATGGGCACGGGCTGCCCTTTGACCAACCCGTGCGCCTGACCGAGCGCCTCAACAGCGACTGGGATGTTTACAGCGGGCGCACGCCGAAAAAGCCCGCCTCGTTCGTCTCCACCGAGGATCCCGAAACCGGGCTGCACTGGGTGGTTCTCCCGCTGAACCGTTTCTCCGGGCGGCTGTTTGAGCTGAAAGAGCTGTGATCCAAAACAAAAAAGCGTATCTCATGCAGATACGCTTTTTTTCATTTTTCCACAAGCTACATCATCTCGCGAAAGCCCTTGCCGATGATCTGGCTGGTGTTGGAAATGACCACAAAAGCGTGTTCATCTACGGTCTTGATGTAGTTGCGCAGCTTAACCGCCTGCGGTCGGTTCAGCACGGTGAGGATGACTCGCTTGTTCTGATGCAGAAAAGCGCCCTCACCGGAAAGCACCGTGGCGCTGCGGTTCAGCTTGCTCTTGATAAATTCGCAGATTTCCTCGGAGTTCTCCGTCACGATGGTAAAATACTTGGACAGGTTGATGTTCTCGATCACCTCATCCACCACCAGCGCCTTGGCCAGCAGCCCCAGAAGTGAGTACAGGCCGGTGGTGATGCCAAACACCACGCCCGACAGGGTGGCGATCAGAAAGTCTGTGCAGAACAGCGCCTTGCCAATGTCCACATTGGTGAAGCGGCGGAAGATCATGGCCACAATATCCGTGCCGCCGGTGCTGGCCTGGGCGTTAAACAAAATCGCGCTGCCCACAGCCGGGAAAATCACCGAAAACACCAGCTCCAGAAAGGGCTGATCGGTCAGCGGATGGCTCATAGGGTAGAGATACTCCAGTCCGTAGACCGCCAGCGACATGAGGATGCTGCAATAAACGGTTTTCAAGCCGAAGTTTTTGCCGAACACCAGAAACCCCCCCACCAACAGCGCCGCGTTGATGATGAGCACAAAGGTACCCGATGAAATGCCGGGGATCAGCGCTTTGAGAATCACCGAAATGCCGCTGACGCCGCCGGTGGAAAAGTTATTTGGAAATTTGAAAAAATAAATGCCGATGGCCACCATCAGCGTACCCACGGTAATAATGCCAAGTTCCTTGAGCTTTTTTGCCATTTTCTCTCTCCCCGCGCAGATTCATTCCCGCATGGATTATAGCACAAAATCTCTCCTGCTCAACGCCCGGTTCTCATTTTTTACCGTCGTCTGGGCGGTGCCATGTGGACGGCTCGCCCCTCCACGCTTTCCAGCGCCTCACCCAGCGCCTCGGCATAGGTGGGGTGCGGGCGCACACTGCGCAGCATTTGGGCGCGGGTCATGCCGCCCGCTGCCGCCAGCGTCACCTCCGCAATGAGATCGCTGGCCCGTTGGCACATCATCTGCGCGCCCAGCAGCACCTCGTCCCCCGCCGAAAAGACCAGCTTGATAAAGCCGCGTTCTCCGCCGTCGATGACCGTGCGGGCGTTGGCCGTCATGACCGCCTTGCCCGTCACCGTGTCGATGCCCTTGACCCTGGCCTCTTCGGCCGTCATCCCCACGCAGGCGATCTCCGGGTCGGTGTACACGCAGGAAGGGATCCACCGCAGGTCTGCCTTGGGCGTATGCCCGGCCAGGCGCTCCGCGCAGGCAATGCCCTGCGCGGCTGCGGCGTGCGCCAGCTGCACGCTGCCCGCCGCCGCGTCTCCCACGGCGTATACGCCGGGAATGGTGGTTTGCGCGTTCTCGTCGGTCACCAGGCATCCCCGTTCCATCTGCGGCAGCGCACCCTCAAACAATCCGTCGGTGTTGGCGCGCCGCCCGGTGGCAATGAGCGCCGTATCGCCGCAAGTCTCCTTCCGCTCCCCCTTATGGGTAAAAACGCAGCGCAGGCCGTTGTCCCGTTCGATCCGCTCCACCGAAGCCGAGGGAAAGATCTCCACCCCTCTTTTTTTCAGGATCATGGACAGATTTTGCCCGATCTCCCGATCCAACAAGGGCAGCAGACGATCCATCGCCTCGATCAGCGTGACCCGGCAGCCCAGCGCCGCGTAAAGAGACGCAAACTCCACCCCGATGACGCCGCCGCCGATGATAACCAAGCTTTCGGGTGCTGTATCCCGCGCCAGCAGACCGTCGCTGGTCACCACGCCGGGCGCGTCCGCCCCGGGGATGGGCGGCACGGCGGGCTTGGAGCCCACCGCCAGCAGGATGTGGCGCGCCGTATACGTTTTGTCGTTTACCCGCACACGCCCCTGCCCCGCAACGGCGGCTCGGCCGCGCAGCAGCTCCACGCCGTTTTGCGCCAGCAGGGTTTCTACTCCCTTGCGCAGGCCGCCCACCGTGTCCCGCGCTTTGCCCGCCATGCGAGCATAATCAAAGCCCTGTGCCGCGGTGCGGATGCCCCACTGACCCATGTCGGCAAGGGCGGCGTATTGCCCCGCCGCGTGCAGCAGCGCTTTGGCGGGGATGCACCCGCGGTTCAGGCAGGTGCCGCCCACCTCACGCTCCTCGGCCAGCGCGACCTTCATGCCCAGCTGGGCGGCGCGAATGGCCGCCTCGTAGCCGCCCGGCCCCGCGCCTATGATGAAAAGCTCATAATCCATCTGTCTCCCCCGCTTCCTCCCGCGCCTCCAAAAGCAGCGCGCGAACGTCGTTTTCCATGGACGGATCGGGCAGCCGAAGGGCGGCGGCCAATTTCTCAGGCACAAAGGGCTGCCCCTGAAGCGCGGCGCTTACCCGCCCGCACAGCTCCTCGTCCAGCGCGTCGGAATAGGCCTGGCATTGGGTCACCACGCGGTCGCTCACCGCCAGGCGCAGCCGAAGCTCTCCCCAGGCAAAGCGGCGCGCGCCCTCCCACGCCGCCTGAATACGCCGGCTGTGCAGCCATTGGGGCGAGGAAAAGCGGGCGACGGCCGCAGCCAGCTCCCTCTGCGCCGGTTCGGGAAGCATTTCATAACGCCCGTACGCGGCGGCAAAGGCCTCCAAAAGAGCCTCCCGCATGGTGCAAACGTCGATGCGCGGGCATAAATCGCCCAGGTTGACCACCCGGGCGCGCACCGAGGAAACGCCCTTGGCGCGCAGCTTCCCCGGGCTTACCCGCAGGCAGCGGCTCATGCGCTCGCCCGAGGCTTGAAGCAGCAGCGTGCCGTGATGGCAGCGATGCCCGCCCTGCTCAAAAAAGGCGTTCCCCGAAAATTTCCGATCGTCCACCGTCAGGTCGTTTCGGCCGGTTATCTCGGCCGGCAGGCCAAAGGAGCGCACCGCGTCCACCACCACCTTGAGCTGGCGAGAAACGTCATAACACCCGCTCCCCGCCAGAAAAGAAAAATTCAGATTTCCCAGGTCGTGAAACACCGCTCCGCCGCCCGACAGCCGCCGGGCAAGGCGCACGCCCTCCCGCTCCATGGCGTCCAGGTCGCATTCCAGATCGGCACACTGGTTTTTGCCGATGACCACCGTGTCCGCGTTGCGCCACAGGTACAGCACACAGCCGTCATCCGGCACGCGCGCCAGCAGCGCCTGCTCCAACGCCAGGTTGTGGTAGGGATCGGTACAGGCGGTGACTGCCGCAAACGCGCGCGCCGCGGTCACTGCGCGTTCCAGCGCAGCACGGGGCTGCGCGCCGCGCCCACTTCATCCACCCGTCCGATGGCGGTGCGCTGCGGCACGCGGTGCAGCGCGTCTCCATCCTCCCGGGCAATCTTTGCCAGCTCCAGCATACTGTCCGCCGCCGCATCCAGTGTTTCCCTGGTTTCGGTCTCGGTGGGCTCGAACATGAGCGCCTCGTGCACGATGAGCGGGAAGTACATGGTGGGCGGATGCATATCGCGATCCAACAGACCCTTGGCCACGTCCAGCGCCGAAACGCCTGTCTCCTTTTTCAGCTCCTCCAGCGTCAGCACAAATTCGTGCATGCAGGTATGCTCATAAGCCACAGGATAGGCTTCCTTCAAGCGGTGCATGAGGTAGTTGGCGTTAAGCACGGCGTTGCGCGACGCCTCGTTCAGCCCCTCGCCTCCCAGCGTGAGCAGATAGGTCAACGCGCGAACCACCACGAGGAAATTGCCGTAAAAAGCCCGCACCTGCCCGATGCTCTGATGCCCCTGCACCTCGCCCAGCGCCGAGGCCGGCAAATAGGCCGCCAAAAACGCCTTGCAGCCCACAGGACCGCTGCCCGGGCCGCCGCCGCCGTGCGGCGTGGAAAAGGTTTTGTGCAGGTTCAGGTGCACCACGTCAAATCCCATGTCGCCGGGGCGGGCTTCGCCCATCACGGCGTTGAGGTTGGCGCCGTCGTAATAAGCCAGACCCCCTGCCTCGTGAACGATGCGGGTGATCTCCAAAATGTTGGGGTCAAACAGCCCCAGCGTGTTGGGATTGGTCAGCATCAACCCCGCCGTATCTGCTCCCGCCGCGGCGCGCAGCGCGTCCAGATCAACGCCGCCCCGGGCGTTGGAGGGCACGCTCACCACCTGATAGCCCGCCATGGCGGCGCTGGCAGGGTTGGTGCCGTGCGCCGAATCGGGCACCAGGATCTTGGTGCGCAGGGCGCCGTCCCCCCGGGCGGCATGATAGGCCTTGATCAGCAGCAGGCCGGTGAACTCCCCATGTGCGCCGGCAGCAGGCTGCATGGTCATGGCGTCCATCGCCGTCACCTCGCACAGCATCTCCTCCGTGCGCCGCAGCACCTCCCTGCATCCCTGCGTACTTTCGGCATCCTGCAGGGGGTGCACGCCGGTAAAGCCGGGCAGTGCCGCCATCTCCTCGTTGATGCGGGGATTGTACTTCATGGTGCAGGAGCCCAGCGGATAAAAGCCGCTGCTGACGCCGTACACCTGATGCGCCAATTGGGTATAATGCCGGTCGAGCTCCACCTCGGGCACCTCGGGCAGTTCCAGCGGCTCGCCCCTGCGCAGCCCCTCGGGCAGCGGCGTCTCGGGCACATCGTTTTGCGGGAGCAGCGCGCTGCCGCGCCCGCAAACGCTTTTCTCAAAAATCAGCTTCATTTCGCGCATACCTCCCTCACCACCGCGGCGGCCTCATCCAGCTCCCGGCGAGAGACGCACTCGGTCACGCACCACAGGATACCGCCCACCGTGGGCAGGCCGCCCAAAATATCGTGCTCGGCCAGCGCATCCAGGATGGCCTTGGGTTGTGCCGGGCAGGCGGTCACGAACTCGTGAAAAAATTCGCCCGTGCCCACGCGGTCAACCCCGGGTATGGCGGTAAGGGCCGCGCAGAGATAATGTGCCTTGTCCCAGCACTGCTTTGCCGCCTCGGCCAGCCCTCTGGGCCCCATGGCCGCCAGATAGGCACCCGCCGTCAGCGCGCACAGCGCCTCGTTGGAGCAGATGTTGCTGGAGGCCTTCTCCCGGCGAATGTGCTGCTCCCGCGCCTGCAGGGTCAGCACATAAGCGCGGTTGCCCCGGTTGTCCGTCGTCTGCCCCACAATACGGCCGGGCAGCTTGCGCATCATGGCCTTTTTCGTGGCCATAAATCCCAGGTAGGGCCCGCCAAAGGCCAGCGGCAGACCCAGCGGCTGCCCCTCGCCCACGGCGATGTCGGCTCCGCATTCCCCCGCGCTTTTCAAGATGGCCTGCGCAATGGGATTGACGCCCAAAATAAGCTTGGCACCCGCCTCGTGCACGGCCGCTTCCAGCTCCTCCACCTTCTCCAGCGCGCCGTAAAAATTGGGCTGCTGGATGTACACGCTCGCCGTGTCCTGCCCCAGCAGGGCGCGCAGCGCTTCGGTGTCGGTCACGCCGTCCTTTTGGGGGATGAGCGCAAAGGGCTCGTTGGCCGCGGCGCAGTAGGTGCGGACGGTGGCCACCACGTCGGGATGCGCCGTTTCAGACACCAGCGTCACCCGTCTGCCCCGCTCCCGGCACATGGCGGCGGCTTCTCCGGCCGCGCTGGCTCCGTCGTACACCGAGGCATTGCTCACGTCCATGCCCGTCAGCTGGCAGATCATGGTCTGGTACTCAAAAATAGACTGCAGCAGCCCTTGGCTGATCT
>JAQUVY010000125.1 GCA_028693155.1 Eubacteriales bacterium
GGATCAATAATATGGAGCTTTCGGGCAGTGCGGTGCGCTTCTTTTCCAACAACCCCAATGTGATTACCGGTAATATTGTCTATACGATAAACGAAGCCAAGGATCAAAGTTGGTTTGAGGGAGCACAGGAAGCCACCTATTTGGAACCGGTGTGGGATGTTTTCCATGAGCCGCGCAATTTTCAATTGATAAACAGTCGAAGCCGCGGTTCCCTCCAAATGTCGGTGTACGTTCCCATTGTGGGCTGTGGGGCATTGGAAGACAGGGGAACGTTGGTGGAGGTGTACGCCGACGTCAACGATGCCTTTGACATGCTCTTTGCCGATACCGACCAGAACGGCATGGTCATGCTGTTGGACGGGATGGGCCAGGTGCGCATGAGCAACACGGCGAACCAGGAGACTCTAAAGGATTTTTTAGTTACAAACGATTGGCGCAGTGGTACAAACCAGATGCAAAAAATTGGCGATCGCTATTATTACATGACCTACCGTCCGCTGGATCGCCTTCACGCCACCATGGTTATGCTTTACCCCGCAGACGATGTGCAGGCCAAAAAACGCCGAACCGGCGCAGCTTGTTTTGGCGCGGCGCTGGCTGGGCTGGCATTGATGGCCGGGCTGTCCATACTCCTGTCTAAAACGCTGGTGCGCAAGATTGATGGGCTGCTGGATGTGATGCGAAAGGTGCAGCGAGGAGACCTGGATGTTGAGGCGCAAGTTAGCGGCGGCGATGAAATCGACGAGTTGGCGCTGGATTTTAACCTGATGATCGGGCGGATTCGCGAGCTGATCGACACGGTGTATAAATTCTCCATTCTGCAAAAGGACGCTCTGTTTAAGTCTCTGCAAAGTCAGATTAATCCTCATTTTCTTTATAACACCATTGAGACGATCCGGATGATGGCTGAGGCCAAGCAGGAGAGGCAAATTTCCGATGCCATGGAAGCCTTTGGCGGTATGATGCGCTATAATATGTCTGCAAAACAGGAGATTGTTCGCCTGGGGCATGAAATGGAGCAGATTGACGCGTACTGCAGGCTGAACAACCTGATGGTGAACGACAAACTGACGTTGAAGATTGAGATGGATGCGTCGCTCACTGCCGCGCTGATCCCAAAATTGTGCATTCAGCCGTTGGTGGAAAACGCCATCATTCACGGCTTTTCCAAACGGCAGGATCCGCTGACCGTGCGCGTGACGGCTTGTCGCAAAGAGGACATGCTGGAGATCTGCGTGGCGGATGACGGCGTGGGGATCGAGGCGGCGTATCTGGACACACTGTCGGCCTGGTTGGAGGATGACAACGCGCCGCCGCCCAAAGTAGAGGGAAACGGGATCGGATTGAAAAACGTGCATCAGCGCATTCGCCTGAAATACGGCAAAGAATACGGGATGCAGATCGAGAGCACACTGGGAGAGGGTACGCAGGTGTATCTGCGCTTGCCATATGCTACAAAAGGGATGGGAGATATTCAGTGAAAAAACTATTGGTTGTGGATGACGAGAATATCATTCGCGAAGGCCTGAAAACCATGGTTCAGGGCAATGTGCCGGGTATTGACGTGATCCTGGAGGCGCAAAACGGCGACGAGGCGCTGGAGATCATCAACCGGGAGCAGGTGGATATCCTGATGGCAGACCTGCATATGCCCGGTATGTCCGGCATGGAGCTGATCCGCCAGGTACGCGCCCGGGATAAGCGCATGGCGATCATTGTGCTCAGCGGATACAGCGAGTTTGCCTATGCGCAAAGCGCCATTCAGTACAAGGTTCTGCATTACCTGCTCAAGCCGGTAAAGCGAATGGAGCTGTTTGAGATCCTGAGCAACGCGGTGAGCGAGCTGGACAAAGCCGACCAGATGCAGCAAAAGCTGCAGGAGAACGTGAGCCAGCGGGTGGGTGCGCTGCTGCGCAGCGGCGCGCGGATTTCCACCGTCTGCCAGACCCTTTCTCAGGAAATGGCGTTGGATATGCAGGACGCCCAGTGCGCGCTGATGGTGGGGCGCCATGGCGCCAAAGGCGAGGCCATCGCCCAGCTGCAGGCCGATACACAAGAGGCGCTGACACGGCTCAACCAGGAGTATCCCGAGAACGGCGTGCAAATGTATCAAATGGAGCTGGATGAGAGCCACATCTGCCTGCTCCTATATGGAAAAACTCTGCAGGACAATGAGGAGATTCCCACCCGCATGGGGCGTTTGCTGTGCGCGGTGTGCCGGGATGCGGATCATGTCACCTGGGGCATCAGCGAGGTGCAGCCCTGCAGCAGCCAGGAAAACCGGCAGTTCCGCCAGGCCGTCAACTGCGCCAACGAGCGCGTGCTGTATGGCGATGGGCGTGCATATGCCTTTAAAACCGTGAAAAAGCGGGACAACCGGCTGGTGCTGAGCTATATGGATTATTTCCAGATCTGCTCTTTTGTGGACGAAAGCCAGTATGATGCGCTGCGCGTTTGGATGCATGAGCATTTTGATCAGCTGGTCAACGAAAAAAGAATATCCGCGCGGGCATATTTGGACAACCTGAAAAACATTCTGCTGGAGGTGCTGACCCACTATAACTTCGGCGATAGTTTGGCTGACGAAGCGGCGAAGGTCGAGGCCTTGGCGGAGCAGTGCCGAGATTATCACGACACGATCACCCGATTTTTGACCATCATTACCGGGGCCGTTCGCAGCACAAAAAAGATCGCGACCGATGTGAAGTCCCAGTCCATCATGGTGGCGCAGGAGTATATCAAGCAGAACTACAATAAGCAGCTTACCCTGGACGACATTGCCGCTCAGGTTGCCAAAAACCCGGCCTATTTCAGCGCCAGCTTTAAACGCGAAACAGGGATGCACCTGATGGATTACATCAACGAGGTGCGCATTGAGATGGCGATGAAAAAGCTGAAGGATCCCAAGACGAAGATTTACGAGGTGGCCTATGACACGGGCTTCCTCAGCGACAAATACTTCAGCAAGGTCTTTAAGAAGATTACGGGGTCAACACCAAAAGAATATAGAAACCAACAATCATAACGTTTTGTTTGTGCAAAAGAATGGGCGGACCGCGGTTCCGCCCATTCTTTTATCACGCATTAAGCGCAAAGGAGAAAAGCGGATGTGGAACGAAATCCCCGGGAGTGAAACCTGGCAGGAGGTCACCCGGCTGACCAAAGGGTGGTCGGATGACGAAAAATACAAGGTGGAGGCGGACGGGCGGCAATATCTGCTGCGGCTGAGCCCGCCTGAGCGGCCGGAAAAGCGCCGGGCGGAATACGACGCCATCACTTCGCTGCACGGCAAGGGGCTGCCGGTGCCGCAGCCCGTGCGCATGGGCAAGGCGGACGGGCGGGAATATGCGCTTTATCTTTGGACGCCCGGGGAGGATGCCAACGACGTTCTTCCCACGCTGCCCCCCGCGCAGCAGTACGCGATGGGGGTGCAGGCGGGGGAGGCGCTGCGGCAGATCCATGAGATCCCCGCGCCGACGCTGCAGCCGGGCTGGGGGCAGCGCTATCAGCGCAAGATCGACGTCAAGCTGGAGCGCTATGCCGCGTCGCCCATGCATCTTTTGGGCGAGGCCGGCTATTTGAGCTTTATTGCCGAGCATCGCGGCGCCGCGCAGGACTGCGCCCAAACCCTGCAGCACGGTGATTTTCACACGGGAAATCTGCTGATCGATGGAGAGCAAGTGCGCATCATCGACTTTGACCGGCTGGATTACGGCGACCCCTGGGAAGAGTTCAACCGCATCGTGTTTAGCGCGCAGGTCAGCCCGGCGTTTGCAGGCGGGCAGATTGACGGATACTTTCACGGGGCCGTACCGCCGCTTTTTTGGGAGCGCATGGCGCTATACATCGCGGTGAACCAGGTCGGCGCGCTGCCATGGGCGACGAGCTTTGGCAAGACGGAGGAGGAATTCGCGCTGCGCCAGGCACGGGATGTGCTGCAGTGGTATGATGGATTCCACGTGCTGATTCCGTCCTGGTATGACGGGAAAAAGTAATCATTTGTTTTTGCCCCACCCCTTGCTATAATGAAAGCAACATCATATCGGCATGACCATAAAGGAGGCAATTATGGATCAGTACCGCCCGAAGCTGCATTTTACCCCGGCATATGGCTGGATGAACGACCCCAACGGAATGGTATACCGTCAGGGAAGCTATCACCTGTGTTACCAGTACTATCCCCATTCCAAGGATTGGGGTCCCATGCACTGGGGGCATGCCGTGTCCGCCGATCTGCTGCACTGGGAGGCGCTGCCTCCGGCGCTGGAGCCTTGTGAGCAGGGCATGATCTTTTCCGGCAGCGCCACCTTGAACGAAAAGGGCGATATTGTCGCCGTTTATACGCTGCACGGCGATGCCGAACGGCAGGGCGTCGCGTTCAGCCGGGACGGGATCCATTTTGAGCCCTGCGCGGAGAACCCCGTGATCGAAAACCCGGGCATCCACGATTTTCGCGATCCCAAGTTTTTCCGCGTGCCCGGAGAGAGCTGCGTCAGGCTGGTGCTGGCCGCCGGAGATCGGGCACATTTTTATTGCAGCCAAGACTATATTCATTGGCAAAAGACCGGAGAGTTCGGCCCCGAGGGCAATCATTTGGACGGCGTGTGGGAATGCCCGGATCTGTTTCAGGTGCGGGATGAAGAAGGCCGGGAGCATTGGGTGATGCTGGTGAGCATGACGCCCAACATTATTCAATATTTTGTGGGCGACTTTGCGGACGGCGCGTTCCGCCTTACCCAGAGATTGGACCACGCCCAGCTGCTCAACCCCGGCGGCGATTATTACGCGGCGGTGACGTTTGACAACGTGCCTGCGGGGCGGCGTGTGCTGATGGCCTGGATGAACGACTGGCGCTATGCGGGCAAGATCCCCACCGATCCGCACAGGGGAGCGATGGCGCTGCCGCGGGAGCTGGGGCTGAAGCGCATAAACGGAGCATGGGTGCTGACCCAGGCGTTTGCGGCAGAGCTTTTTGAAGCGGCGCAAGAGCCGGAAATGCTGGACGAGGAGCAGGAAGTGGGGCAGACCTTTTTGGTGGAGGCCTACGCGGAGGGCGCGTGCTGCTTGACGCTGCGCAATGAGCAGGGGGAGGAGCTGCACTTCGGCGTGGATGACCAAAACTGCCTGTTTGTGGATCGCACCAAAGCGGGGATTTCGGACTTTTTTGAGGGGTTTGCCCAGCGTTTGAGTGCGCCTCGGCTGATGGAGGGTTCTTGCAAATTTTCGGTGGTGTATGATGTGGCCGGCATCGAGCTGGCGGCAGACGACGGAACCCTCAACTATTCGGTGCAGGTGTTCCCGCGCGCTCCGTATACGCAGTTGCTGTGCGAAAACGCGGAAGGAACGGTTTCACAGCTGAACTAAACGTTTTGTTATAAAAAAGCTCAAATTTACGAGAGGCGAGGAGAAAATATGCTTTCCGGGTTTGTGAATGGATTGGGGATGCTGCCGGTGATGAACGGGGGGCGGTCGCGCACCATCAATGCCGAGAATCCGCGCGGAGAAAAGGGCGCGGGGGGGCAGGCGGCCAGCGCGCTGGGAAAGTCGCGCAAGGGTGCGCCCTGCATCGAACTGAAGGCGGGAAAGACGGCCGTGTTGGCCGATATTGCAGGCTGCGGCGTCATTGAGCACATCTGGATCACCGTGACGGACAAAACCTCAGATTCCCAGCGCTTTGTGCTGCGGGATCTGGTGCTGCGGATGTATTGGGACGGCGAAACCGAGCCTTCGGTGGAAAGCCCGTTGGGGGACTTCTTTTGCCTGGGGTTTGGCGCGAGCTATTCGGTGAATTCCCTGCCGATGGCGGTGAATCCGCTTCGCGGAATGAACTGCTATTTGCCCATGCCTTTTGCAAAGGGCGCGCGTATTACGGTGGAAAGCCAGCATAGCAATGATGTGGGCGGGTTCTTTTTTCAGATCGATTATTGCCTGTATGACGAGCTGCCCGCGGGCATGGCCTACCTGCACGCCCAGTGGCGGCGGCAGCCCATCACCTGC
>JAQUVY010000126.1:0-3083 GCA_028693155.1 Eubacteriales bacterium
ATTGCCAGCTTTTCTTCTTTGCTCCGTATTGTGTACTTACGCGACATGATTTCACACTCCTTTTCCGTATATTAGCACAAAAAGATGGTAGGCACTTTCGTGTCTACCATCTTTTTACTACTTCACGCATGATTGCGCGGGGCGCCTTTTTAATTATTTTTCGATGGCTTCTATGAGCTGCGGGTACCACTTGATCGCCTCGGCCAGGCTTGCTTCCAGCGCAAGCCCCGGTCCGGACAAAACATTGAGCCGCAGTGCGTGTCCCCGGGGCGCCGCTTCGGGCGTCAGCACAATGCTGTCGCCCACGCAGTCGGCCAGGTAGTCCTGCCCGCCGCACACGGCGTAGCCCTTGACGCGGTAGGTATCGGCAGCAAACATGGCAATAAACCGGCGCAGTTCCTCGGGGGTGGCTATGGGGCGCAGGCGGATCAGCCGCCGCACCAGCCCCAGATCCTTGCTTTGAAAGCGCGGCATGGCCTCGCCCGTGGGCGTCAGCTCCAGCCACTGGGGCTCCACCTTGCCAAACGAGGTGATCCGCACCTGTACGCCCGGCGCGACCTGACGGATCATGGTCTGGGTCTGCTCCAGCTGCTCGGGGGATGCCTCATCGGCTTTGTTCAGCAGCACCAGACGGCTCACCCGCACCTGCTTGCGGCAGGCGCGCACGCCCGAAAGCGCCTTGGGAAAGCGCAGCGCATCGGCCACGCAGATGCTGCCCTGATATTCAATGGCCGCAAAAGCGCTCTGCGCCAGCACCGTTTCCATGTTGCCCGGATCGGACAGCCCCGATGCCTCCACCAGAATGACCTCCGGCTGGGCGGCGATGGCCTGCGTCAGCGCTTCCTCAAACTGATCGATGCGGCAGGAGCAGAAAATAGAACCGTTGTCGATCTCGCTGACCGCGACGCCCAGCCGCGCCAGACGATCGCCGTCGATGCCCTCCCGGCCAAACTCGTTGACGATGACGCACAGCTTGTGCGCGGAAAACAGGTCAATGAGGTTTTTCATGAGCGTGGTTTTTCCCGCGCCCAAAAAGCCGGTGATGAGATACAGCTTCATAGACCGCCCTCGTTTCCTTTTACAGCACTTCTTCGATGGCCTGGTTCAGCTCTTCGCGGGAAGGAATGATGGAGGAGAACTTCAGCTTTCCGTTGATGTAAATGGCGGGCAGGTTCTGAACGCCCATCTTTTTGCAGCGGGCAATGTTCTCTTTGATGGTGAATTTGTACTCCACCATATCAATGCGGTCGCCGAAATCGCTCTTTGCCTCGTTGGCAGCACCCATCATATAGGTGCAGGCTGCGCAGGTCGCCGAATCCAGCGTGAAGACCTCCACCAGCGGGCGGGGCAAATGCTCATAATCGGGCAGCTCCACCTCAATGCCGTCGTCCTGCGCCACATAGTTGGCCACCATGGCGCGCACTTCTTCGGTCTGCAAAACGGCCTGCGCCACGCCGATGCCGTTTTCCACGGGCACATCGTAGGGCATGTCGCATCCGGGGGAGATGATCAGGTTTTTCTTGTCTTCAATGCGGTCGATCAGCTCGACGACATACTTCATGTTGTCCTGCTGGGTTCCGTGCAACATGAGCGTGGTCAGCGGAATGTTGCCGCCGATGGCGATGTTGTAACGGTCGGTGATCTGCTTGGCCGCCACCAGATCCACGTTCTCATCTACGGAAATGCCGTCGCAGCGGGTCTTGCACATGGGCTCGATGTTGCGGGTGGCGTTTCCGCACACGAAGAAGGAGGACAACGCTCCGGCTTCCCGAATGTAATCAAACAGGCGGGTAAAGGGCGCTTCCAGGAAGTCTTCAAAATGCGCCGCCGAGATCTGGGAAACCAACGGGTCTACCACCGCCACAACGTCCATCCCGGCTTCAATATAATAACGCGCCATGCGGATGGCGACCTCATTGCAGTAGTTCAACAGCGCGTGCACATAGTCCTCGTCGTCAAACATATCCATGAAGATCTCATTGCCGCGCAGATGGGAGGCCAGCGTGAAGGGCCCGCAGATCAGGCCGTACAAAGCGGTGGTCTCGCCCACGGCTTTCTTCATGCGCCCCATCACGTCCAAGATCATGGGCAGACGGCCGTCCTCTTTTTCCGGCAGCGTGCACAGGCAGGGGATGTCCTTGGTCTGGCTCAGGGGATGGGTCTTGACCGAGGGAGGCGCGTTGTCCGCCCAGGCCAGCTCACAGCCCAAAATTTCCGCCTCTACCTGCAGGTCAAACAGCACCGGCTGGCCGTGGGGCTTATAAAGCTTATTCACTTCCATCAGCGCTGAAAAAAGCTTATCCCCATCGGTCAGAATCTCTGTGGCGTTGTACCCCACCAGCTTGCCCGCATGGACTCCGGCAAAAGGCACCCAAGGAATAGCGGGCACGGATTCGTGCCGCAACGTTTTAAGGATCAAATCTCTGGGAGTCATAGTGGTTCCTCCGATATCTCTTTTGATGATTCGATTATAGCAAGCCCACAAAAAGAAAACCCGATAGTATTTTGCGCGGAAAAGAAATATATTGGCACAAAGCCCCTCGCCAACGGCGAGGGCAGCCAAAAGTAACTGCTGACGCCAGCCGCAAAAGGCTACGCCGCAGGCTGCCTGCTCTCGGGAACGATGCCTGGAGTGTCAAACAGCCTTTCCCCGATGAAAGGGTCAAGGGATGAAATCCCTTGCAGGGGTTCCCCCATCCTCTGGTCAACCCCGCTCCCGTGATTGCCGCTGCGCGGCAATATTGCGCGGGGCTTCTAGGCGTTTCAACTACCAGTGCCGCTGGGGCGGCGCTGGTTAGGGATGCAATCCCTTGTGGGGGTTTTCTGCCAACTGGCCTAAGGAGAACTCGCCTCCGGCGGGGTTAAATCCTTGTGCGGAAGCAACCCAAGTGCTGCAAGCGCGTCCGCTATTTGGGCATTCCTGCGGAATGCCCTATCGCTTCCGCGCGAGCCGTGTTTCGGCGTAGCCGAAACACTCGGAAGAGGGGACGTTGTTGTATCACTGCTCCCGTGATTGCCGCTGCGCGGCAACACTGCGCTGGGCTTGTGAGAAGTACCGCAGGCTGCCTGTTCTCGGGAACGAT
>JAQUVY010000126.1:3183-5883 GCA_028693155.1 Eubacteriales bacterium
CCGGGGCGGCACTGGTTATTGCGCTTAGTTTGAACGCGTTTCAGCTGCCAGTGCCGCCGGGGCGGCACTGGTTATTGCGCTGGGCTTCCACGTGTTTCAGCCGCCAGTGCCGCCGGGGCGGCACTGGTTATTGCGCTGAGTTTCCACGCGTTTCAGCCGCAAGCGCCGCTGGGGCGGCACTGGTTGGTTGACTGCGCCTTGGGTTATTCTCTATAATGAAACTATTAGGACAGAAAAGGGGGTGGGGATATGCTCAGCGCGTGGATTGCCCGATGGGAGGGCGAAGAGCTGCCCGAGGGCTGGGAAGGCTGCCTGTGCGTTGAAGAACGCGCGTCGCTGGTCGGGCTGCCGATCGAAGCGGCGCGGCAAAAGGCGCTGGCTGCGCTGCTGCTGCGTGCCGCGGTAAAACGTGCTTGCGGTTTTGCTCCCACGCCGGAGGACTGGGCAAGAGCGCCGTGGGGGAAACCGTATTTTCCAGCGCATCCCCGGCTTTGCTTTAACCTGTCGCACAGTGCCGATGTGGTGTTGTGCGTGCTGGGTGATACCCCCGTCGGTGCGGATATTCAAGCCATCGTGCCGGAGCGGCCGCGCCTGACGCAATATGCTTTGGGCAGCGCTGCCGCGGCCCGCGTTCAGTGTCACCCCAAGCCTGCGCTGGCCTTTGCTCAGGCATGGGCGCTGCGGGAAAGCTGGCTGAAATACACCGGCGAAGGGCTGCGCGCGCTGCGCCGCGCGCCGGATGTTTACCCCACCGAGCAAGGAGAGATCGCGGGGGCGGGGCGGGATTGCGTATTTACGCTGCTCCCTGCGCCCGAAGGGTTCGCTTGCGCTGTTTGCGCAGCGCAGGCTTGTCCCGATCCCCTTTGCATCCCCGCGCAGGAATGGAGGACGGCATGGCAATAACGCATGAGGCATCCTGTCGGCATGGGGAGGGCAACCGTGTGGCCGTGCTGTGCGTGCACGGCATATTGGGCAGCCCCAATTACTTTGCCGACCTTCTGGAGGGGCTGCCGCCCGATGTGGATTATGAAAACCTGCTGCTGCCCGGTCACGGGGGCAGCGGGCGGGCATTTTGCCGCGCCTCCATGGCGGCTTGGCGCGCCTGCGTAACCCAGGCGGTGGAAGCGCTGGGCAAGAAATACGACCGCGTGCTGCTGTGCGGCCATTCCATGGGCGGGCTGCTGTGCGTGGAGGCGGCGCAGGCGAAGCCGGCAAACATTGCCGGGCTTTTTTTGCTGGCCATGCCTTTGCGCATGCGTCTGACGCCCTCGGCGGTGCGTTTCGGCTGGCGCATGGCCTTTGGCCGGGAAGACCCCGAGGATCCGCTGGTGCAGGCCGCTTACCGGGAATACAGCGTTGTGCAGAAAAACCCGCTGGGCTATCTGGGCTTTTTGCCGCGCTTCGTCGAGCTGATGGTTCAATGCAGACGGATACGCCGTGCGCTGCCCACCCTTACGCTGCCGGTCATCGCCTTTTGCGGCGAACAGGATGAATACGTCAGCCCCCGTTCGCTGCGTCGCTGGAAACAGGTTGGGTCGGCTAAGCTGACCATGCTGCCCCAAACCCGCCACTTTTACGCCCCGGCGCAGGAGCGCGAGCAGGTGCGCAAAGCGTTTGCGCAGGCGGTACAGGCGCTGCGCGAGGCGTGAAAGAAGTCGATCGAGGCATAAAAATAGCCGGGCTCCCTTTGGCGGGGAACCCGGCTATTGTTTTATGGGTTACAGGCTTTGCAGAAAGGCCGTGATCTTGGCTGCCAAAATTTCGTGCCCCGCGTCGTTGGGATGCAGTCCGTCGGGCACGTATTTCTCCTGGATCACCGGTACCTTGGGCTGAAGCCCCGAGCAGGCGTAAAGATCCAGCACCGGCAAAGAGTAATACTCCGCCACCTGACGGATGATCTCCACATAGGTCTGCAGGACGCCCACGTCCCGCGCTTTGTTGCCGTCGCCCCGGGGGTTGTCCTCGTTGGTGCGGTGCAGCGGGGTGAGCACCACGATCTGCGCCGCGGGATAGCGCTGGATCAGGGCGGTGTACAGCTGGTGCAGCCCGCCGCAGAAGGTGTAGCAGGTGCGGTCGCGCAGAGAACCCAGCGGCGCGTCGCCGTGGCCGAAGTCGTTGGTGCCGCCGAATACCGCCACAATGTCCGCGTCCGGGTCCATTTCCTCGACCCGCCCGCAAAAATCCAGATCCCATTTGGCCTCTTGGGAGGGGCTGCCCTGCCGGGCAATGCGCGTACCCCCAATGCCGTAATTGCGGCACAGGCAGCCCTGCGCCGCCTGGATCAGCGCGCAAAAGCACTTGTCCGGGGCGCTGGTGCCGTGCCCCTCGGTGATGCTGTCTCCCAGAAAATTGATCTTTTTTCCTCTCAGCTCCATGGATACCATCCTTCCCGTTTTGCCGACAGCCCGGCGGCTTTGGGCAAAGCGCCGCCTTTATTTGCCTCGCTTTTTCGTGATCAGATTGATCACAAACCCAAGCACCACCAGACCGCCGGCGATGATGAGCAGCCAAATCATGTTGGGGTCATTTGCCATCATTTGGGAAAACCAGTTTCCCGGCTGCGCGGTGGCTTCGGGCTCAGCCAGCGCGGGCAGCGCGCCCGTCAGCGTCAGCAGCCCTGCCGCCATACCCGCTATCCGTTTTTTCATGTTCTTTCCCTCCGTATTGATGCTTGATCGTCGCCGTCAAACCGGACGCCAA
>JAQUVY010000127.1:0-4040 GCA_028693155.1 Eubacteriales bacterium
CTAGGCTTCTTTTTGAACTCTAATCCGGACTCGCCTTCGGTCTGATATTTCTTCACCCAATTACTTACCTGACGATGATGAATCTCAGGTTCCCATGCACGCATAGAACTTCCTGATAAAACCCGCTTTACGATTGCCAGCTTTCCACCGCCGATTATTCGGTCATTTTGAAGGATGGGCTCGCGGGCATCTTTGCGCGCCTTGCCGCCTCGCGGCAGGCACATGAGAGAGACGCCGAGCGGCTGGAGTTTGTCGATGCGCTGGAGACGGTGGCGCAAGCCATCGTGTCGTGGGCGGAAAAGTGCGCCGGCGAGGCGCGGCAGCTGGCGGGCAGCGCGGGCGAGGGCGAGAGCAAAGCTCGGCTGGAAAAGCTGGCGGCCGCGCTGGAGCGCGTGCCCCTTCACCCCGCAGGCAGCTTTTATGAAGCTGTGCTGAGCATTTATGTCACCTATTCCTTTGTGCCGGACAGCTTGGGCACGCTGGATCGCTATCTGTTGCCTTTTTACGAAAAGGACATGGCCGAGGGCAAGCTGACCCGGGATGAGGCCACCGCCTATTTGCAGGAGCTTTTTCTCATGCTGCAGGGGCGCATGAAGCCCGATGATGTGCGCTTTCACCGGGGCGGAGAGAGCCATTTCTGCGTGGGCGGCTACACGGCCGATGGGGAGGACGGCTTTACCGACCTGTCCCGGCTGATCGTGGAGGCCATGCTGGAGCTGCCCACCTGGGTGCCCCAGCTCTCGCTGCGCTGGACGGCAAAAACGCCCCGCGAGGTGCTGCGATATATGATGGATCGGGAGCGGCACGACGCCAACAAGCGCATCGCCTTTGTGAACGACGAGCCGCGCATTCGTGCCCTCATGCAGATCGTCGGGCTGCCCTTTGAGCAGGCCGTGCGCTACACCATGCTGGGCTGCAACGAGCTGGCGCTGCCCGGCGGCATTATGATGGGTTCGGCCATGGAAAACATTCTGCTGTGCGTGGAGCGCACGGTATACGGCCGGGCGGCCGAGCTGCCCGCCTGTCGGACGTACGACGAATTTTACGCCGTGTTCCGGCAGGAGCTGCATCGCCTGATGGAGGAGATCGTACAATATGAGGACGCGTTCAACCTGGCTCGCGCCCGGGATGTAAACCTCGTCAGCAGCCTCTTTTTGGAAGGGTGCATTGAAAACGCCCAAAGCGTGACCCGGGGCGGCTGCACCCGCGCCATCGCCCAGCCCATCTTCATCGGCATCTCCAACGTCATTGACTCGCTCAGCGTCATCCGTCAGTTTGTCTACGAGGAGAAGCAGTGCACCATGGCGGAGCTGCTGGAGGCGCTGCGCTGCAACTGGGAAGGGCACGAGGATCTGCGTACGCTCATCTCCAAAAAGGCACGGTTCTTTGGCAATCACGATGCGCTGTCCGATGGCATCGCCCGGCAGTTGACAAGCGACATTTACGCGGAGCTGAAAGACCACAAAAGCGTGTTTGGCTATTCCTTCCTGGTGGGCAACCTCATTGGCTACAACCAGCACAACAAGTGGTTTGGCAGCGGCACCCGCGCCACGCCCGACGGGCGGCACGACGCGGACATGATCCAGTTCGGCATCGGGCAGAGCGAGGGGAAGGACCGCAGTGGCCTGACCCCGCTGCTGGCGTCCATTGCCACTTGCGATCCCAACGGTATTTTGTGCGGCTCCAGCGTGACCAACGTCATGCTGGATCAAAAGCTGATTCGGGACGACGAGCTGTTTGAAAAGACGGTGCTCATGATGGAAACCTATTTCAGGCAGGGCGGCATTCACTTTCAGCTCAATTATGTATCGCCTGAGGAACTGAAGGAGACGCGACTGTGCCCTCAGAAGTATAAGAGCCTGCGGGTGCGGGTGTCAGGCTTTTCCGATTACTTTGTTGCGCTGGATGGCGACCTGCAGGACGAAATTGTTACCCGCACCGAACATGCGCAGTAAGGAGGACGTATGAAGCTCAGATGTGATAAGATTCTCATCACCGGCGGTTCCAGCGGCATCGGCCTGGCCGTTGCGCAGCGCTTTGCCCGCGAGGGCGTGCAGCTGGTCATCACCGGACGGGATGCCGAAAAACTGGAAAGAGCTCGCGCGCAGATCGCCTCCCCTTGGGTGCACACCATGGTGTGGGACAGCGCGGATGTGACCGTGTGCCGGGATAATCTGCGCCGCGCGGCGGGGCTGATGGGCGGGCTGAACGGCCTTTTTAACAACGCGGCGGTGGGATACAGCGATAAGGAGTGGTTTGCCGAAGCCATCACGCCCGAGGAATGGGATCGCGTGACCGATGTGGATTTAAAAGGATCGTTCTTCATGATGCGTTATGCGGTGGACTTCATGCTGGAAAACCAGACCCGGGGAAACATCCTCAACGTGGCGTCCAACGCCGCCTGCATGGACATTGTGAATCCCTACGGCGTATCCAAACTATCCATTCTGCGCCTGACCCGCGCCTTTGGCAAGCGTTACGGCCACGACGGCATCATCATCAACGGCATTGCGCCGGGCGCTACCTTTACGCCCATGATCGCCTCCTACGCCCACGAGATCGACCAGCCCTACCCGCGCCACGCCATTGAGCGCTTCATCCACACCGATGAGATCGCCGAGCTGGCGTTTTATCTGATGAGCGATTACGGCGAGATCGTTTGCGGGCACACGGTGGTGGCCGACGGAGGGGACAATGCAGCGAACGAATGACGGCAGCGCGATGATTTTTGATGTGCAGCACAACTCCTTTGTGGACGGCCCGGGCATTCGCACGACTGTGTTTTTCAAGGGCTGCAACCTGCGCTGCCAATGGTGCCATAACCCCGAAAGCCAGGCAATGGAGCCGCAGCTCCTATTTGACGCGGAAAAGTGCACGGGCTGCGGCAAGTGCAGGGAGGTTTGCCCGCAGCATCTGAAAAGCTGTACGCTGTGCGGACAGTGCGCGCTGTATTGCCCGGGGGACGCGCGCAGCCTGTGCGGAGAAAAAATATCCGTTCAGGCGCTGCTGGAGCAGATCGAGCAGGACAGGGCGTATTATGAGGCTTCGGGCGGCGGGGTGACCTTTTCGGGCGGGGAGTGTCTGCTGCAGCCCGGGGCGCTGGGCGCGTTGCTGCGCGGCTGCCGCGAACGGGGCATTTCCACGGCGGTGGATACGGCAGGCGCGGTGTCCTGGGAAACGCTGGAAGCCATTCTTCCGGATACCGATCTGTTTTTGTATGACATCAAGTGCATCTCGAATGGGCGGCACCGCCAATTTACAGGGGCGGGCAACGCAGTCATTTTGCAGAATTATCAGCGCCTGCTGAGCGCGGGAAAGGCTGTGTGGGTGCGCGTTCCGTTGGTGGAGGGCTTTAACACCGACGAGGAGGAGCTGGCGGCGCTGTGCGCGTTCCTTCGGGCGCATCCGCCGCAGCGGGTGGAGGCGCTGCCCTATCACCGGCTGGGCGAGCGCAAGTACCGCGCGCTGGGTGCCGATATGGCGCAGCATACGTTCCCCGTCATGGAGCAGGAGCGGGCGGAAGAGCTTAAAAAAAGGTTTCGTGAAAGCACATAAAGAAAAGCGGTCGGCTTTCCTTGGGGGAAGCCGACCGCTTGTTTGCTTCGCTTTATGCAGGCCGTGAAACGCCGGCCTGCATCAAAAAATCGCTTAGCCAGCTGTATTTTTCGTAACGCTCGGCGAGGGCGCGGTCCGAAATGCGCCCGGCCTCGTCCATCGCGGCGCAAGCGGCTTCTTCCCAGCGCTGCGCTTGGGCAAAAAAGTCGGCCAGCTGCTGCTGCGTCGCGCAAAGCTCTGTTATGCAGCCCGAGATGGGGAGCTCCGCCTCGTCGGGAGGGGCGTCATCCAGCTCCAAAAGCTCGGCAGACAGGTCAGTCAGCTCGGCCAAAAGCTTTTTCAGGGTGGTGTAGGCCTCCAAATCAGTTTGGATGGTCATAGCAGCCTCCTTGTGGTAAGGGTGTTGAACGTGGGGGTGCTTTCAGGTCTGCGCACCCGCTTCCCGCAAAACGCGGCGCGCGCCTTCCCGGCACAGCGGGTTGCAG
>JAQUVY010000127.1:4050-5834 GCA_028693155.1 Eubacteriales bacterium
GGCCAGCACGCCTGCGGCGTCGTCATAATAGGGCGCGTCGTGTCCCAAAGAAAAAAATTCTCCGCCGGCTTCGGTGACGATCAGCGAGCCCGCGGCCACATCCCACGGGCGCAGGCGCAGCTCATAAAACACCTCCGCGCGGCCGCAGGCCACATCGCACAGATCGACGGCTGCCGAGCCGGTGCGGCGCAGATCGCCGGCCTGCTGCAAAAAGGCGGCGGCGGCGCGCATGCTCACCGTGGCAAGCTCCGCGTCGTAGGGCGCAGTGCCAAAGGCGATCAGCGCATTGGCCATTTCCAGCGCGGAAACATGGATGGGCTGCCCGTTGAGAAAAGCGCCTTTTCCGGCCTGTGCCCAAAACATTTCGTCCTCATAGGGGTTGAACACCACGCCGGCCACGGGCTTTTTGTTTTCCAGGTACCCAATGGACACCGCGGAAACGGCGCGGCTGCGCATAAAATTGATGGTGCCGTCGATGGGATCGACCACGAAAGTGGGGGCGTCGGTCAACGCCTCGTTGGTCTGCTCCTCGGCGAAAAAGCGGGCTTCGGGCCTCAGCTTACGCAGCGCCTCCTTGATTTGACGCTGAACCGCTACGTCTGTATCGGTCACGAAGTTATAGTGCCCTTCTTTTTTGTGGATGGCCGCATTTGGCGCATTTAAAATGAGCTCACCGGCGTCCCGGGCAATTTGCTGCAATGCTTGGATCATTTGCTGAATCTCCTTCTTTTCATAGGGCTATTGTATCACGGATCGCAGGGGAAAACATGGGGGAATGCTGCAGGATGGCGCTCAATCGTCGCTCGCATGTCTTTGCCAGTTGAAGCTCAATCGCCGCTCACATGTGCCCGCAAACAGAGCCCCTAGCGGGGGGCTCTGTTTTTACATTGGGTTGAACCGCCTCTGTGTAGCGTGCCTTGAGGATAAACCGCAGACGGTGAAATTTGGTAAACAAATTTCCTGCTTGCGAAAGTGTGCGGTAAATGATATACCAAAATAAGTTAACGAAAAATTGGAAATTCTTGGGGGAAAATCAACGGTATCCGGAGAGGTGATGCTGTGGAATTGGTGAAACGAAAAAGGCTGCGGTTAGCGGGATATGATTATTCATCAAACGGGGCATATTTTGTGACTGTATGTACCTACAATCGGGAACAAATATTGGGTGATATTGACGTAGGGCAAGGGCTCTGCTTTTGCCGGTTATCCCCCATCGGCAGAATTGTCCAAGACGAAATACAAAACATCACAAACCGTTATCCTGACGTAAAAATTGACAAATACGTTGTAATGCCAAATCATATTCATTTGATCCTTCGGTTGGCGCGGCAAGAGCAAAGCCCTTGCCCTACGATCGGGGATGTTATTTGCGTGATAAAATCCATTTCTACCAAAAACGCAAACAAAACCGAGCAGAAGGCCGGACGAAAAATTTGGCAAGGCAGATTCCACGACCACATCATAAGAAGCGACGCTGAATATCAAAAAATATGGCAATACATTGACGAAAGTCCCTCAAAATGGGAGGAGGACGGCTTCTTCGCAAAGTGAGCATACGCCTCACCACACCAACTTCCGCTTGGCGGGTCAAATGACTTCAGACAAACAGCAAAAGCCTTCCGAAAAATGCTTTTTTCGGAGGGCTTTCATATCGGGATGGCGCTCAATCGTCGCTCACATGTCTTTGCCAGTTGAACTGCGGGACGGTGCTCAATTACCGCTCACATGTGCCCACTGACAGAGCCTTTCTTGCGAAAGGCTCTGTCAATGAGCTGAAAACATGT
>JAQUVY010000021.1 GCA_028693155.1 Eubacteriales bacterium
AGTGCGAGGGCCGCCAAGACTTTCTGCTGACACTGAAGAGCGAGCAAGCGACAATAGGGCGTCAGCCCTATGACAGCGCCGCGAGCCAGCAAAAAGCGCCTTGCCAAAGGCAAGTCGCGAGGGCAGCCAAGTGCAACTGCTGACGCTGATGCCGTCAGGAACACCGCAGGTGTTCCGAAAGGCGGCGGCCGAAGTGCGTGGGTAGCTAAGAGCAACTGCTAACCCTGAGAAGCGAGAAAGCGACAACAGGGCAACAGCCCTATGACAGCGAGAAAGCCCCTCGCCAAAGGCGAGGGGCTTGGGCAGCCAAAAAAACTGCTGACGCCGAGGAAAAAGTCCGCCGCAGCTTGCTTGTTCTCGGGAACAATACTTTGAGCGTCCGCGCAGCCTCTCCCCGATGAAAGGGTCAAGGGATACCATCCCTTGGGGACGGTCTTAGCGTCTTTCTTCCTACATCGCTCTCATATTGCCGCTGCGCGGTAATATTGCGCTTAGTTTGAGCGTGCTTCAGCTGCCAGCGCCGCTTAAGCGGCACTGGTTAGGAATGCAATTCCTTGCAGGGAACTCTTGCCCTCCCTTTTTAACACCGCTCCCGTAATAGCTCCACCTGCCCTAAAAGCTGTCGCGCACCGTCGTTTCCTCCAGCGGGCGGCGGGCGGCGTGCCCCGGCGCGGGCTTGGCATCGGGCGCCGGATAGCCCAGCACCAGCAGCGCGGTAGGCTCGAGGTGATCGGGAATGGAAAATTCCTCCCGCACGGCCTCGGGAATAAAATACATGACCCAGGTGCTGCCCACGCCCAGCGACGCAGCCGCCAACATCATGTGCGTGGTCACAATGCTCGCGTCAATATCCCCGCTGCTTTTGCCGTCATATTCCCGTTTCCAGCACTCGTCTTTGTCGTAGCATACCAGCAGCGCGGCGGGCGCGTCAAAGTGGCATTTGGTGCATTTGCGCAGCCGCGCCAGCGCCACTTCCCCGGTAATGACCAACACACGCTGCGGCTGCAAATTGCAGGCCGTGGGCGCCAGCTGCCCCGCCCGAAGGATCTGCTCCAAGGCTTCCGGCTCCACCGGGCGCTGCTCAAACTTGCGCACCGACCAGCGCGCCGCCGCCAACTCCAAAAAATTCATCGTCGTTCTCCTTTGTTTATTTCTTTTCGGCCATGGCCGCCCTGCGGGCTTCTTCTTGCTCCCGGTGCTCTTTATGCCAATCTCGGCGCATATTATGCTCGTATTTCCCGCGATAGGCGGCGGCAAACTCCTGTGGCGTAATGTCATAGCACAGCAACACATCGTTGAAGTACATGAGCACATCCGCCATTTCTTCCACAAAATCGGCGCGCACCACCTCATCGGTCATAATGCGCGCGTCGCCCTTTTTCTTGATGATCTGCGCCACCTCGCCCGCCTCGCCCAGCATCCACAGCAGGCTGCTGTGCCCCTGCTGGGGTGTGAGAGCGGCCCAGTCGCCCTTATGCTTGGCTTGAAGCGCTTCCTGCATACAGCGCATCTCCTCCATGGTCATCGGTTCCATCGTTTTTCTCCCCATGCCGGCAAACGCCGGGTTTTTTCTTTTTTATACCACGAAGCGCCGCAAAAGAAAATCCCCCGCGCAGCTTTCACCGCGCAGGGGAACCGGATAACCGGGCTCATCTTCCGCCAAAGCCGCCTTTTCCGCCGCCGGGACGGCTGCCGCCCCCGCCAAAGCCGCCGCCCTCCCCGGTGACCACGCTGCTCAGCGTGGCCGAGGCTACCTGCGTCAGGCCACTGACAGCAGGGGCTTGGGCAAAGCCGTCGGCGTTGAGCCCGGAAACGCTGCCCACGCTCAGCGTATAGGCGCTTCCCACCGCCATGTCGGGGCAGCTGACCACCACGCAGGCGTAGTTTTTGGCAGGTGTGCAGGTGAGGATGGCATTGCCCTTGCTGTCCAGCAGCGTGAGGGCCGTGCCGCCGCCCTGCTGCGCGGACAGCGTGGCCAGCCAGCTGGCCTGCGTGCTGGAGGAATCAAAGTTTTGCGCCATGCCCGTGCTGCCCGCGGCCACCAAAACGCCGCCGGTGATGGCAGCACTGCCGTTATAATCCAACGCGCCGTTGCCGCTGTCTGTGGGTCCGCTCACCAGCGTCACGCCGCCGCTCACCTCCAGCGACCCGTTGGAATCAATGCCGTCACCCAAAGCGTCCACCACCAGATAGCCGCCGCTGATGTGGATCCAGGCCGATTCATCGTTGGCAAAGGCATTCTGCCCGGGACGGCCGCCCAGCGAGGAGGAATCGCTGCCGCCGGCGGCGTTGAGGCCGTCGTCCGAGGACGTCACATGAACCTCTCCCCCCGAAATGTCGATGGTATTGCCTTCAATGCCTTCATAGCTTTGAGAAATGGTGATGCTGCCGCCTTGAATGGCCGCGCAGCTGTCCGCATGGATGCCGTCATCTCCGCTTAAAAGGGAAAGCGTGCCGCCGTTGACGATGAGCATACCGCCGGCCTTGAGCCCCTTGGCGCTGGCCGTGTCCTCTTCCTGGGCGTTATCCGCGCCCCAATCGCCCCAGTTGCCCCAGCCGCTCTTTGTGCTGGCGTTGGCGCTGCCCCCGCCGGTCGAAATGTTCAGCTCGCCGTCGTTGATCTGCAGCACGGTGTTGGCCTGTATGCCGTCCAGCTGGGCGGTGATGAAAATGCTGCCGCCATCCACCACCACATTGCCCTTCTCGGCATCCTCCGCATTGCTGGACTGTATGCCGTCACCCTGGGCGTCAAGGGTCAGCACGGCGTTTTTAAACGCCGCCAGATCCTTGCCCTTTATGCCGTCGCCCTGGGATAAAACCGCTACGGCCGCATCCACCACGATCAAGTCGTCGTTGGAGGAAATGCCGTGGCGGTAATTGCCGGTGACCGAAAGACTGCCTGTTCCGTTTACGGTCAGATCCTCTTTGCTCATCACGGCGGCGTTGACACCTTCGTCGATCAGTGTCTGCGCATAAGTGGCTGCATCGGTCAGGCTGTTTTGCGTGCCCTGCGCCAGCGTAAGGAACACCTTATCCGCCTGACGGATATAAATCGCTGGCCCGTCGGATGCGGTGACGGACACGCCGTTCAGCACCAGCTGCACCTTGGCGTTCTCCGGCGCGTCCACCACGATGCGCCCGGTCAGCTGCCCGCTGAGAACATAGACCCCCTCGGCGGTGATGCTCAGCACGCCGTCCTGCCATATGGCGCCCTCGCCGGTGATCTGCACCTCGGCGCCGCGCAGCGCAACGCCCACCGCGGTGTTTTCCTCCCAGGTTCCCGCCAGATCGAGCTCGCTGTAATCCACGGTTACCTGCGCCAACGGCGAAGCATTTTGCAGCGCGGCGTCGCCCTGAAGCTGGGAGGTCGCTCCCGCAGTGGGTGAAAGCGTTTCCGAGGCTGTGGCCTGCGGCGGGGCGCTCTTGGCGCACCCCGCGCTCACCACGCACAGCGCCGCCGCCAGCGCCCCGCACAACCCCCGCATCATTTTTTTCATGCAAGCCTCCTTTTACAGCTCGTCCTTGTTGGCCGGAACGCGCCCCCACACGATGGGCAGGTTGCCGTTGCGGCACCGAAGCGCGTCGATAAATTCCTTTTCCTTTTTCACGTCGGTGAACTGAATGTGATACGTCAGCTCAAACAGGCTGCCCAGATTGGTGGTGCGCACCCGGATGAACTCGCATTTTCTGGTGTATTTTGCAAACAGATCGTCAAAAATATCCGTGTAGTCCAGATCCTCCGGCATGGTGACCTTCAGCTGGCGCAGCGCGCTGCGGTCTTCGCCAAAGCGGCTGACGGCCAGCAGTATGCTGACCCCGCCGATGACCACCAAAAAGATCGCCGCCACAGCCAGATAGCCCATGCCCGTGGCCAGCCCAATGGCCATGGCTAAAAAGATAGCCGTGATCTCCCGCGCGCCGCCGGGCACGCTGCGGAAGCGAACCAGGCTGAACGCTCCCATCACGGCCACGCCCGCGCCCAGATTTCCGTTTACCAGCATAATGACCAGCTGCACAATGGAGGGCATCAGCGCCAGCGTAACGACGAACCCCTTGCTGTAGGTGTTGCGAAACATATAGATGAGCGCGCCCAGCACGCCCAGCACCAGCGAAACGGCGGTGGCCAGCGCCAGCCCCTGCGCCGTGAGGGTAATGGTTTGTGAGGTTGTGGTGGTAAAAATACTGTTAAGCACTTTGTGTGCCTCCTTGCCCTTCGCGGGCGCTGAGATGCTGCGTATAGCAGGTGCCATATTTGGAAAAGGACGTGGGCAAAACGCCGCACCGGGAAAAAAGCCGCGCCATCCACAGCGGCATGGCGCCGGGGAGCTTTACCTCGATCAACGCCTGCCCGCGCTCCAAAAGCGGAGCGCCAGCCGCGCCCTTGGTCAGCTCCAGCTCCGTGTCGCGCCAGCGGATGTTCGTATCCACCGTCAAACGCAGCGCAGCGTCGTCCTTCCCGGCCAGCGCCACCCGGTCGTAGCTCAGCGCCACCCGCGGTGCCACATGATTGCTCCGGAGAAACCACTCGATCTCCCGCGCCACCTGCCCCTGTGCCGTACCCGTGCCCGCCAGGAATGCCTTCGCCTGGCTTAGCGGCATCTCCGCCCGGCGCTTATACACCACGCCGCCCACCTTCTTCTTCATCTCCACAAACACCGGATCCTCTTCGCCCGGCCGCCCGTAGGCCCGCAGGCGGAGCTTCTCCTTATATTGGGGCTTTTGAATGGATTTGCGCACCAGCGCAAAGTCCGGCGTGTCATAATAAATGTTGCTGATGGTGTGCCGTCCGTATTGATCCACCGCCATATGCTGCAGGATCACGGGCATCAGCTCCTCCAGCTGCCGCCCGGTGACAAGATACTTCTTTTCCAGGCGTTCAAAACGCGTTTGAGCCATAAACAAAGCTCCCTTTCTTGGGATGTATTTATCATAAAAGCCTCCCTTGAAAAAAAAGTGACGGAACCGCGTTGAACCCGTGACAGCTTTTCAAACATGCTATTACGGCGCGTCCGTCACCGGAAAAAATTTCGCGATTTGCGGAAAACAGCCTTTATTTTTTCTCAGTCTTTTCCACAAGCTCCCCGTAATACGCCACCTTGCGCTCCAGCAGCACCAGGCGCTCCTTCATCTGCTCCATCTCCGCCAGCGCCGTCTCCCTTTGCCGCAAAATGATGTCGTAGCGCTCCCGCGCCGTGCCGTCGCCTTGTAAACACAGGCCGATAAAATGCTTCACCTCGTCCAGCGGCATACCCGTGCGCCGCAGGCAGCGTACCAGCGCCACCCATTCCAGGTCTTCCTCGCTGAACAGGCGCACGTTGTGCGCATCGCGGGTAATGTGGGGAAACAGCCCCTCGTTGGCATAGTAGCGCAGGGTATGCTCGGAAAGCTCCATCTTTTGCGCCGCTTGTTTTACCGTATACATTTTATCGCTCCCTTCCTGTAAAAAAATGTTGACTGAGAGCAGCTCTCAAGTGCTACACTTAGCATAAGGCATCGGCTCTAACTTTACAAGGGCTGGCCATTTTCATTTTATTGACCTAGGAAAGAACCCGGGAATATAGGAGGTACGGTTTTCATGGCTTATTTGGGAGAGGACATTAAAAAACTGGGCTTCGGCCTGATGCGTCTGCCGATGATAGGCGAAGACGTGGACGTTGAGCAGACCAAGGACATGGTCGATTTGTTTTTAAGCAAGGGCTTTACCTATTTTGACACCGCTTACGGCTATTTGAACGGCAAATCCGAGGCCGCCATCAAAACGGCGCTGGTGGATCGTTATCCCCGGGAGAGCTTTCAGCTGGCCACCAAGCTGCCCGCCTGGGCCGGCCCCACAACGGCAAAAGAAGCCCAGGATATGTTCTGGACCTCTTTAGAGCGCACGGGCGCGGGATATTTTGATTTTTATCTGCTGCACAACCTGGGCAACGAGCGCACCGCGTCCTTCGATACGTTCGGCATTTGGGAATTCGCCCAGCAGCGCAAGGCCGAGGGGCTCATCAAGCACCTGGGCTTTTCCTTCCACGACAAGGCCGCCGTGCTGGACGAGATCCTGAACCGGCACCCCGAGATGGAATTTGTGCAGCTGCAGATCAACTACGCCGACTGGGAAAGCCCCAACGTGGAATCCCGCAAATGCTACGAGGTGGCGCGCAAGCACAACAAGCCCGTGATCATCATGGAGCCGGTGAAGGGCGGCGCGCTGGCCAAGCTGCCCGACGCGCTGACCGATGTGTTCCACAAAGCCGCGCCCGAAGCGTCTCTGCCCTCCTGGGCCATTCGCTTTGCCGCCTCGCTGGACGGTCTGGTCACCGTGCTCAGCGGCATGTCCACGCTGGATCAGATGAAGGACAACCTCTCCTACATGGAGAATTTCCAGCCCCTGAGCGCCCAGGAGCAGGCCGTCGTTGCGCAGGTTCAGGCCGGGTTGGCGGCCATCCCCCAGATCCCCTGCACGGACTGCCGGTACTGCATGAAGGGCTGCCCGAAGAACATCCCCATCCCCTCGGTTTTTTCGGCCATGAACGGCTACCTGATTTACGACAACCTGGCCGGTGCCAAGGGTGGATACGCCTGGGCCACCCGCAACACGGGCAAGGCCAGCGAATGCATTCAGTGCGGCCAGTGCGAGCGCGCCTGCCCGCAACACATCTCCATCATTGAAGAGCTGCAGCGCTGCACCGAAATGCTGGAGGATTGAGCTTCCCTTTAACACGCAAACGCCCGCGGCAGACTGCCGCGGGCGTTTATTTTGTTTATCGCTTGTGGGAAGGTCTCCCATCACCGGCTCCGGCAGCTGCGGAAACACGCCTCAACCGGCGTTTACCACAAAGGTGTGCACCGAGTGGGGAGGGACCACGGCGCTAAAGCTGTCCTGCCCGTGGGTAAAGGTAAACACGCGCTCACGCGCCATGTTGCTGGCCACCACCAGCACCACCGAGCCGTCGGGGTTTTCAAAGGCGATGGTGTTGGCGCTCCAGCTGCCCACCGTGCGCCGCACATGGGCGCCCCGGCGCACAAAGCGGGACAGGTGCTTCATCAGGTAAAACTCGGGCTGGCGTTCCAGCTCTCCCGTTTCCCGATCCACCGTGCACAGCGCGTTCTGCGACCAGCCCCAAGTGGATGCCTCCCCCCGGGTGAGCGCCAAATTCCAATAAAGGAAACGCTCTGCGCCGTGGCGGAAATAAAACCACATCAATCCGAAAATGTATTCCAGATGGGTCCAGCTGTTGCGGCCGTCGCCGCACTCGCTCTCGGTCTGCATGACGCGCAGCTCGGGGTAGCTGGCCTCGATCTGCTCCAGCATATGCTTGCCGCCCCACTGCATCCCCACGCCGGAGATGTACCTGCGGGCACGGGCATCGGATAATATGGTGTTGGCAAACTGATCGTAAAACTCGCTCAGGCCGTTGCCGCCGCCGCCCTCGCCCACCGACATAAAGTCGAAGAACGGGCCGTTGATGGTGCCCAGCCACAGCTCGGTGTCCAGCCCCGCCGCCTCAAAGGCCGGCCCCAGATAATCGGCGATGAAAACGCGCATATCCTCGCCGTACCACAGGCAGGAGGGAAATTTCTGATCGGCCATGGGCTCGTTTTGCACATGCACCTGCTCCACGGGCACACCCTGCGCCGCGTACGCCTGCACGAACTTCACAAAATACTGGGCGTAGGCGCGCAGCACCTCGGGCTCCATGCGGATGCGCCCGTAGTTATAGGCCTTGCGGGTCTTCATCCAGGTGGGCGGGCTCCAAGGCGAAGCGAACAGCGCCATCTCGGGGCAGCGCGCCTGCGCCGCCTTCACAAAGGGCAGTGTATACTCCTTGTCCCGGTCAATGTTGAAATGCTCCAGCGCGTAATCGCCATCGGTTTCGTCGCAGCTGTACCACTCCAGGCTGAAATCGTTGGCGCCGATGGGCACGCGGCCGAAATTAAACGCGCAGCCCTCCTCCCCGAACAGCTCGTCCAAATAGGCCTCGCGCTGGCCGGCCTGGGTGCGCTGCAGCGCCTGCCAGCCCAGCTCGTTAAAGCAGCCGCCGAAGCCCAGCACCTCCTGCCGCGCCTCGCCCAGGCGCAGATCGCCGTCCTCTGCCTTGCCCGGCATGACCTGCGCCGGTCGGAAGCACTCGTTTTCCAGGCTCATGATATGCGTCACGTTCATGGGTTTCCTCCGTTATTTGGTTTGGGTTTATCATATACCCTTTGCGTGCCTTTTCGCAACTCCCTGCCCCCGCCGCGGGCGGGCGGCGCCGTTTTTGCGCCGGCGGCACATTATTTTTTTGCCGCAGGCGGATATTCCTCAAACGCGCTTTTCGTGCTATGATGAAGGGAAAGCATTCCCATCTTTTCGGAGGAAACAAGCAAAATGGCTGCGCAGTCCAGTAAGCGTTTACTTTTCATTTTCAACCCGGTGGCCGGGCGCGCCCAGGCGCGCAAGGCCTTGCCCGAGTTGCTGCGAATTTTTCAGGCCAACAACTTTTTGCCCGCCGTGCTGGTGACCGGCAAACACGGGGACGCCACGCGCTTTGCCGCGCAATACGCCGCGCAGTTTGACCTTGTCGTGTGCAGCGGGGGCGACGGCACGCTGTCCGAAACGGTGGCGGGGCTGGCGCAAAGCGGCTTTGCCGCGCCGCTGGGATACCTACCCGCGGGCAGCACCAACGTCTTTGCCGACTCCCACCGCCTCTGCCCCGACCTGCTCACCGCTGCCCAGCAGATCATGCAGGGAAAAGAGCGCAAAATCGACATCGGCTGGTTCAACCAGCGCCCCTTTGCCTATACGGTCACCTTTGGCGCGTTTTCCTGGCTGTCCTACACCACGCCGCAAAACGCAAAAAACCGCCTGGGGCACACCGCCTACATTTTGGACGGCATCCGCGACCTGCCCCTGCTGAAGCCGCAGCATCTGCGCCTGCGCGACGCCGAGGGAAACCTGCACGAGGGCGAATATATTTTCGGCACGATCTGCAACGCCAGCACCATCGCCTGCGCCTTTCCCCTGCCCCCGGACAGGGTGGATTTCAGCGACGGGCTTTTTGAGGTGATGCTGGTGCGCACGCCCGTCTCCGTGGTCGACCTGCAAAACGTGCTGTGGGGTATGCGCACCCACGACTATTCCAACAAGCTGATCGACTTTTTCCAAACCGCCGGCCTGCACATTGAAAGCCCCGACGACGCCGGTTGGTCGCTGGACGGCGAGGAAGAACGCAGCGGCGGCGAGATCAACCTGCGGGTTGCGCGCCGGGCGCTGACGCTTATTTCCGATCGGGACGCCTAAGCACCGGCCGGGCTGGCCGCATTTAACGAAAAAAGCCCTCCGAAGAAATTTTCTTCGGAGAGCTTTTTTGATTGGCAAAGCGGTGCTTGCTCAGCGCAGCTCGGCGTCGGCCGCCTGCAGCAGATCGATAATGGAGAAATCCTGCGGGCAAACGCTTTCGCACGCGCCGCACTGCACGCAGTGAGAGGCGTCCTCGTTCTTCTCCACGATGTTGGCATATTCGGCCTTGCCCTTTTTCCAGTCATCAAAGGTGGAGGCGTCGTTCCAGCGGGCGAAAATACGCGGGATGGCCACGCCCTGCGGGCAGGGCATGCAGTATTCACACCCGGTGCAGCCCACCTTGATGCGCTTTTCAAAGGCCAGGCGCGCCTTGGTGACCGCGTCCTTTTCGGCGGCGGTCATGGTGCCCGGCGCGGCGTTTTCAAAGATGCGCAGGTTGTCCTGCAGCTGTTCCATGGTGGACACGCCGCTGAGAATGGTGGTCACCTCGGGGAAGTCGTACATCCAGCGGAACGCCCACTCCGCCGCGGAGCGGCCGGGAGCCGCCTGCTCAAAGAGCTCCGTGACCTCGGTGGGCAAAGAGCCAGCCAGTCTTCCGCCGCGCAGCGGCTCCATGATGACGATGGGAACGCCCTTGGAGGCGGCATATTTCATGCCCTCTACCCGCGCCTGGTTGAATTCATCCAGATAGTTCATCTGGATCTGCGCCATCTCAAAGGGATAGGCGTCGATGATGCGCTTGAAGGTGTCCATATCGTCATGGAAGGAAAAGGCGGCGTGCTTGATTTTTCCCGCGGCCTTGGCTCGATCCAAAAAGGCAAAGGCGTCATACTTGAGCACGACGTTCTCAAACTTTTCCTTGTCCAGCGCGTGCAGCAGATAAAAATCCACATAATCCACGCCCAGCTTTTCCAGCTGTTCATCCAACAGGCGGTCATAATCCTCGGGCTTTTCGATGAGCCAGGTGGGGGACTTGGTGGCCAGCTTCACACGCTCGCGATAGCCGTCCTGAAGCGCCAGCCCAACCACCGTTTCGCTCTCGCCGCCGTGGTAGGGGTAGGCGGTATCCACATAGGTCACGCCGTGGTCAATGGCGTAACGGATCATCTTGATGGCCTCGGGACGGTCAATGCCGCCCTCGGGCAGGGTGGGCAGGCGCATGGCGCCAACACCGAAGCCGGATACGTCAAACCCCAGCTTTCCAAAGGGACGCTGATACATAAATAAGTACTCCTTCCTGATGTACGGACGGGGCTTCCTGCCCCGCAAATTAAAAAGGTTCTTGTTTGTTCATTATACCGATTTTCCCGGTGGGGCGCAAGGTTCAGTGCAGCACGTCGGTGGGAAACACCGTGGAGTGGAAGCCCGGCCAGCGCTGCAGATGATCGGCGTGGGAGCCCTCGGGCTTACGAATAAAGTCGCCCTCCCGCAGCAGGTCGGGCGCATACGCCGCCACCTTATCCACAAGCTGGGCATGCATGGCCGCCCTGCGCGGCGCATAGGCCGCCTGCGCGCTCAGATCGTGCGTTTCGTGGGGATCCTGCTGCAGATCAAAGAGCAGGCTGCGGCCGCCGCAGGGCGTATAGATATATTTGTACCGCGCATCGCGCACCATGAACAGCTCATGCGCCGTGTCGCCGTACAGCGTTCGCTCGGGCATCTGCGCATCCTGCGCCAGCGCGCGCAGATCCATCCCCTGAACGCTTTCGGGCTGCTCCACGCCGGCAATGCCCAGCACAGTGGGCATGATGTCGGCCAGATCGGCCAGATGGGCGCAGCGTTCGCCGCTGTGGGCGGCAAAGGCGTGCCCCGCCGGGGGGCAGACGATGAGCGGCACGTGGGCCGAGCCCTCCAGATGAACCGACTTGGCACCCAGACCATGATCGCCCATCATATCCCCATGGTCGGAGGTAAAGAGGATCCACGTGTTGTCCAGCAGACCCATCTCGCGCATCCGGGCAAAGAGCAGCCCCAGGGTGTAGTCGATCTGGGTGATGCAGGCATAATAGGCCCTTTGCGAGTCCTCCCGCTGGCTGGGGGAGAGCCGCTGCTGCTGGCTGAGGATATACATGGACTGAGCCAGACGTGGAGGAATGTCCTTCAGATGCTCCGACCAGTCTCCCTTTATCGGCTGGGGCATGGGGCGGTTCTGATAAAGCTGCCAATAGTTCAGGCTGGGGTCAAACGGGCAATGGGGCTTGGCAAAGCTCGTCCACAAAAAGAACGGCCGGGTCTCGTCCCGCGTTTCCAGAAAATCAATGGAGCGCTCCACCGTCCAAAAAATTTCGCTTTCCTCCTCGGGCACGGTGGAAATGACCGGCTCCACCTCGTTTTCCCCCACGCCGTGCGCCTTGGGGCGGCCGGCGGCGGTGTTGCGGTTCCGGGCGCGGTAATAATCCATGGGCAGCTCCATATGCTCAAAGCCGTAGTTGGCGCGCATGGGCTCAAAGTGCATTTTGCCCTGGGCGCGGGTCTGGTAGCCCGCCCGGGTCAGCAGCCCCGGCAAGGTGGCGTTCTCGCGCATGGGCATCACCGAGGTGTCGTTCTCCACCAAATGATTGTCGTAGCCGTGCCGCCCGGTCATGATGGTGGCGCGGGAGGGCATGCAGATGGGGCAATCGGCGTAGCAGTTGGTAAAGGTGACGCCCACGTCGGTCAGCCAATTGAAGTGCGGGGTATAGATAAACGGGTTTCCCAGCGCGTTGATGGTGTCAAAGCGCTGCTGGTCGGTGGTGATCAGCAAAATATTGGGTCTATCCTGCGCAGACATACTTTTCTCCCCCTATGCGTTGTTAGGCAAAGTGTAGCACGGGCGGCGCGGCCAAACAAGCTGGGTGCAAAAAAAAGCGACGGAAATTCCGTCGCTTTTTATAGACTGTCGTTTAGCGTGCGTTTCCGCCGCGGGCGGTGTAGCCTTCCTTCTCCATCAGGCGGATCCAGTCGGACAGCTTGCTCAAAAACTGCTCATTGGTGGCAGTTTTGGAGAGCATATCCACCAAAAGCTCGGTGGCGTCGTCCTGGTTGCCGGCCAGCAGCTTGCGCGCCGCCCAGATCCCCTCGATCTCCCGGGGAGAAAGCAGCATCTCCTCCTTGCGGGTGCCCGAGCGGTACAGGTCGATGGCCGGGAACACCCGGCGCTCCTGCAGCTTGCGGTCCAAATGCAGCTCCATATTGCCGGTGCCCTTAAACTCCTCATAAATGATATCATCCATCCGGCTGCCCGTGTCCACCAGCGCGGTGGCGATGATGGTCAGGCTGCCCGCCCCCTCGATGTTGCGGGCCGCGCCGAAAAAGCGCTTGGGTCTAAACAGCGCGCCGGGATCCAAGCCCCCGGAAAGGGAGCGACCCAAAGGCGGCACGGTCAGGTTGTACGCCCGCGCCAGACGGGTGATGGAATCCAGCAGAATAACCACGTCCTGCCCCTGCTCCACCATGCGCTTGGCGCGCTCCAGCACGGTTTCCGCCACGCGGCAATGGTTCTCCGGCTGCTCGTCAAAGGTGGAATACTGCACGTCCGCCCCGGTGGAGCGCTGCATATCCGTCACCTCTTCGGGCCGTTCGTCGATGAGCAGCACGATCAGGTGCGCCTCGGGACTGTTGGCCTCGATGCTGTGGGCGATGCTTTTCAGCAGCGTGGTTTTGCCGGCCTTGGGCGGGGAGACGATCAACCCGCGCTGCCCTTTGCCGATGGGCGCCACCAGATCGACCAGGCGAATGGCCAGCTCCTGCGGCGCGTCGGGGCGCTCCAGCGTCAGCCTCTCGTTGGGAAAAATGGGGGTCAGCGTGTCAAAATGCTTGCGCCGACCGGCCTCCTCCGGCGATACGCCGTTGATGGAGGTGATATAGAGCATGGCCAGATACCGCTCGTTCTCCCGCTCGGGGCGGGTGCGCCCCTGCACCATGTCGCCGGGGCGCAGGTTAAAGCGCCGAATCTGGGCAATGGAAACATAAACGTCCTTCTGCCCCTTGCGCGTGGCGCGCAAAAAGCCATAGCCGTCATTTTGAATGTCCAAAATGCCTTCGGCCTCGCCGCAGGCACCGGAATCCAGCATCTCGGGCACGGCGGGGTTTGCCGTTCCCAGCTCGCGGTTATAGTAAGCCGGGTTTCCCTGGGCTTCGGCGGGCTGCGCCGCCTGGGCGGGGCGCTCGGGCACGCGCGCACGCGGCGCATCGGTGCGGCCGGCTCTGTTCTCCTGGGCGGCATAGGGGCGGCGATATGCGCCGTCCGTCTGCCCGCTGTGCGGGGATGGGGCTCTTCCCACCGGGCGCTCCCGCCGCATGGGCTGCCGCTCCCGATACCCGGCAGACGGCGCGGCAAGCTGCGGCGCAGGCTTTTCCACCTTGGCGGGCGCAGGCGCTTGGGCGGCCTGGCTTGGCGCGGGCGCGGCGACTTCGCCGTCCTGCGCCTGATTTTCCGGGCGGCGGCGCGGGGCTGCCGGGCGCGGCGCAGGCTTTTCTACCTTGGCGGGCGCAGGCGCTTGGGCGGCCGGGCTTGGCGCGGGCGCGGGGGCTTCGCCGTCCTGCGCCTGATTTTCCGGGCGACGGCGCGCAGCTGCCGGGCGCGGCGCAGGCTTTTCCGGTAGCTCCATCAACGCCTCCACCAGCTGCGCTTTGCGCAAACCCGAAGCACCTTTGACCTTGCTTTCCTTCGCCAGCTCTCTGAGCTGCGAAAGCGTCTTTTCCTCCAGATCTTCTTGGGTCATGAGACCTCCTTCGATCACATAAAAAGGGAATAATAACAAAAATAAAAACAGAAAAACATATGGGGAAAGCAAACGGTATCCACAGGGGTCCTGTCTGCTAGGGTAATCTTGAAAAATTCAACTGTCAATCAAAGCGGGAAAACAAGCGTTTTTTTGACAAAATGAGTGAAAATGTCCCGATTTCGCCCGGCTTTACTTGGCGTCCGGCAAATTGACCGTTTCCTTGACAATGTAAAGCGGCCGGGCGCGGCTCTCTTCATAAATGCGCCCCACGTACATCCCCAGCACGCCGATGGAAATCAGCTGCGCGCCGCCAAAAAACGCCACGGCGATCATAATGGGCGCCCAGCCCGGCACCGCATGGCCGGTCAGCCAACTCACCAGCGCGTAAACGATCAGCGCCAGCGCCGCAACGACCGCAGCAATTCCCAGCCCAAAGGAAATCTGCAGCGGCTTGATGGAAAAGGAAATGATGCCGTCGGTGGCAAATTTTAGCATTTTTTTCAAGGGGTATTTGGTTGTACCGGCAAAGCGCTCCTCCCGCTCATATTCAATGGGCACGGAAGTGAAGCCCAGCCAGGGCACCATTCCCCGAATAAAGCGGTTGCGCTCGGGCATCTGCAAAAAAGCATCCTTTACGACCCGGTCAATCAGACGGAAATCCCCCGTATCTGCGGGAATGTTCACATCGGTCATGCTACGCAGAAAGCGATAAAACATCTTTGCGGTAAAAAGCTTGAAAAAGGTCTCCCCCTTGCGGTGTTTCCGCTGGGCGTATACCACGTCGTTGCCCTGCGTCCACAGCGCCACCATATCGGGAATCAGCTCGGGAGGATCCTGCAGGTCGGCGTCGATGATGACCACGGCGTCACCGGTTGCATAGGCCAGCCCCGCGGAAACGGCGGCCTGATGGCCGAAATTTCGGGAAAAAGAAACGACTCTGGCGTGAAAGTCGCGCGCGGCGATGCCCTTGAGAATGGGCAGCGTGTCATCCTTAGAGCCGTCGTTTACGTAAATCAGCTCATAATCGGCAAAGGCCTGCATAACGGCCGTCAGCCGGCGGTGGCACTCGTCAGCCACCTCCTGCTCATAATACATGGGGATCACAACGGAAATTTTGGCGTTCGCAGCATCACGCTTCAACGGTTCATCCCTCCCTTATCCGCCGGACATCCGCGCCCAGCGAAACAAGTTTTTCAGTAATATGCTCATATCCGCGGTCGATATACTTCACATTGGAAATGCTGGTCGTACCATCGGCCATCAGACCGGCCACCACCAACGCCGCGCCCGCTCTGAGGTCGGTGGCGCTGACCTCGGTTCCCCACAGCGCCTCCACCCCGTCGATCATGGCGATGCGGTCCATCACGCGCACCTCCGCGCCCATGCGCCGCAGCTCGTCGATATATTTATAGCGGGATTCGTAAATGGTTTCGTTGATGACCGAATGGCCCGAGGCCACCGAAAGCAGCACGGCAAAGGGCTGCTGTAGATCGGTAGGGAAGCCCGGATACACCATGGTGGTAATACTGACCGGACGGGGACGCCCCGTGCCCTTCACCCGCAGGTAATCCTCCCCCTCTTCCACATACATGCCCATCTCCTCGAGCTTGGCCGAGACGGATTCCATGTGAAAGGGTACGCAGTCGCGAATGGTGATGTCGCCCTTGGTGGCGGCGGCAATGGCCATCCACGTGCCGGTCTCGATCATGTCCGGCAAAATGGAATACCGCGAGCCGTGCAGATGCGCCACGCCGCGAATGCGAATGGTATCGGTGCCGGCACCCTTGATGTTGGCGCCCATGGAGCCTAAAAAGTTGGCCACGTCCACCACATGGGGCTCACGCGCCGCATTGACAATGACGGTGCGCCCCTGCGCCTTGCAGGCCGCCAGCATAATGTTGATGGTCGCGCCCACGCTGGCGTGATCCAGATAGATCTCCGCGCCGATCAGGTTTTTCGCGTTGCACACGTATTCGCCCCGCACCAGCGCCATGGACGCACCCAGGGCGCGCAGCCCCTTTTCGTGCAGATCCATCGGCCGGGTACCGATGTCGCAGCCGCCGGGGATGCCCACCTGCGCCCTGCCCAGTCTGCCCAGCAAAGCGCCGATGAGATAATTGCTGGCCCGCATTTTGCGCACCAGCTCAATGGGCGCGTGATAGCGGTTGATGTCGCTGGCGTCGATGCGGGCAGTGCTGCCATCCAGCTCCACCTTTGCCCCCAGCGCCTCCATCATGCTCTTGAGCACAACCACATCCTCTATGGTGGGCAAATTTTCCACCACGCATACGCCCTCGCACAGCAGCGCGGCGGCCAGCACAGCAACGGCGCTGTTTTTGCTGCCGCTGACATGGATTTCACCGGACAGAGGTTTTCCCCCGTTGATGACCAGTTTATCGTCCAAAAGAGTATCCCTCCGTGTGTTAATGATGACCGCATCCCTTGCAAGACGCACAATTTCCAGAGCAGCCGTCGCCCTTGGAGGTACCGGCACCGCCCATCCAGCGGCCTTCGTACACGCGCTCCAGGCAGCTTCCGCCGCACTTGGGACATTTCAGCTTATCCATTTGGGAAAGCAGCACCAGCTCTTCAAACTTGTTGCCACAATCCTTGCAGTGAAAATCAAAAGTAGGCATTTTCCGGCCTCGTTTAACAAAATTCCGCCATGGGCACATAAAGCCCCATGTTCACATTTTATTATTCTAGCATAAAATTTTTTTCTTTACAACCCGCACCCCCGGGGCAGGGGTGCGCGGCGCGGCGTTTATACCTGGCAACGCCCGCAGGCGGATTCCACGAGAGCGGCTTATCTCCCATGGGGTTCGCCCTGTTCCATCTCCTTACAGGCATCGGCCAATTGAGCCTGCAAATTTTCGTAAAACCGATGGATGTGGATGCCGTCGACCAGGGCGTGATGGCATAAAACGGTAACGGGCATCAGCACCCGGTGCGAATCCTCAAAATATTTTCCCCAGGATATTCGGGGATTGCTGTCCGCCGGCACGGGAACCGGCTGAAGGAGGTTCGTATAGGTGAGCCAGGGCAGCGAGGAGACAAAAAACAGGGACTGCGCATCCGCGCCGTCGTCCACGCTTGCCGCGGCCGCGGCCTGCTCCTGCCGGTCTTTTGCGTACGCAATAAATTCCCCGATGGGCAGCTCGCAGGCAACCTCGCAGTAGCAATAGGTTTCATCGGGCAAGGCCACGGTGTAGGAGCTGCTGCACGCTTCATATTCGATGATGCGATCCTCGCTGATGCGTTGGCGAAATTGGGGAACGGAATTGGCCGCCCGCGTTGCGGCATATAAAAAGCTAAGGAAAAAAGGATAGCCCTGCGCCCTGACAACGCGGAGCCAGTCCGTTATTTCAACATTTACCGTGACACCCACATAAGGATATGCCAGCCCCTTAAAATATGCAAAATGCTTTTTTCGGGGGTAGCTTTCCAGGTCGATGGCTGTATATTTCATCATAAGATCCTCTGTCGAACCGCAGATTCGCCCGGGTCTGCCGGAAAAAAATCCGCAAAGGCGGGTTTCAGCCGGCTGCTTTACGGCTTGGAGAAGTCTCCGATTTTGCCAAGTCGTTTCCCGATGCTGTGATACATCCCCGAATAGATGACGGGATCCAGTTTGGTAAGATCAATGCTGAAGGTGTCGGAAACCTCCACGGTTTCATCCACCTGAACATTCCTGATCCGGCAAAAAAACGTAGTGGAATCCCCGGTTTCGACCGCTTTGGCAACTTCGCATTCATAACCCCATCGGCTGGCGTCCAAAACAGGAACATCCACCGCCGTGCCTTGGCAGACGCTGTACGGAACCCCGTCCTTTTTTTCATCGGCGGCATGATGCGTTCCAAAATAATCCATCAGCCCGAGCATGTCCGTGCTGACAAGGTTCACGCTTAATTTCCCTGTTCTTTTTACGTTCTGCTTGGTCGTTTTGGTGCCGAACATGCTGACGACCAGCAAGTAATCGTTGTCCTTCTCATTGGTAACGCTGATCCAAGTGATGGGTGCAAAGTTAGGAGAGCCATCCGGATTGTTCGTGCCAACCAAAAAGGCCGGCTGCACACACATGGAGAAATGCGTTCCCACCGATTTTCGCTTTACGGTTTTCATGTCTCCTCCCTGCAAATCTTCGTTTGCCCGCTCTTCAGATATAGCAGCAGCGCATCGCTGCAAAACAACGCAAAGGCGGCCAAAGCACCTGGCTGTGGCCGCCTCATTCTTTCGCTCCTGCGCCTGAGCCAAGCGCGGATCGGGCAGCCAGCGGCTGAGAGGGTTGGTATGCGCCAACGCACCGAATTTGCCGGGGCGAGAGCACGCTCCTTTTGCGAAGGCACCCTTTTCTCCCGCTTCACCGGCTTTTTCGTCCATGTATGGCCGATAACCCGGTTTCTTGCGAATAATCCTGAAACGATTTTGTGCGGTTAAATAGCCTGTTTGGTTCTTGCTCCCTGCCGGTTTGACGGTTCTCCATCACGCAGGGGCGCTTCGCGCGGCTTACAGGTCGAACTCTGCGATCAGGTTTTCCAGAGCTTCGCGCTTGCGGCTCTTCTGGATGCAGCAGGAGATGTTGGTATCGGAGGTGGTGACGATCAGCGGCGTTACGCCCGCTGCCGCCAGCGCCTTGTAAAAGCGCGACGCCACGCCGCTTTGCGCGGCCATCCCTTCGCCCTCCAGCACCACCTTGAGCACGTCGTCCCGGCGCAGGTACCGCCCGGAATGCCGGGAAAGAACCTCCACAATGACGTTCATCGCATTCACGGCGTCCTTGCGGGGCAGCGAAACGCCCAGCGCCAGCGCGCCTTTTCCGTCCTCGGTCTGGTTGATCATGTCCACGTTGACATCTTCACGGGTCAGCCCCTCAAACAGCTCCGCCACCGTGGAATCCACCGGGGAAATGCCGGTGAGGCAGAACAGCACCTGCTCCTCATCGGCGAAGAGGTTGGTGACCGTGCTGCCCGCCAGCAGCAAATGCTGCATGGAATACAACCCGTTGGCGCGGCCCTTCAAAAACTCCGCCGCCTTGAGCGCGCCCTCGGCAAACACGGCGCGGCTTTGCGCGCTGTGCTCAATGGTCACGACCTCCTGCTGGCCGATAAAAAGCACCTCGTGATCGCCCACGATATTCCCCCCCCGCACGGCATGGATGCCGATTTCGCTGCGGGAGCGCCTGGTCTGGTTGCCGTGGCGGCCGAAGGTGTAGGTCTTGCCGCTCAAATAGGCGCTGTTGATGCTGTCCGCCAAAGCAAGGGCGGTGCCGCTGGGGCTATCCACCTTCTGGTTGTGGTGCTTCTCGATGATCTCCACGTCGCAGCTTTCGCCCAAAAACTCCGCCGCTCTGCGGCACAGATCCATGATGAGGTTGACGCCCAGGGACATGTTGGCCGCCTGAAACAGCGCCACCTCTTTGGAGGCTTGGGCGATCATGACTTTTTCATCCTCCGATAACCCGGTGGTGGCGATCACGGCCGGCGTATGGGTGCGCCGCGCATAGGACAGCATCCCCGGCAGGCCATCGGGGCGGGAAAAGTCGATGATGACATCCGCCGGCACATCGCACTCGGAAAAGTCGGAAAAGACCGGGAACGCGCAGGCAGCCGGGAACTTATCGATCCCTGCGGCAATCTCACACCCGCGCTGGGGAGCCAGCTCGGCCACCATGCGACCCATTTTGCCGCCGCAGCCATTCAGCAATAAGCGTATCATATCATTTCTCCTTGGCAAAAAAGATAAAGGGCCGTTCTGCGCGGCCCTGTCGTTCTATTGGGCGAGAAGCCCGCAATGTACCATTTCCCGGCGCAGGATCTCCCGGTTTGCTTCGCCCATGGGAACCAGCGGCAGACGAACCCGCCCATCGCACAGCCCCATCATCTCCACCGCCGCTTTCACGGGGATGGGGTTGGTTTCCAGGAACAGCGCGTCGATCAGCGGCTTGAGCATAAACTGCAGCTCTGTGGCGCCCTTGATGTCGCCATCAAAAAACTTGCTGCACAGCTGGTGCATGGCGCGGGGCGCGATGTTACCCACGGTGGTAATAACGCCCTGACCGCCCACCGCCAGCAGCGGCAGAACGATCTCATCCATGCCCGAATAAACCGTCAGCTTATCTCCATACAGGCGAACGATGTCGATCACCTGGGAAAAATCGCCCGACGCCTCTTTAACGGCATGAATGTTGCGATAGCCGCACAGCTGCCCCAGCACCGCCGGCTTCATGTTCATACCCGTGCGCGAGGGCACGTTGTACAGGATGATGGGCTTGGTGGTTTGGTCGGCAATGGCCTTATAGTGCGCCACCAGCCCGGCCGGAGAGGTTTTGTTGTAGTAGGGGGTGACCAGCAGCAGGCCGTCGCAGCCCACATCCTCTGCCCGCTTGGACAGCTGAATGACGTGCGCGGTCTCGTTGCTGCCGGTGCCGGCAATGACGGGAATGCGGCCGCCCACCCGCTCTACCGTGAATTTCACCGCGTCGATGCGCTCATCGTCGCTCATGGTGGAGCACTCACCGGTGGTGCCGCAGATGACCAGCGCGTCGCTTTCGCCTTCCAGCTGCAGGTCGATCAACCGCCCCATGGCGTCAAAGTCAATGCCGTCGGTCGTAAAAGGAGTCACCAGCGCCGTACCCGAGCCTCGGAATAATGGCATAATAAACGCTCCCTTGCTTTCCAGAATACTTTATCATATGCCCCGCGCAGGCAAAGCGCGTTTGCCTTGCCGGGCAAAGAAAGCTCCGTTATTTTTGCAAATAATTATATCATATCCACCCAAGAGTGACAAGAAAGAAGCGTTTCGCCGCAGGCGAAACGCGAGGGCAGGCAGGGTTTTCCCCTGCGGGTTTCTCACTTCCCTCTCTTCCTACACCGCTCCCGTGATTGCCGCTATCGCGTTTCAACTGCTCTGCAAAAACAAAACAGCCATCCGTAAGGATGGCTGTTTCGCTTGTTATGGTACCCCCAATGGGACTCGAACCCATGTTTCCGCCGTGAGAGGGCGACGTCCTAGACCGCTAGACCATGGAGGCATACCATCTGCCGCAATGACCGGGAAGCCTCTCAACCACCCGACCGCAGAAGAAAAAAGAAAGGGCGCTCTGCGCATAACAAAACGCCCTTGGCTGCGGAACTAGGATTCGAACCTAGGCAAAACGGGTCAGAGCCGTTTGTGCTGCCGTTACACCATTCCGCAACATTCTCTCGCGTTTGTAGCATAGTTATTTTATCGCGAAAGGGGCGCACTGTCAACTCTTTTTTTAGAAAACAAAAAAATAGTTCGGAACCGGGGAAAATATTTTGTCAAGCGCGGCGTCAGCCAAAAACGGAACCACCGCTCTCCTATAATAAACACAAACATACGTTCGCTTATTTGGAGGGTAAAATGACGCTGGCTTATCGCATTGATGTATTGGAGGACCTTTTGGCACGCTTGCAGGAAAATCTGCGCAGAAAGCAAACCGTATTGGAATATATGCGCAGCCACGGGCTGACGGGGAAGCAAAACGAGGTGCAGGCGGATGCGGAGCGCCTGGAGAGCAAGATCTTCCAGGTGCGGGAAGAGCTGGAAACGCTGCTGGAGCTACAGGAGGAGCGGTGGGAGGCCGACCGTGCCATGCTGGAGAGCGCGTACCGCCGCCTGGTGCTGCGCAGGCCGCCCCGGCCTTAATCGCTTTCCACCAGGCCGGAAAAGAGCTGGCGATAGCGCCGGGGAGGATACCCGGTATGCTGCTTAAAGCGCTCGGAAAAATAGTAGGGCGATGCGAAGCACAGCATGGCGCTGATCTCGGCCACGGTCTTATCCGTGGCCAGCAGCAGACGGCTGGCCTCCTGGCATTTCAGGTGCTGGTAGCAGGCCATGGGGGCCTGACCGGCCGCCTGCTGAAAAAGGTGAGACAAATAATATTTGGATAGCCCCAGCTGGCCGGCCAGCTCGCTTAGCGTGATGTGTCCGTATACGCGGTCGCGCAAAATGGAAATGGCCTGCGCCACCGCTGAGGGCACCTCGGGGTCGCCTTGGGGCCGAAACAGGCGCGCCAGCAAAAGAAGCAGCTGACCGGCGCATTCGCATTGGTTTTCGGGCAAAAAACCGTCCGGCTGGGTCAGCACCTGTACGATCCGCTGAAGGGAGCGCAGCAGTTCGTCACGCACCGCGGGGTGGTGCACCGCAATATTGTGCATCTCTGCCAGTTGATTTGCCAGGGGAAAATCGGCTTCCCCGCAGCGGAAATGCAGCCAGTAAATTTGCCACGGCTGGTTTTCGTCCGCGCCGTAGCGGTTGGCAATGTTCGGTGGGATCAACGCCAGATCTCCGGCGCTCATGTGGGTTTTGCCGGACGAGTCGGCCACCCACCCGGCACCGGCCACGCAATAAAGCAGCACAAATTCGGAGATGCCCGCCGGGCGATCGGCGTAATGCCGCCGGGTATAGGTAAAGTGCCCGGCCTTGGACACACACAGGTGCCCGGGCTGCTGCAAAAGATATTCGGGTACGGTGACGTAAACGTTCTCCGGCATTAGGATCCCTCCCCGCAAAAAACCATACCGCAAGAAACCGTATTTTTCAAGCAAAGAGCCTCATTTCCTCCCGCGCGCAAAGGCGCCATAATAAAATGGCAAGGAGGATGACCCATGACGCAACAGGAAAAAAACATTTTGCGGGAGCTGGCACAAAAGCAGTTGGACTACGCCCGCAGCGATAAAAATCAAGAACGCATTCGGGTGTGGAAAGAGCACGGCGCGGGAAAGCTTTCCCGTCCGCTGGTGTCCATAGAAATCGACTCCTTTGAGGGGGAGGTTTTGGAGGGACGGATGCGCTGCACCAGCCCCGATGCACGCAGAATGGAACGCCGACTGCTGCGCAGCTTCCTCAACGCCGAGCTGTTCGATGACGATTGGGTCGTTCCGGATTATTACGGCATTGCGCTGGACAGCCGGATGATTTTATTCGGCCGGGAGCTGGAGCGGGTGAAAAGCGCCGAGGCGGACAGCATCGCCTACCAGTACAAGCACCCCATCACAGACCTGGGGCAGGATATTGCGCTGGTTCGTCAGCCCAGTGTCCATCATGAATATCTCAAAGAATGCGAGGCGTATCAGGCGTTGGCGCAGGATACATTCGGCGATATTCTTCCCGTGCGGCGGCATATGAACGCGCTGTACGCGCCCTTTTCCCAGCAGGTCGTCCACTGGATGGGCACGGAAAACATGTTTTACGCCATGTATGACTACCCCGACGAGTTCCACGAAATGATGAACCGCATCGCCGATGACCTCATCGCCTATTTTGACGATTTGGAAAAAGCCGGCCTGCTGCTGCCCACCACGGGCTGCACCCGCCTGTGGCAGGGCTCTCTGTGCTTTACCGACGCGCTGCCCGCCAGCGGCCCCATTGCCGTCAAGGACTGCTGGGGCTCCATGGACGCGCAGGAATCGGTGGGGTTATCGCCCAAGATGTACGGCGAGTTTATTTTCCCGTACTATATGCGGGTGGCCGCGCGCTTCGGCGGGTTGTCCTACGGCTGCTGCGAAGGGGTAGATCCGGTGTGGGAATATGTGCGCCAGCTGCCCAACCTACGCAAGGTCTCCATTTCGCCCTGGTGCAACGAGGAGTTCATGGGGGAGCAGCTCAAGAGAACGGGCATTACCTATCTGCGCAAGCCCAGCCCCAACTATCTGGGCATGGGCACCACGCTGGACGAGGACGCGCTGAAGGCGCACTTCGAGCGCACCGCGCGTGCGGCGCAGGGCTGCCTGCTGGAGGTGGCGCAGCGCGATGTCTACACCGTCAACCACGATATGAGCAGGCCGCGGCGGTATATCGAACTGCTGCGGGCACGCTGGATAAATATTATCGCCCCTAAGGGTAAAAAGCAAAGGCGCGGAAACTGAGTTTCCGCGCCTTTTTTTGTCGGGTGCGCCACGCAGTTTTGAGGGATGCCCCCTTCTTTAGCAGCCATGATACAGCTTTTTTGCTTTATACAACTCTTTATCGGCCAAAGCGATCAGCTCCTGCTGCGCGCGAATGGCCGGGGTATATTGGGCGCAGCCAATGCTGACGGTAAGCGGATATGGCGCGTCCACGCTGCTGAGCTGGGCGTGAATGCGCCGGTAGACCGCCTCGACGGAGGCGTCGTCGTCCACCTCGCACACGACGGTGAACTCATCCCCGCCGTATCGGGCAATAAAGAAATTTCGCTGGCCGCAGGACTTTTTCAGGCAATCGGCCACCAGCGTCAGCGCGCGGTCGCCTTCGGTGTGTCCGTATTGATCGTTGATGGCCTTGAAGGAATTGATGTCCAGCATAAGCAGATAAAGCGTTCGGTTCTCCGGCATGTGCCGAAACCGGGTGGACATATACTGAAACAACTGGCTGCGGTTGTTCAGCTGCGTCAGCGCATCCAGCGAGACCAGCTGCTCCTGCAGCGAAAGGTAAACATACATGACGGCAAACGTGCTGCCCACGCAAAGAATGGGATATTTTGGGAACACCACCTGCACCGCCCCGGCAAGGAGGCTGGGAACGGCAACGCCGGCCAGCGCTTTGAGCTCCATCTTCTTGCGGTAATCGTCGGTTTTGAAGGAGCGAATATAGGCCTTTACCGCTGCGAATATGACATATCCGTAGGCCAGAAACAGCTGAAGAGAATAGGCCGGGCCGCGGTGATAGAGGTTGTCCGCGTCAATGTAAAACAACAGGCGGTTATAATAGGACAGCCCCGTCAGCACGATCAGCACAACCGCAGGCAGCAACGCAGCCGCCCAGCATTTTTTGTTCCGGACGAAGCGCGATTGCTGAATGCCTTCCGAAAAGCAAAACCAGATATATCCCACCAGCCCGCTTACCGCATAGTACATGCCGTTGAGCAGCCAATTCCATGTGACAGAGATGGACAGCATATCGGAATTTACAAAGATCCACACGGCATCCAGCGCGAAAAGTAGCATGTTTGAGGCGGCAACGGCCAAAAGCCCCCGCCGCTGGGACTGGGGAAAGGCGGACCGCCCAGCCCGTATGCTGATCAGCAGCAAAAACAGAATGCACACGAAGCTGACTTCCGCATATAATACTGCACTCGACATAGGTCATTGCTCCCTTTACTGAATTTTCACCCTGGGGAGGCAAAAAACGCACGTTTGGCAGGGGATCAACCGGCATAGGTTTGATTGCCGCGGGTATGAAAAACGCAAGGGCGACACGTCGCAAAAAAACTGTCGCCCTTGGAAATTTCGTATGATTGCTTGTCGGTTTTACTTGATGATGCTGATGCCGCCGATCAAAGGCAGGGGCTTGGCCTCGCCCTTGCTGGCCGAAATGATACCCATAATGGTGAACACACACCAAACGACCCAGATAATCGGCGCAAGGATCCATCCCACAATGGGAATGATTACCAAAATGCAGGCAATGATGTTCAGGAAAAACAACAGCAGCGCCTGATTGGCGTGGTACTTGCCGAATTTGGAATCCGGGCAAGCGATGAGCGGCAAAAAGAAAATGATGTAAGCCAAAGCCGCCATGGTCTTGTTTTTCTGGATGTCTGCAGAATCAAACATGAAATAAGTACCCCTTTCAAAAATAGTACAGTCCTTTGCTTATTTATAAGTATAGCAAAGCGAAAATATGAAAACAAGTATGAAACACGTCATATTTCGATAAAATAAAATGTTTTTTGACACTATACTATTTGAAAGGCGCACAAAAAAGCGCCTAGGAAGGCCGCTTGCTGTCCATCAGCGCTTCCAGCGCGGCGACTCGCGCGGCGCGCCCCCGCTGCAGCTCGACTTCATAGCGCAGGGCGAGGGGCTCCACCGCCAGGGAATACCCCCGCCAGAAAAGGGGCTCATAGGCATGATGCCCGGCGTTTGTGCTTTCGTCCGCCACCACGTCCACCATTGTGCCGCACAGGCACACCCGGCCGAACCACCGCACCACCCAGCTGTCTCCCAGGTCGGAAAAGGGTTCCACCACCGCATCGGCAAACAGGTCTGCCAGCGCGGGAACGCTGCGGGTGCGCACCACCAGATCCACATCGTGGGGCGTTACGGCTGCCCCGCGCAGCGCGTCGCAAACGCTGCCGGTGATATACCACTCCACGCCGGCGGCGGCACAGCGGCGGGCGAATTCCTCCAAGGCAGCCTGCCAGGAGGCGTGCTGACCCCCAAACATCTCCGCCCCTAGGCGTGGAAAGTTTTCCATCACCTGCGCAGCCCCGGGCATGCAGGCGGAGCAGCGCTTTTCAAACCCGCCCTCTGCGCGGGTGAAAAACGCCGCCTCCAGCTCAGCTTCCTCCTGCGGCAAAACGTCTGCCGCCCGTAAGATCAATTGGTCATTTTCCCGAACACAAGTGCAAAGCATGGGAATGCCATCCTTTTTTGATCAGTCTAGCAAAAAAGAAAAGCACAATCTTGACCGCGATGGTCAGGATGGCCCATTCAAGGCGGACACGGTCACCCCTGCGGGGTCCAGCAGCACGGCGGCATCCCCCTTTTTCTTCCATATTTTGGCCTGCGTCCACAAATAATCGCCCGCCGCAGCGCCCTTGCCGCTGGTGATGGTCACGCTGCCGCCCCCGGCCAACCGCGTCCCTTGGGGAAAGACAAAGGCCTCGCCGCCCTTGCGTGACCACAAGACCCAGCCGCTTAAATCGATCGCTTTGGCCGTGTTGTTGGTGAGGGTGACGCATTCGGCGGACACATCCAGCCCCGAAATGGCGACGCCTGCCGCCGCTGCCGGATCCTGCGCAGCGATCCGCCGCGCAGTCACGCTTTTGCCATCGCTTTGGTATTCCATCCGCAGAAAGTCGCCCTGCGAAACGGTGACCTCCGCCCCGGCGGAGGCCAGGCGCGCCAGCACGCCTGGGGCGGCCGATTCCGCATCCTCGGCGTGGCTGCCCGTTACGCAGGCATAGCGCGCGCCCACAGCCAAGAGCAGCCGGGTGGAGGAGGCGTCCTCCTTGCCGTGATGCCCCACCTTCAGCACATCGGCGTTCAGCTGCGCGGCGCTGTCGATCAATTGGTTTTCTTCGACCGTTTCCGCATCGCCCATCAGCAAAAAGGTGGTTTGGCCAAAAACCACGCGCAGCACCAGAGAGTTGTTGTTTTCCGTCGTTTCATCCGCGCTTTGCGGCGCCAGCACCGACAGCCGGGCATCCGCCGCCAGAGAAATCTCATCGCCGCTTTGCAGCGCGCGAGTTTGGGCACCGCAGGTCTGCGCGGCAGCGGATGCCGCTTTGTCAACCCCGGTCACCGTATCCACCGCGCTGTAATACAGCGTATCCGGCGCAAAGACCGCGCACAGCGCATCCAGAGAACCGATGTGGTCGCTGTGTCCGTGGGTCAAAAAGATGCCGTTCAGCCCAGCCACACCGGCCTGACGCAGCGCGCGCAGGATGATGGGAAAATCCTCTTCCTTTCCCGTGTCTACCAAATAGGCAGCGCTGCCGCTTTGCAGCAGCAGGCAGTCGCCCTTTCCGATGTTGATCATGGAAAGCGAAAAGGCCGATCCGTCGGTTACCGGCGCGGGCGTAGGGGCGGACGGCTGGGCGGTGCAGCCCGCCAAAAATACGACGGCTGCCAAAAGCGCCAAAGCGCGATGTTTCATGTCTCAACCTCACAAACGATATTTTTTGCAGTATACCACAGCGCGAAAGGGTTTAGCCAAAAAGCACTTCGGCCAAAGGCCGAAGTGCGAAGGCAGCTAAGAGCAATTGCTGACGATGATGCCGGCAGGAACATCCGCGCAGCGGTGTTCCGAAAGGCGGTGGCCGAAGTGCGAAGGCAGCCAAGAGTAACTGCTGACGATGATGCCGACAGCGAGTGTTCCGGCAGCGCCGGGACACGGGG
>JAQUVY010000128.1 GCA_028693155.1 Eubacteriales bacterium
CGCTGTCAACAAACGCTTGGCTTTCTATCGGATCGCGCGGAGCCGCGGAGCCAAGGTTCCGAAAGAGATTTTGCCTGAAAAATACGGCGGGATTTTGGTGACGCGATCGCCCGGCGCAAGAGAGCCTGGAGCTCTTCCGCAGGATGCGAGCCGGCGAGTTTGGAAATGGCGAACGCACGCTGCGTGCGAAGATCGACATGGCCAGCCCTAATGTGCTGCTCAGAGATCCGGTGATTTACCGCATCAAGCATACGGAGCATTGGCGCACGGGGGATGCCTGGTGCATTTATCCCATGTACGATTTTGCGCACCCCATTCAGGACGCGCTGGAAGGCATCACCCATTCGCTGTGCTCTTTGGAATATGAGATCCACCGTCCGCTTTATAATTGGGTGGTTGATCAGATCGACTTTGCGCACAAGCCCCGGCAGATCGAGTTTGCCCGCCTGAACATCACGGGAACCTTGCTCTCCAAGCGCTATTTGCGCCAGATGGTTTTCAGCGGTTTCATGTCGGGCTGGGACGATCCGCGTATGCCTACGCTGCGCGGTATGCGTCGCCGTGGGTTCACGCCTGCCGCCATTCGCGACTTTATTGGCCGTGCGGGCGTATCCAAGGCCGATTCCGTGGTGGATTACGGCCTGCTGGAGGCCTGCGTACGGGAGGATCTGGACGGCAAGACCGCCCGCGTCATGGCGGTGCTCGATCCGCTGAAGGTGGTCATCACCAATTGGCCCGAAGGCAAGCTTGAGTACCTGCCTTCGGAAAACCATCCCAAGGTGCCGGAGATGGGCACCCGGCAGATCGCGTTTGGCCGGGAGATCTATATCGAACGGGGCGACTTCATGGAAGAACCGGTAAAGGGCTTCTTCCGCCTGCGGCCTGAGGGCGAGGTTCGCCTGAAGAATGCATACATCATCAAATGCGAAGAAGTTGTCAAGGACGAGGACGGCAACGTGGTGGAGGTGCGCTGCACCGCCGACATGGACAGCAAGAGCGGCATGGAGGGCGCCAACCGCAAGGTGAAGGGCACGCTGCATTGGGTAGAGGCCACGACGTCCGTGCCTGCCGAAGTGCGGCTGTACGACCGCCTTATCCTGGACGAAGTGGAGGACGACGGCAGCGAGGAAGAGGAAACCAGCTTTGGCAAGGATAAGGTCATCGATGTGATGGCGCGGGTGAATCCCGATTCCAAAAAGGTGCTTACCGGCTGCCGGGTAGAGGCGGCGCTGAAAAATGCGCCGGTGGAGAGCAGTTACCAGTTTGTGCGCACGGGATATTTCTGCGTGGACCCGGACAGCACGGCCGATTTGCCGGTGTTTAACCGCATTGTCAGCCTGAAGGACAGCTGGGCCAGGCAGCAGGGAAAAGGAAAATAGGCATGGACGAGAACAAACTGCTGGAAAAGAAGATCGCTTGTGAACCCATCGCCCGGGGCGCCTTTTTGACCTGGGAGCGGTGGCAGGCCCAGCTGCCCAACGGGCAGCCTGCTACTCGGGATATTATCCGCCATCCCGGCGCGGCGGCTATTGTGGTGATAGATGATCAAAAACGGATCTGCATGGTACGGCAATATCGCATGGCCATTGACCGGCTTACCTGGGAGATCCCAGCGGGCAAGCTGGATCCCGGTGAAGCGCCCGAAGTCTGTGCGGTGCGCGAGCTGTCCGAAGAAACGGGCATGGTGGCGCAGCGGGTGGAGCTGCTGACTGAACTGGCTACGACACCCGGCTTTTGCGACGAGAAAATATTTATCTATCTGGCCACCGGCCTGAGCCAAAGCACGGCACATACCGACGAGGATGAATTTCTGAGCGTAGCGTTCCGCCCCATTGCGGACGTGGCGGCTGAGATCCTTTCCGGACAGCTGACAGACAGCAAAACCATCGCCGGCGTACTGATCGCCGGAAAAAAATTGGGTTATCTGTAAATATAGGAGGAGAATTGCATATGGCGACAGTCAGAACGCGGTTTGCGCCCAGCCCCACGGGCTATCTGCATTTGGGAGGGCTGCGCACCGCGCTGTATACTTATCTTTATGCCAAGCAAAACGCAGGCAGCTTTGTTCTGCGCATTGAGGATACCGACCAGGAGCGTTATGTGGAGGGTGCGGTGGATGCGATCTATCGTTCCATGCGCCTGGCGGGTTTGAATTGGGACGAAGGACCGGACATCGGCGGCGACTACGGCCCCTATGTTCAGTCCGAGCGCAAGGGGATGTACTTGCCCTATGCCCAGCAGTTGGTGGAGATGGGGAAGGCCTATTATTGCTTCTGCACGGAGGCGCGGCTCAAGGGGCTGCGTGCCGAGTATGAAGCGCGAGGCGAGACCTTTAAATATGACAAGCACTGCGCAAACCTGTCCAAAGAAGAGGTGCAGGCGCGCATCGCGGCAGGAGAGCCTTACGTGATCCGTCAGAATTTGCCCGAGCAGGGAGAGGCCAGCTTTGACGACGCGCTCTTCGGCCATATTGCCGTGGATGTCTCCACGCTGGACGATATGATCCTTATCAAAAGCGACGGTATGCCGACCTATAACTTCGCCAACGTCATAGACGACCATACCATGGGAATCACCCACGTTATGCGCGGCAGCGAGTATTTGTCGTCCACCCCCAAGTACAATCTGCTTTACGAGGCATTTGGCTGGGAAAAGCCGGTCTATATCCATTTGTCGCCCATCATGGCCAACGCCACGCGCAAGCTGTCAAAGCGCTATGGGGATCCTTCCTTTGAGGATCTGATGAATCAGGGCTACTTAAAGGACGCCATCGTCAATTATATTGCGCTGCTGGGCTGGAACCCCGGCGATGAGCGGGAATACTTCACCCTGGATGAGCTGACGCAGGCGTTCAGCCTGAAGGGTCTGAGCAAGTCGCCCGCCGTGTTTGACATGATGAAGCTGCGCCACTTCAACTTTGAATACGTGCAAAAGATGAATACACAAGAGTTTGAGCAGGCCATTCTCCCCTGGATCAGCACCGTCATCGACCCGGCTCGTTTTGATACACACCGGCTGGCGGAGCTGCTGCAGCCTCGCTGCGAGGTGCTCAGCGAGCTGGCGGAGCGTCTGGGCTTCCTCAACGAAATGCCCGAGTACGATCTGGAGCTGTTCTTCAACAAGCGCATGAAGACAAACCGCGAAACGGCGTTGCCCGTTCTTGAAGCGCTGTATCCGCTGCTGGAGCAATCGCCCGTGTGGAGCGAGCAAGCGCTGCACGACGCCGTGATGGACTATGTGGCGCAGCAGGGATGCAAAAACGGATTTGTGCTTTGGCCGCTGCGCATTGCCATCTCCGGGTGGGAGAACACGCCGGCCGGCGCCTTTGAGATTGCCGGCTTGCTGGGAAGAGAAGAGACGCTGCGCCGCCTGCGCACGTCGATGGATCGTCTCAAAGCGTAAATAGAAAAAAGGCGGCGCCGCGGTGCGCCGCCTTTTTTAAGTGAAGGAGGGGCCTATGAAGAAGCACTGGTGGCAGGAAGGCGTGGTTTACCAGATCTATCCGCGCAGCTTTCAGGATTCTAACGCAGACGGGGTGGGTGACCTGCGCGGTATCCTTGACCGCGTGGATTATTTAAGCGATCTGGGCGTTACCGCGGTCTGGTTATCGCCGGTTTACCCTTCGCCCAACGTAGACAACGGCTACGATGTGGCGGATTATCAGTGCATCGCGCCGCAGTTCGGCACACTGCAGGATTGGGATGCGCTGTGCGCAGCGCTTCATGCCCGGGGCATTCGCGTCATTATGGATTGGGTGGTAAACCATTCCTCTGACGAACACCCGTGGTTTGCGGAGTCGGCGGCTTCCCGAGAAAACGCAAAGGCGGATTACTATATCTGGCGCGACCCGGTGAACGGCGGGGTGCCCAATAACTGGCGAAGCTGCTGGGGCGGCAGCGCGTGGGAGTATGTGCCGGCGCGCGGGCAGTATTATCTGCATCTTTTTTCCAAAAAGCAGCCGGACTTGAACTGGGCGTGCGCCGAAATGCGTGAAAAAATATACGACATGATGGAGTGGTGGGTGCAGCGGGGCGTGGATGGCTTTCGCGTGGATGCCATCAGCTATCTGGATAAGCCCGCGGACTTTCCCGATGCGGCAGGAGAGGCGGAATCCGATGGGTATGTGCTGTGCATGAACCAGCTGACCGGCAGGGAAAAGACCCATGTATATATCCACGGGATGCAGCAGCGGCTGAAAAAATACGGTGATGTTCTCATGATCGGAGAAGTGGTCGCCCGAGACCAAGCGCATATGCGGAGGTACATCGCACCACAATGCGAAGAATTTTCCATGGCCATTCCGTTTGTGCCGCCCATTGTGGAGATTAACACATGGTCACCGGCCGCTCTTTTGCGCCGCGTGGCCCAAGATTGGAGCCAGACGGACTGCGGTGCGTGGTGGGCACGCTTCCTCAGCAACCACGATAAGCCCCGGCAAGTCTCTCTTTATGCCAACGACGGGGAATACTGGGAGCAGAGCGCTAAAATGCTGGCGGCATTCCTGTACACCCTTCCTGGCACCCCATTTTTGTATCAGGGGGAGGAACTGGGCATGACCAATGTCTCCTATGCCGCGCTGGAGGATTATGACGACATCGACACAAAAACCTTTTTTGAGTCGTTGGTGTTGGGCGGCACGAGCCGGCAGGAGGCGTTTGCGCTGGCAAAAAAGGTCAGCCGGGATAACGCCCGCACGCCCATGCAGTGGGACGAAAGCCCCAACGCAGGCTTTTCTGCGGGAACTCCCTGGTTGGGCGTCAACCCCAATTATCGACGCATCAATGCCCGTGCCCAGCGGAAGGATCCGCTTTCGGTATGGTCGTTTTATCGCCGCCTGATCGCACTGCGCAAGGAAAATCCCGCTTTGATCTACGGGGATTTTACGCCGCTGTGCGACCCGGCGCAGGAAGATGTGCTTCTCTATACCCGGAGCTTCGGGCAAGAGACCTGGCTGGTTGTGCATAACTGGAGTGCACTGCCGCACAATATGCCGGAAGAGTTCGCCGGGCTGGGGCAGCCGCTGCTTTCAGGCTCCGAGCGCCAGGGCGGATACACCGCCGGGAAGCTGCGCCCATATGAGACAGCCATTTGGAAATTGAAAATTTCGCAGAAAAACGATGAAATTTCCATGATTACAGCTTGAAATTTTGCACATAGTATTGCTGACGGATCAAGCGGCATGCCCCTCACAAAAAGAAGCCAACCAAGGATCGCTCAGGATGTGCAACCGCCTTCGCTGCAGCAAGGCATACCAAGCAGGATCGCGGCGATTCCAAACGATGGCCATAAGTGGTGCTCGTGACCCAAAAATGGATGCGTCAGATTAATTCGGAGGTTATTTATTTATGGCTAGCAAGAATAAGGCTGCTCTGTCCAACATGAAGTATGAGATCGCGACCGAACTGGGCGTCAACCTGAAGCAGGGCTACAATGGCGACCTGACTTCCAAGCAGGCCGGTTCCGTGGGCGGCGAAATGGTCAAGCGTATGGTCAACCAGTACACTTCCCAGATGAACGGCTCTTCCTCGAACCAGCAGCGCTAACAGTCCCAAACAGCTGAAAAGTAAATGAAAAAAACGCCGGACCTGGAAAAGCCATGGTGAAATAGTCAATAGATAGTAGACACAAAAATCCAATTAAGCCGCCAGTTCCGTTCGAAACAGGACTGGCGGTTTTCCGTTGAGCTTGCGAACGGGACGGACGCAGTTAAAATACTGGACGCACT
>JAQUVY010000129.1 GCA_028693155.1 Eubacteriales bacterium
GTGAAGTTGGCAAGATCGCGCCAAATCTGCTGGAGCGTAATTTTGAAGCAGACAAGCCCAACCGGAAGTGGGTCACCGATGTGACCGAATTCAGCTTATTTGGGCAAAAACTGTACCTGTCACCAATCCTTGACCTGTGCAGCCGGGACATCGTGAGCTACACGATTTACGACCATCCTGTATTGTCTATGGTGACCGAAATGGTGGAAAAAGCCTTTATAAAGATACCACAAGGCACCAATCTCATTCTCCATTCCGACCAAGGCTGGCACTACCAGCACAAGTGCTACCAACAGATTCTACGAGAAAAAGGCATCCAGCAGAGCATGAACCGCAAGGGAAATTGTCTGGATCATGCAGTGATTGAAAATTTCTTCGGACTACTGAAAAGCGAGCTGCTTTACCTACAGGAATTTGAGTCTTTGGAACAGTTCAAGGCCGAGCTGATTGACTATCTGGATTACTACAACAACCGTCGTATCAAGGCAAAGCTAAAGGGCTTGCCGCCTGCACTGCACAGACAGCAAGCCCTCTCGGCTGCTTGAACATTTCTTAACTTAAATATTTGTCTAACTTTTTGGGGTCACTTCAATTCTGCGCCGCCCTTTGAAGCACTGTTTTATGCTCAGCCGTTGAAATAGTCCTCATTACCCGCTCCGGCCTGCATGAGCCCGTTTTTTTTGCCGAAGCTGGTCATGCTCTCCAGCGCCATGCCCGTGCCGATGGCCACGCAGGAGATGGCGTCCTCCGCCACATAGCAGGGAACGCGCGTGTACTGCTGAATGCGAATGTCGATGCCGTACAGCAGCGCGCCGCCGCCGGTCATCACGATTCCGCGCTCAAAAATATCCGCTGAAATTTCGGGAGGCGTACGCTCCAGCACCGAGTGGACCGCCTCCAAAATGGCCTGCACCGGTTCATCCAGCGCCTCCACCATCTCGTCAGAACTGACGGTAATGGTTTTGGGCAGCCCGGAGATCAGGTTTCGGCCGGTCACTTCCATAAAAAGAGTTTCCTTGCGCGGGAAAGCCGAGCCGATGGTCATTTTCATGTCCTCGGCGGTGCGCTCCCCAATGAGAAGATTATGCTTTTTGCGCATATAGCGCAGGATCGCCTCGTCGAACTTGTCCCCCGCGATTTTGATGGAATCGGACACGACGGAGCTGCCCAGCGAAATGACGGCAATATCCGTGGTACCGCCGCCGATATCCACCACCATGGAGCCGTAAGGACGGCCGATATCCAGGCCGGCGCCAATGGCTGCGGCGATGGGTTCCTCGATGGTGGCAGTCTTGCGGGCACCGGCGTGCATGGTGGCTTCTTCCACCGATCGGCGCTCCACCTCGGTTACGCCGCTGGGAATGCACACCATAATGCGCGGCTTAAAAAACAGCCGCCTGCCCACTACCTTATTCATGAAATGGTTCAGCATCATCTCCGTATAGCGATAGTCGGAGATCACGCCGTCCTTAAGAGGGCGCACTGCCACAATGTTGCCGGGAGTTCGTCCCAGCATGCGGCGCGCCTCTTCCCCCACGGCCAGCAACTGGCCGGTGACCTTATCTACCGCTACGACCGACGGTTCGCGCAGCACAATGCCCCGTCCCTTTACATAGACGAGCACGCTGGCCGTGCCCAAATCGATCCCGATGTCTTGGCTTCCAAAAATCATGTCTTTCAGGACTCTCCTATTTTTCTGCTGTTGATACATTTCTTATTGTATTACGCCGCCGGTCAAAACGTCAACCTCTGTTTATGCCTTTTGCAGGGGTGCAGCTGTTATTTTTTAGGAAAAAGCCGTCTTTCTTATTCGGTTGTAACTAGGGTGTAAATAAGTTCTGCACATTTACCGGCTTTTCTCCGTCGCGAAGCTCGTAGTGCACATGCAGGCCATCCTCCTGCTCGCAGGGAATATTGCCTCCCGCAATGCCTACCGCCGCGCCCTGTTTGACCTGCGAACCCTTTGTGATGCCATCCAGATTTTTCAGGCCGCAGAGCTTGCTGATTTTTCCGTCGGCGTGGCGGATCTCCACGCAGTTGCCCCACAGCTGGTCGCTGTACACCGCGACCACCGCGCCATCCGCAGGGGCTGTGATTTTTTGACCGTCGGTTACGGCAAAGTCCACACCCGCGTGCGTCTGCCACTGACCCAAGGTTTCGGAATAGAGCATTTTATCCACGGAAAAAGCCTTTTGCGCCTTTCCCTCCACGGGCGCCCGCAGCTTCGGCGCCGCAGGCGCGGCGGTGGGCGCGGGCGCCGCCGGGATCGTTGCCGTGGGCGATACGTCCTTCAGGTGCTCGGACAGATCGGTATCCACCTGAGACTGAGGGGCTTCCAGCGCTGCCGGGGTAGGGGCGGCCTGCTCGGGCAAGCCCTGCTTATCACGGGTAAAGAACCATGTCCCACCAATGATGAGCGCACAGCCGCCCAGCGCGAACAGCACACCGTATTTACTGAAAAACTCCGCTACCTTGCTATTTTTTCCGGGGAATTTGTTTTTGTTGCCGGGATTATTGTTTGTCATGCAAAACACCTCCGGCATTAGTATGGACGGCGGCTTTGCCCGGCATACATTTCTGAAAACGCGCTTTTTTTGTTTATTGGGAGATGCAGTCCCACAGCTGACTGATTTGCACACCCGTGTCATAATAGGTCAGGATGTCCGCCCAGCCGACTCCCTCCTGTGCCATGGCGTTGGCGCCGGTCTGGCTCATCCCCACGCCGTGCCCATAGCCCAGCGTATGAAAGGTGACCGAATCGCCGGAAAAGGCAATGGTAAAATTGGCCGACTCCAGCTCCAGCGCCCGTCTGATCTGCACGCCGCTGGCCGTGACGCCGCCCACCTGAATGCTCTCCACCCGTCCGCTTTCATAGCGAGAGAGAACGCGAAGCATTTTGGGCAGCCCTTTGGCGGTGAGTTTTGCGCCGGAAAAGGCAGCGTTGAGCTTGTTTGCCGCCTCTGCATTGGAAAAAGTCTTTTCCGCTGAAAAATGGGACGTCCCCTCCTCACCCGGGCTTTCCACCGCCCGCAAATAGGGCAGCGCCTGGGCGTATACATGCTCCACGTCCTCGGTCATCCCGCCGCTGGTGGAATGAAACAGCGTGACGATGGGCTGCCCCTGATAGGTTACGATCCGGTTTTGCGTGGAGTAAACGCAGTATCGCAGCTTTTCCTCATAGGCATCGAACTGGCTGCCCCACTTTTTTTGCCTGGCCGTCAAATCGGCGTAGGCCTGGCAGTGAGCCGAATCGGTGCAGATATCGGCACCCGCGCAGCGGCTGCAGCCGCCGTTGAGCCGGGTTTTTACACAAAAGGTGCGGGCCGCCACGGCCTGCGCCTTCAGAGCCTCTTCCTGAAAGGTCGCCGGCATTTCCCCCGCCACCACGCCTACCAAATACTCATCTAACAGCATACTCTCTATTTTTCCGCTGGCAGCATTATAAACGGCCACGGTCAGCTGCTTTTCAGGCGCTGCGGTGACGATGGGTTCGTACTGAATGCGAATGGGGTTTGACTCGGTTTTTGCCGGCAGCTTGTCCTGCGTCAGCCAGGGCAGGAGCAGCGCGGCGATGAGCAGCGTCAGCGCCAGATGCAGATAAAACGTAGGCTGCGGTATGGGGCGCATGGCGTATCTCATCGTTTCTCATCTTCCTCTGCTTTGCGCGGTATTGTTATGATCTATATGCGTATCAATGATTTTTATGTCCGCGCCCAGTGCGTTGAGCTTATAGGGCAGATTTTCATATCCCCGGGTGATGTGCTCAATCCCCAGCACCTGCGTTTCCCCGGCGGCCGCCAACCCGGCCACCACCAGCGCCGCGCCCGCCCGCAGATCGGTGGCGCTGACCCGTGCGCCCCAAAGCGCCCGCGCACCCTGCACCACCGCGCAGCGATCCTGCACCTGAATCAGCGCCCCCATCCTTTTTAACTCGCCGGCCAGCAAAAAGCGGTTTTCAAACACGGTCTCCGTAATCACGCTGACCCCTCGACTGACCGTGGCCAGCGTCAGCGCCAAGGGCTGCATGTCGGTGGGAAAACCCGGGTAAGGCATGGTCTTGACCTGTACGGCCGCGCAGGGAGCCGTGCTGCGCAGTCGGATCAGGTCGCCATCCTGCCACACGTCCACCCCGCTTTCCCGCAGCTTGGCCGTCACCGGCCGCATATGCGCCGCGCAGGCGTTGCGCAGGGCAATGTCCCCGCCCGTTACCGCAGCGGCATACAGAAAGGTTCCCGCCTCAATGCGGTCGGAAATGGCGGTATACGCGCACCCGTGCAGCTCCTTGACGCCCTCTATGGTAATGACGCCGCTGCCCGCGCCTTCAATGTGCGCGCCCATGGCGCACAAAAAGCGCGCCAGATCCTCAATTTCCGGTTCGCGGGCGGCGTTGACGATGCAGGTGTTCCCCTTGGCCAGCACTGCCGCCATTAAAATATTTTCGGTCGCCCCCACGCTGGGATAGTCCAGATAAACCGTGTCGCCCCGCAGCTGCGGGCTCTCCATCTCCAAGGCAAAGCCCCGATCCCTGCTGCGCGCACCCAGCACGCACAGCCCCTTGAGATGCATATCCACCGGGCGGCTGCCGATGGAGCAGCCTCCGGGAAAGGGAATGGTGACCTTGCCGCAGCGGGCCAGCAACGGACCGGTCACCAAAAAGGAGGCTCGAAGACGCTGCACCAGATCGGGCGGGGCGTTGGTGGTTCTAAGGGCAGTGCAACCAATGACCCAGGTGCGCTCTTGTCGGGTGATCCGCACCCCCAGCGCCTGCAGCAGCCGCCCCATCCAGCGCACATCGGTCAGGCAGGGAACGTCGTGCAGAATCACCTCGTCTTTTGTCAGCAGGCAGGCTGCCAAAATGGGCAGCATACTGTTTTTGGATGTATTGATCCGTACTTCCCCCTGCAAAGGCGGGCTCTGCGGCACGCAAAGCATCTTCATGACAGATCCCCCTGCCAGGCGGGCGACGCGGCATAGAAAACCGTGCCCGTGCCATCGGCAGCGCAGGCCACCTGCCAGGGAATTCCGAACCAGGAATATCCCGCCACGCAAATGGTGTCGTCTTCATATTGAATGGTCGCTCCCCGCCCCCGCAGCGCATTCTCCAGCAAATAACGCCGCGTGGGACGATCGGCAGCAAGGGGCGACCGCCACGACACCCCCACGCCCTGGCAGGACGCCGAAAGCGGCCACAGCAGCGGTATTTCCGCGCAGGTCATCTGCGCCGCGCCGCGCCACTGACCGTCCTGCTCTTTGCGCACGCTCAGCGCCCGCGCAGGCTCGCCGGCCTTCAGGCAGGCCTGCGTCAGCGCCTGCCTCACCTGCGCTTCTCCTGCGTCTGCGTGGGGCTGCCAGCTCCACACCTGCAAATAAGCGTCGGCACGCGCAAACCCGCTGGGAACCGGCGGCATCTGCGCCCAGAGCAGCGCAAACCCCATCGCCAAACAAAAGGAAACGACCCCCGCGACATTGAACTGCACCCCAAAAGTTAGACAGTATGATATACTGAATAACAATTGGGGTGTTTTTCTATGCCAAAGGGAGTACCAAACAAGCGCTACACGCCGGAGTTTAAGGTTCTGGTGGTAGAAACAAT
>JAQUVY010000130.1 GCA_028693155.1 Eubacteriales bacterium
GCATCTTATCGTCAACCATGTGCCCCAACTTCAAGAAGTAAGTCACACCCACCGTAGCCGGTTGGTCGAAACGCTCACCAACACCTGGCGCATCCTCAAGGAGCGCAAGGAAGCCGGCGCCCTGCCGCCGAAGATGTACTTTGCCATCGGCAAAAACGATTTCCTGTACGATCTGTTCAGCAGGTTTCGCACCTTTGCCCAGGAGATCGACCTGGGCGTCACCTTTGAAGAGTTCGAGGGCTACAAGCACGAGTGGCGCTTCTGGGATATGACCATTCAGCGCGCGTTGGAGTTCTTCGGCATCACCGGCAACGACGCAGGCAATCCGTTTTAAGCCCGGCTGCTGCGCCGCGGCGTTGAAGCGCTTTTCCGCAAGCGCGAAAGCTGGCGTTTAAAAAACCGCAGACAAAACAAAAAAGCCATCCCGAGGGATGGCTTTTTTTCTTGCGCTGTGAAAAAGCGGCTTACGCCTTGTTGACCGAGCCGAACAGCTCCATCTTTTCCTTCACGGTGTCCTTGATGGCCTGGAAGCCGGGAGCCAGCAGCTTGCGGGGGTCGAAGCCCTTGCCCTGCAGATCCTTGCCGGCTTCGATATACTTGCGCGTGGCGGCGGCAAAGGATAGCTGGCACTCGGTGTTCACGTTGATCTTGGCCACGCCCAGGGAGATGGCCTTCTTGATCATGTCGGCGGGGATGCCGGTGCCGCCGTGCAGCACCAGGGGCATGCCGGTGGTCTTGGCCTGGATCTGCGCCAGCACGTCGAAGTTCAAGCCCTTCCAGTTGGCGGGGTACTGGCCGTGAATGTTGCCGATGCCGGCAGCCAGCATGGTGACGCCCAAATCGGCGATCATCTTGCACTCATCGGGATCGGCCACTTCGCCGCCGCCGATTACGCCGTCTTCTTCACCGCCGATGGCGCCCACCTCGGCCTCCAGGGAAATGCCCTTGGAGTTGGCCAGTGCGATCAGCTCGGTGGTCTTGGCGATGTTCTCGTCGATGGGGTAATGGGAGCCGTCAAACATGACGGAGGAGAAGCCGGCGGCGATGCAGGCCTTGGCGCCCTCGTAGGAGCCATGATCCAGATGCAGCGCGACGGGTACGGTGATGTTCAGCTCTTCCAGCATGCCGTTGACCATGCCGACGATGGTGCGATAGCCGCACATATACTTGCCCGCGCCCTCGGACACGCCCAGGATGACGGGGGAGTTCAGCTCCTGCGCGGTGAGCAGGACGGCCTTGGTCCATTCCAGGTTGTTGATGTTGAACTGACCTACGGCGTATTTGCCCTCGGCAGCCTTGCGCATCATTTCTTTTGCGGATACCAACATGAGAAAATCCTCCTTAAAGGTAATTTTTTTTACAAAGTCATTATAGGGGATGGCGGGTCAAAACGCAATGCCAAGCCGCCTTACACCAGGTTTTCCGGGTTCAGCCCCTCCAGCTGGGGCAGCACGAAGCGGCCGTCCCTACGCACCGTTACGTCGTCAAAGCGAATCTCGCCGCCACCGTATTCGGGCGTCTGGATGAGCACCATGTCCCAGTGGATAGCCGAACGGTTGCCGTTGAAGGCGGTGTCGTAGGCGTTTCCGGGGGTGATATGGATAGAACCGGCAATCTTTTCGTCAAAGAGCGTATCCAGCATGGCGTTGTTGATATAGGGGTTCACGCCGATGGCAAACTCGCCGATAGAGCGGGCGCCCTCGTCGGTGTCCAAAATCTTGTTCAGCTCGTCGGTCATGTTGGCGGTGGCCTTCACGATTCGCCCGTTTTTGAACTCCAGATGTACGTTCTCGAACTTCTTGCCCTGATACAGCGTGGGGGTGTTGTAGGTCAGCACGCCGTTAACGCTGTCCTTCACCGGGGCGGTGTATACTTCCCCGTCGGGAATGTTGCATTCCCCGGCGCAGGGGCAGGTGGGAATGCCCGCGATGGAAAAGGTCAGGTCGGTGCCCGGCCCCACGATCTGCACCTTGTCGGTCTTGTCCATCAGCTCCATCAGGGCCTGCATGGCGCGTCCCATGCGGTCGTAATCCAGGCAGCACACATTGAAGTAAAATTCCTCAAACGCCTCGGTGGACATGCCCGCCGCCTGCGCCATGGAGGGCGAGGGGTAGCGCAGCACCACCCAGCGGGTCTTGGGCAGCCGGGTCTGCATATGCACGGGCTTGCCGTACAGCGAGGCGTACAGCTCGGTGTTTTCGGCGGGCACATCGGCCATTTCATAGGTGTTGTCGCCGCCGCGCATACCGATGTAGCACTGCATCTGCTCCATGAGCGCCTTGTCGTTGGCGGCGCGCACCTTCAGCGCGGCCTCGTTGGCGTGCATCAGCAGCGCCCGGTTCACCTCCGGCTCGTGCAGCTTGATGTGCGGGTTGCCCCCGGCGGCGTAAACCGCGGCAATGCAGGAAACGGCGAACTCCATGTGGTGGCCCGTCACCTCGATGAGCACGTTGTCGCCCGGCTTTACCCGGCAGGAATGGTTGACCAGCACATCGGTCAGTTTGTCAATACGGGGATCTTTCATCGTATCACCTCACGGATCTATAAATTCAGTTCATCAGGTTTTCGGGGTTCAGGGCTTCCAGCTCGGGCAGCACAAACCGCCCGTCTTTGCGGATGGTCACGCCGTCAAAGCGGATCTCGCCGCCGCCGTATTCGGGCGTCTGCATGAGCACCATATCCCAGTGCACCGCCGAACGGTTGCCGTTGGGGCACTCCTCATAGGCATCTCCCGGGGTAAAGTGGATGGAACCGGAAATTTTTTCGTCAAAAAGGATGTCCTTCATGGGGCGGGTGATGTAGGGGTTCACGCCGATGGCGAATTCGCCGATGTAGCGGGAGCCCTCGTCCGTATCCAGCACATGGTTGAGCTGCTCGGTATAGTTGGCCGTGGCTTCCACGATCTTGCCGTCGCGGAACACCAGACGCACGTTTTCATAGACCAGGCCGTTGTTGGGCGAAGGCGTGTTGTATTGCAGCACGCCGTTGACGCTGTCCTTCACCGGGGCGGTAAAGACCTCGCCGTCGGGAATGTTATACTCACCTGCGCACTTGACGGCGGGCATCCCCTTGATGGAGAAGGTGAGGTCGGTGCCTTGGGCGAGCAGCTGCACCTTGTCGGTGCGCTCCATCAGCGCCTTGAGCGCGTCCATCGCGCGGTCCATCTTGGAATAGTCCATGCAGCACACATCAAAGTAAAAGTTTTCAAATGCCTCGGTGGACATACCGGCCAGCTGCGCCATGGATGGGGTGGGGTAGGCCGCCAGTACCCATTTGGTTTGCGCCACGCGGATCTTCAGATGGACGGGTAGCACATAATCGCGCTCCACCATGGCCATCTTGTCAGGGGGCACATCGGCCGCCTCAAACTGGTTGGGAGAAGCGCCCACCGAAATGTATGCCTGCATCTTTTTCATGCGGTAGGACTCGAAATCCGTCATCACGGCCACCGCCTCGGGCGTGGCGCCCATCATCTGCCGACGGTTGGCCTGCGCATCGCGTATGTTGATAAAGGGATAGCCCCCCGCTTCGTACACCGCGTCGATCAGCTCGCACAAAAGCTCGCTGCGCCCGGCGGATATGTCGATCAGCACGCTTTCGCCGGGCTGCACCCGGCAGGAGTAATTGACCAGATTGCGGGCGAACTTTGCCAAACGTGGATCTTTCATAAATTGCCTCCCGGTTCGCTTTGTTTTTTCCCGTTTATCATACCACAAAACCGCGGGAAAAACCGCGCCGGGCTTTGTTTTTCTGCGAATGGGGCGGTATAATGAAGCCACAGGAGGCGCAGATGGATTGGATTGCACAGCTCAACGCGATGATGGACTACATCGAGGAGAACCTTGACGGGCAGCCGGACCCCACGCGCATGGCGCGCATGGCGGATTGTTCGTTTTACAATTTTGAGCGCATGTTTTCGTACATCGCCGGGCAGCCACTGGGGGAGTATATCCGCAGCCGGCGCATGACCCGCGCCGCCTTTGACCTCCTGCACAGCGACGCGCGCGTGCTGGACGTGGCGGTGAAATACGGCTATGCCTCGCAGGACGCGTTTTCCCGTGCCTTTCGTGCCTTTCACGGGGTGCTGCCCTCGGCTGCCCGCAAGGGCAGCGGTGCGCTGCGCTCCTGCCCCAAGCGCACCTTCGCCCTCACCGTGCAGGGCGGACGGCCGCTGCAATATCATGTGGAGGACTTTCCAGCCTTTACGGTGGGCGGATACCGCTGCGCGGTGCGCACCGAGACCTCCTTTTCTCAGGTGCCGCGCCTGTGGGACGCCAGCTGGGAAAACGGCCAGGGGCAGGCGCTGCTGGCGCTTCAGCAGCAGGCGTGCCGACCGGCCGGGCTGCTGGGCATTGCCTGCGGCCGCCCCACGCCGGGAAACATGGATTACTGGCTGGGCGTATGCCTGACCGGCTCTGCGCCGCTGCCCCGGGGCATGGAAACGCTGCCGTTTCCCGCCGCGCGGTGGGCTATTTTTCAGGCCGAGGGCGCGCTGCCGGATTCCGTGCAAAACATCTACCGGGACTTTTACCAGCGCTGGCTGCCCGACTCGGGCTGCCGCATGGTCGAGCTGCCTGTGGTGGAGTGCTATTTGCCCAACAGCGACCGTCAGGAGGTCTGGATGCCGCTGGTCGCAGAATAGGTGACCGGCCGAAGATTTTTTTCTTGACAAACGGCGCTTTATCTCCTATACTCTTTTTGCCTGGAAGAGTGGATGCCTTGACAGCGTCCCGCCCTTTATGATAAAATAGGTAGTCGTCAGTGAGAGTTGTGCTTACGGATCGCCCCCGGCGAAAACGGGCGCCTGTAGCTCAGTGGATAGAGCAACGGCCTTCTAAGCCGTGGGTCCTGGGTTCAAGTCCCCGCAGGCGCGCCATATATGGTGGATATAGCTTAGTTGGTTAAAGCGCCAGGTTGTGGCCCTGGAGAGCGTGGGTTCGAGTCCCACTATTCACCCCATTTTTTTCGTTGGGGTGTCGCCAAGAGGCAAGGCATGGGACTTTGACTCCCACATTCGTAGGTTCGAATCCTGCCACCCCAGCCACTTGCGAGATCCATTAGCTCAGTTGGCAGAGCACCTGCCTTTTAAGCAGGCTGTCCGGAGTTCGAATCTCCGATGGATCACCAAAGCGCGCGTGCGTGCCCCCTTTTTTTGGGTCGGCGGCGCACGCGTTTTTTTATTCCTTTGGCAATTCGGCAGCTGTTAAGAAAGGGAACCCTTATGACCTATTCTGAGTTGGCCTGCGAGCTCAAAAAAATGTATCAAAGCGCGCCTAAGGGCGAAACGACCACCATGATCCGTTTGTTCGGCATTCAGTACGCCGCGCAGATCAAGGCCTGCGGCCACTCGGCGGTGGACATCGTCCGGCTTGCCGGGATCGGGGAATCCTACCAGGCTGAGGTGAACAAGGGTATGCAGCTGGCCAAATATGTGGAGCTGAAAAAGAAGTTCTAGCAGAGGTTGACCTTGTGCCGCACAGCGAGCGGGTATGGCGGAACTGGCAGACGTGCAGGATTTAGGTTCCTGTGGAGAGATCCGTGTGGGTTCGAGTCCCACTACCCGCACCAA
>JAQUVY010000131.1 GCA_028693155.1 Eubacteriales bacterium
TGGCAACGATCATCCCCACCAGCTCCTGGGGCGTGGTGACCACCACGATGCCATCCAGCGGCAGGGATTGAAACACGGTCAGCGGCACATCGCCCGTGCCCGGAGGCATATCGATAAACATGAAGTCGATGTCCTCCCAGATGACCTGGCTCCAGAACTGCTTAACCGTGCCGGCGATGACCGGGCCGCGCCAAATGACCGGGGTGGTATCCGTGTCCAGCAGCAGATTGATGGACATGAGATCAATGCCCGTTTTGGAGCGCACGGGGCGGATGCCGTCGTCATCACCGGTTGCCCGGCGGCGAATGCCAAACAGCTTGGGGATGGACGGGCCGGTAATGTCGGCGTCCAAAATGGCGGTTTGAAGGTTGCGCCGGCGCAAAATGGTGGCCAGCATGGCCGTGACCAGAGACTTGCCCACGCCGCCTTTGCCGCTCACCACGCCGATGACCTTCTTCACGCTGCTCATCGGATGGGGAGCCTCCAGAAAGCTCTGAGGCTGGTTTTTCGATGGGCAGTCCGCACCGCACGACGAGCAGTCATGGGTGCAATTTTCTTCGCTCATGGGTGTTGCTTCTCCTTTTCTTATTGGAATCTGCACTGGCGGCAGGCCGAGGTGCAGCGGCACTGTGCCTGGGTCAGCTGGTAATTTCCCCCTTCGATGTGCAGCGGGCAGCCGCCCACCAGCGCGTGCGCAATGGTTCGGCGCGCCGCGTACAGGATGCGCTGCAGGGTGCCGCGGGAAATCTGCATACGGGCGGCGGACATGTCCTGCTCCAATCCCTCCAGATCGCACAGGCGCAGCGCCTCCAGCTCCACCACGGTGAGCGTCACGCTCTGCCCGCCGGGCACATCCGGCGAAAACACACGGCTGACCGGCTCGGCGCACACGCGGCGGCATTTTTCGGTACGCGGCATTGGCTGCCTCCTTTGGGGAGATTTACAAAAGCTATTCTAGTGTGCATATGCACAAAAGTCAAGCGCTGGAAAATAAAAACAAAAAGGCGTACAATTTGTTTATCTCATCAAGCAAGGAAGGTTCTGTTATGCGGCCTGTCAAAATGATTGCCATGGACTTTGACTCCACCCTCATCGACCACCGCGACGGGGGAAAATACATTCCCCGCGCCACGGTCGATCTTCTGTGCGCGCTAGTCGCGCAGGGAATCCCCTGCGGTATCGACAGCGGCCGCCAGCCCGAAGCCCTGCTGGATACCCTCCGTCTAGCGGGCGTGGCCCCGGGCAAGCCTTTCCCCAGCTTTTTTATGGAGCAGGAAAACTTCGTGTTTTGGAACGAAGGGCATCCCGATCCCGATGATTTTTATTTTTGGGATAAGGAGGGGCTCTATGCGGCGCAGGCCGACAACGCCGCCCTGCGGGCGCGCATCGACGCCTTTTGCCGGCGCATCGCCGGGCGCATTCCCGCCATTATGGCGCTGATGGAGCGCGAGCGGCTTTTCATCACCCATTGGATCCTGTTCTCCACCTACGGCATTGAGCTTCATTTTGACGCCATTGACGCCGCACAAAAAGCCATTGAGCTGCTTCGGGAATATTTACCGCCCGAGGAAAACGCCGCGCTGCACCGCAACACCTCCATCGTGAACATCGTGCCCTCCTTCAGCGGCAAGGGCGCTTCGCTGCTGCGCGCCTCCCAGGCAAAGGGCATTCGCCCGCAGAACGTGCTGGCCATCGGCGACAGCCTCAATGACATGACCATGCTCTCAGGCGAATACGGGTTCCAGTCCGCCTGTGTGGGTAATGCCGATGGCCTCGTAAAAGAGGCCGTGCGAAAAAACGGAGGCTACGTGGCAACCGGACGCGCCGGAGAGGGTGTTTATGAGATCTTGCATATGTTTGCTCTGGGCGGAGCCTTGCAGCCGCAAAAAGGACAATAACAAAGTAAAAAAAACCTTTCTTTTTTTGGGAGATGTATGCTAGAATTATTGAAAGATGGTTGTTAAGGAGGTCATTATGAAAAAGGCATTTTTCTGAGCATCTCATTGGTGCTATGCTTGGTACTGGCATATGTTCCCATTGAGGTTGTTCACGCCGAGTCGACGACTCCACCCCCGGTGGTTACCCCCTCTCCGGTGGTTACCCCCTCTCCGGAGGTTATCCCCTCTCCGGTGGTAACTCCCACCCCGGTGGTTACTCCCACTCCGGTGGTTACTCCCACTCCAGTGGTTGCCCCCACTTCGGTGGTGACCCCCACCCCGGTGGTGACCCCCACCCCGGTGGTGACCCCCACTCCGGTGGTTACCCCCACCCCGGTGGTTACCCCCACCCCGGTGGTGACTCCCTCGGCCGCTCCTTTGTCCTGGAGCCAGGGAAGCACAACGGGTTTGTCTTTGCGCATTGACAAACCATTGGAGACCCATATCGTGAGCAAAGTGGATGGTGTTGTGCTTACCAGCGCTCAGGCCGCTTTTACCAGCGGCAGCACCATCGTCACACTCCAGCCCGCCTTCCTGTCTTCACTGACTGTAGGTACCCATACCCTCACCAGCATGTTCAATGATGACACCGTTGTAGAGGTTACTTTCCAGATTGCACCGGCCTCCGCCACTCCTAAAACGGGTGACAACGCTGCCTTGACCATTGTACTGACCTTCGCTTTGGCCATCTGCGCCATGCTGACCTTGCTGTTCGGAGCAGGTGCGCTGCGCAGCCGCTCCCGCCAGAACTGATCCCAAGCACAATATGACGAGCCGCCTTATTTTTTAAGGCGGCTCATTTTTTTACCCCGCGCCCAGCAGCCTTGCCAGCGCGGCCACGGCCATGCAGCACGCCATGCCCGCCGCCGTAGGCAGGGCGACGGCCAAGGCTGTCCAGCCCACGCTTTTGGTTTCCTTCCAGATGGTCCAGCAGGTGGTGCCGCAGGGAAAGTGCATCACGGAAAAAATCATCGCGCACAGCGCGGTCAGCCACGTCCAGCCGTTTTGCGTCAAAATTTGCCCCAGCTCCGCCAGGGAGGCATAGCTGCTCATGCTGCCCTGCACCGCATACGCCATGAGCGCAATGGGGAGCACGATCTCGTTGGCCGGAAAGCCCAGAATGAAGGCCGTAAGGATGGTGCCGTCCAGCCCCATCAGCTGCCCAAGGCCTTCCAGCGCGCCGGTGCAGCGCGCCAGCAGCGTCATGCCGCCCACGGACACGTTGGCCAGCAGCCAGATCACCAACCCCGCCGGGGCGGCCACCGCCGCCGCCCGCCCCAGCACAAACAGCGTCCTGTCCAGCACGGAGCGAACAATGACCCGCCCCACCTGCGGCCGGCGGTAGGGCGGCAGCTCCAGCGCAAAGCTGCTGGGCTGCCCCTTGAGCACGGTAACCGAGAGCAGCTTCGCGCTCAGCAGCGCTGCGCCCAGCCCCAACCCCAGCACCCCCAGCAGCAGCAGCGCAGCCAGCGGCGACGACCCTGCGGCAAAGAACACCAGGATCAGCGCGATCAGCGTGGGAAAGCGCCCGTTGCAGGGGATGAAGTTGTTGGTCACAATGGCGATGAGGCGCTCTCTGGGCGAATCAATGATGCGGCAGCCCATGACACCGCAGGCATTGCAGCCCAGACCCATGCAGCAGGTAAGCGCCTGTTTGCCGTGGGCGCCGCAGCGGCGAAACAGGTAATCCATATTAAACGCCACTCTGGGCAGCAGCCCCGCGTCCTCCAGCAGGGTAAAGAGCGGAAAAAAGATGGCCATGGGCGGCAGCATCACCGACACCACCCACGCCAGGGTGCGATACATACCCTGAATCAGCAAGCCCTGCAGCCAGGGCGCCATCCCCACGCGCGCCGCGCCTGCGCTCAGCCACGTTTCCAGGCGACCGAGAGCGGCGCTGAGCCACTGCGACGGCACATTGGCGCCCTGCAAAGTAATCCACAGCACAACGCCCAGACCCAACAGCATCAGCGGGATGCCCACGCTTTTGGACGCCAGCAATTTATCCAGCCGCCGTTCCCGGCGCTCGGCGGCGGACTCCTCCCAGCGCACACACAGCCCGACCAGCGCGGCCGCGCGCTCGTTGACGGCGCGCACCACCGTATCCCGCAGCGCCTCCCCGCCCAGCCCCTGCCGCAGCGCGGCGATCTGAGCGACCAGCGCCGCTTCCTCCCCCGCGCCCACCCGGTGCAGCAGCTGCTCGTACAGTGCCCCTTCTCCTTCCAGCAGCCGCAGGGCCGTCCAGCGCCCCGGCAGGCCACAGCCGCTCACGCGGGGCGCGAGCGCCGCCAGCGCCTCCTCCAGCCGGGGCGGGTAGGGAACCGACGCCGGTGTGCATTCCTGCGCGCAGATCCCCTCCACCGCTTCCATCAGCTCGGGCAGCCCCTTTCCCGAACGCGCGGCGCAGCCCACCACCGGCACGCCCAACGCGCGGGAAAGCGCCGCCAGATCAATCTGCACACGTTTTTTGCGCGCCTCATCCAGCAGGTTGACACACACCACCGTGTTGGGCAGGATCTCCAGCACCTGCAAAACCAAGTTCAGGTTTCGCTCCAGCGCCGTGGCGTCCGTCACCACAATGGCCGCGTCGGGGCGGTCGAAGCACAGGCTGTCCCGCGCCACCTCTTCTTCCGGAGAGCTGGCCAGCAGAGAATAGGTACCGGGCAGGTCTACCAGAGTATAGCTTTGCCCGCGAAAATGCACACGCCCCTGGGCAGTGGCCACGGTCTTTCCCGGCCAGTTTCCCGTGTGTTGGTGCAGGCCGGTCAGCGCGTTGAACACGGTGCTTTTCCCCACGTTGGGGTTGCCCGCCAAAGCGATGCGTCGGGGTGCGTCCTCGTGTGGCCTCATTGTTTTCCTCCCTGTCTCCCGCTTTTTCTGCAATGCAGGCCTGCCGGCACATCCGGCAGGCCTGTTCCTACGCGGGCAGAATGACCGTGATGCGCGCCGCATCGGCAGCGCGCAGGGCGATGACGGCGCCCCGCACCCGATACGCGGTCGGGTCTCCAAAGGGGGCAGCCTGCAGCATCTCCACCGTGGCTCCGGGCATCAGTCCCAGATCCATCAGCCTGCGCCGCAGCAATCCTTGGGCTGTCAGCGCGTCAATTTGCCCGCGCATACCCGGCTTCAGCCGGTTCAGCGCCGTTTTTTCCACCTGAGTGACTCCTTCTTTTTCAGCGCGCGGCTCTGGGCATGTACGCTGTTATCCCCAACTTATGCGGCAAAGGGGGGATAGGGTTCCGCGCACAAACGCCTTGCCCCCGAGGGCGGCACGCGATACAATAGAACCACTACGGCGGCCGGAGGCTATCTCCCCGCCCAAAGGAGGACTCTGTGTCATGTTCAACGGTCTTGGAATGAATATGGGAAATTTGAGCCGTCTGTCCAACGCGAAAACCCGCTCCATCAGCCCGGAAAACCCAACGGGAGAGGCCGGGAAGGGCGGCATGTGCCCGCTGGAAAAGGGCAGCGCCCAGCGCGCCGCGCGCGATCTGGGCACCGGCTGGAAGGTCAACCCTTACTTTGTGGTGCCGCCCAAAACCACGCTGGAGCTGGCCAACA
>JAQUVY010000132.1 GCA_028693155.1 Eubacteriales bacterium
TGTGGGATGCCGACGCGCTTTTGGCGCTGGCACAGGAACCGGAAATGCTGGAGCGCGCTTCGGGTGAAAAGGTGCTCACGCCCCACGCGGGCGAGCTGGCGAGACTGCTGGGCTGCGGCGCGGGGCAAGTGGACGCCGCACCGCTGGAGAGCGCGCGCCGCGCTGCGGCGCAGTTTGGCGCGGTGGTGGTGCTCAAGGGGGCGACCACCGTCATCGCGCACCCCGATGGCCACGCCGCGCTGAGCACGGGCGGCAGCCCGGGCATGGCCACAGCCGGCAGCGGAGATGTGCTGTGCGGGGTCATCGCGGCCTTTTTGGCCCAGGGGCTGCCCGCCTTTGAGGCGGCCTGCGCGGGCTGCGCCGCCCACGCAAGGGCAGGAGAGCTGGCGGCGGCCAGGCGAGGTATGGCCGGCATGATCTCAGGGGATATTTTAGAGGAGCTTCCTGCGGTGCTCACCGTTTCGACAGACGGTACATAAGCTGACCTACAGAGAAGCCAACAGGGGAGAGGCAACATTCCGGCAAAGAAGGATGTGTGCCTACATGGTAAAACGAGGAGAGATCTATTACGCCGACTTGAGTCCGGGGGTGGGCTCGGAACAGATGGGCCTGCGCCCCGTGCTGGTGGTGCAAAATGACGTGGGAAACCGCTACAGCCCCACCGTCATCGTCACCGCCATCACCAGCCGCCTGGACAAAAACCGCCTGCCTACGCATATCGGACTGCATGCGCGGCAGTACGGCCTGGACAAGGACTCGGTGGTGCTGGCCGAGCAAATTCGCACGCTGGACAAAAGCCGCCTGCGCGAGCGCATGGGGCAGCTGCCCCAGGACATGATGCAGCAGGTGGATCAGGCGCTGCAGATCAGCCTGGGGATGCTGCGGTAAAAGGGGTGGACGAAAAGCGTCCCGTGCGGTATGATCACACTGGAGAAAAAATCGCAGGGGGAGCACATATGGAGTGGCTGGAGACGGCGTTTAATTACGTAGTTCAGATCGCCATCATGCTGATGGAATTCGCGGGGGTGGTGGTGCTGGTCATCACCGGCATCAAAAGCCTGATCCGCTATTTTAAAGGCAGCGATACGGTGAGGCTGAAGCTGGCGCAGGGCATTGCGCTGTCGCTGGAGTTTAAGATGGGCGGAGAGGTGCTGCGCACGGTCATCGTGCGCGAGTGGCGCGAACTGGCCATTTTGGGGGCCATCATCGTGCTGCGTGGGCTGCTGACCTTTCTCATCCATTGGGAGATCAAAAACGAAGAGTCGAAAACCCAGAGGGATGAGGTATGACGGAGGTGAACGGGATGAAAAGCTGGTGGAAAAAATCCGATATGAACGGCTGGCTGCTCACGGTGGTGGGCAGCATCATGCTGGCGTTTGCGTTCAACGTGTTTTTCATCCCCAATGAGATCGCGCCGGGCGGTCTGTCCGGGTTGGCGCAGCTGGTCAACGCGGTCACCGGGTTCCCGGTGGGCGTGACCATCGCCGTGCTCAACGTTCCGCTGCTCATCGCCGGGTGGCGGGTGCGGGGCAGGGTGTTTATCCTGCGCACGCTGCTGTCGGTGCTGCTGCTGTCGGTCTTTATCGACTGGATCCCCATGCCGGCGGCGCTGACCGGCCTTTTCCGCGAGGAAATGCTGCTGTCCACCATTTTCGGCAGCGTCATCTCCGGCTTGGGCATGGGCATGGTCATCGTGGGCAATTCCTCCACCGGCGGCACCGATCTGGTAGCCATCATCATTCATAAGCATGTGCCCGCCGTGCGGGTGGCCTGGCTGCTGATGGCGGTGGATGCGCTGGTGGTGGTGGGCGCGGCGGTGGTGTTCGATATTCACAAGGCGCTTTATGCGCTGATCTGCGTGTTTATCACCGCCCGCTGCATCGACTTTGTGGAAACGGGCGTGAAAAGCTGCAAGGCGTTTTATATCATTTCCAATCACTTTGAGGAGATCTCCCGCCGCCTGAATCACGAGATGGATCGCGGGGTCACCATCCTCAACGGCAAGGGCGCTTACAGCGGTCAGGAGAAAAACGTGCTGTTCTGCGTGGTGGATCGCCAGCAGATCCAGCCGGTGAAAAACCTGGTCAAGAGCGTGGATCCCAACGCCTTTGTGGTGGTGTCCGACGTCAAAGAGGCGCTGGGCGAGGGCTTTAACGCGTTTTAACGCAGCAGGGGCCCGAGCCGCAGCCGGAACGAAAGCACGCTGCGGCTCGTTTTTTTGCGCGGCAGGAAGCGGGGCACGGCGCAAGCCGCGGCCAAAGGAGCGGAGCATATGATCGAAAACGTGATCCAGACCAAAGATTATCTTTCAAAATCAAACTTGCCGACCAGCGACTTTGTCATCAATCCCTATGTGGGCTGCCCGCATGCCTGCAAATACTGCTATGCCTGCTTTATGAAACGCTTTACCGGGCACAGCGAGCCCTGGGGCACTTTTCTTGATATCAAGCATTGCGACAAACCCATAAACGCCAAGAGGATAACGGGCAAATCCGTTTTTCTTTCTTCGGTTACGGATTGCTACAATGAATATGAAGAAAAGTATCGCGTCACACGAAAAATATTGGAACAGCTTGCCCCCATCGACTGCAAGCTGGGGATCTCAACAAAGTCGAAACTGATCTTAAGAGATCTGGATCTGCTGAAGCAATGCAAAAATCTGAAGGTATCCATGTCCATCAATACACTGGATGAAACCTTCAAAAATGATATGGACAACGCCAGCAGCATTTTAGACAGATTAAACACGCTGGAGGAGCTTCACCGGCAGGGCATCTACACGGTTCTTTTTATCTCGCCGATGTTCCCACAGATCACGGATTTTAAGGCGATCCTTGAGCGATCCCATACCTTTGTGGATGAGTACTGGTTTGAAAACCTGAATTTGCGCGGCAGCTATAAGCAAACCATTCTGGATTATATTGAGAAAAACTACCCGCAGCTTTTGCCGCTCTATCGGGCAATTTATGTGCAGGGTGATAGGGGCTATTGGATCGCTTTGTCCGCCGAGATCGACGAATACTGCCGCACGAACGGGATTCGGTATACCAATTATTTTTATCATGAGGAACTGGTCAGGGAAAAACGGCTGCGTGAAACCGCAGAAAAATAAGCAGTCCCGGTGAAAAACACCCGCCCGAGAAGGAAGCGTCTGCTCCTTTTCGGGCGGGTGTTTGCTTGTGATGGGGCGGCCTTAGCCGGGAGCGGGACGCCCGAAAAACTCTTCATAGATAAACCGGGCTACGCTGCTTTGGGTGTTGCTGCCGATCACCAAATCGGCGGCGGCCTTTACTTCGTCGATGGCGTTGCCCATGGCGATGGCTCGCCCGGCCCAGGCGAACATGGGCAAATCGTTGACATCGTCGCCAAATACGGTGACCTGCCCGGGGCTGAACCCGCCCACGCGGGCGTATTCGGCCAGCGCGGTAGATTTCTGCGCCGCGTAGGCGTAGACCGACAGCTGCCGGTAGCCGGGCACCAGCACATCGCGGTATAAAACGGGCGAGATCAGCCCGGCGTAGCGCGTTTTCCAGGCCTCATAAAGCGCCGTGACCTTTTCTTCCTCATCCAGCAGGGAATAACACACCACGGCTTCCCGCCCGGCGGGGACGCTCAAATCGGTGCATTTGCGAAGCCGGGGATCGTGCTGCTTCTCCCGAATGCCGATGAATTGGCGGATGGCCGGGTTATTTCCCGGGCCATAATATAGACGCGGGCCGCTTGCCCAGGTGTTGAGGCAGGGGGTAACGCCAAGGGCGGTCATATCCGCCAGCAGCGAAAGCGCCAGCTCGTGGGAAAGCGTGTTTTCCATAACGTGCTCGCCGGTTACCGGGTCGGTCAAAAACGCGCCGTTGAGCTCCACCACGGGCAGGCGCAGACGCAGCCCGGCGAGGATCTCTTTCATGGCCAGCAAATTGCGCGCGCTGGCCACGGTAAAGCGCACCCCCGCGTCGGTCAGCTCGTTGAGCAGGCGAACGGACTGCGCGGAGGGGTGGGTGTTGTCGCCCAAAAGCGTGCCGTCCAGATCGGAAATATACAGCAAAAATGCTTTCATGCGCAGAAGTATAACACGCCGGAAACATCCGCGCAACGCCGCTTTGGTTGACGCTGAGGCGGCCGCAGGGCTATAATAAACGGTACGATAAATAAAAGAAGGAGCGGCTGCCAAGATGTCTCAAGCGCGAATTTTGGTTTGCGGTAGTCTGAACTATGATTTTGTCATGCCCTGTCCCCATCTCCCGGCCAAGGGGGAAACGGTGATGGGCAGGGAGCTCGCCCGCAACACCGGCGGCAAGGGCGCCAACCAGGCGCTTCAGGCGGGGAAGCTCGGCGCGGATACGCGGATGATCGGCTGTGTGGGCGATGATTTTATGGGGCGTGCCCAGATCGAGAGCCTGACGGCCGGCGGCGTGAGCACCCAATATGTTCTCCGGCACGGTCAATTGGGCACGGGCTCGGCGCTCATTTTGGTGGACGATGCCGGGGATAACTGCATCACCGTGTCGGCGGGTGCCAACGCGGCCTGCGACGCGGCGTATGTGCGGGGCTGCGAAGAGGCCTTTGCGCCCGGAGCCATTCTGCTGGTGCAGTGCGAGATCCCGGTGGAGGGGATGCTTTGCGCGCTGCGCCTGGCAAAGGCGCATGGCGTGATGTCCGTGCTGGATCCGGCACCCACCATCCCGCTGCCCGAAGAAGTGTGGCGCCTGGCCGATTGGGTGAAGCCCAACGAGACCGAGGCGGCCTACCACAGCGGCGTGGCGCTGCGCCCGGGGGATATGCTGAACTGGGTAAAAGAAGCGGCCGCCGCGCTGCGGGCGAAGGGCGCCTCCCGCGTGCTCATCACGCTGGGTGCGGACGGTTCCTATTACTGCGGCGCGGAAGGCGAGTTTTTCACCCCCGCGTTTTCCATCGACCCGGTGGATACCACGGCGGCGGGCGATTCCTACGCCGGCGCGCTGGCGGTGGCGCTGGGGGAAGGCATGGACGTGCGCGGGGCGCTGCGCTTTGCGGCAGGTGCCGGCGCGCTGACCGCGCAAAAGGCCGGGGCGCAGCCCTCGCTGCCCGATCGTGCCGCGCTGGAACATTTTTTGCAAAGAAGGTAACGCCATGCAGGTCACCCAACTCATTGAAAAGAAAAAACACGCGCAGACCCTGACTCAGGCCGAGATCGAGTGGCTGGTGCGCGCCTATACGGACGGCGAGATCGCCGACTATCAGATGTCGGCTTTCTTGATGGCGGTGTGGTTTTCGGGCATGACGGCGCAAGAGACGGCGCAGCTGACCTGGGCCATGGCCCGATCGGGAGAAATGGTGGATCTGTCCTCCATTGCCGGCGTTAAGGTGGACAAGCACTCCACCGGGGGCGTGGCCGATACCACCACATTGGTGTTTTCTTCAATGTCTTGAACATCAAGTTCTTGAAGTTTTTTTACATACTCTAAAATAGAAGAAAACTTTTCTCTCATTTCTTCAACCTCTTCTTCT
>JAQUVY010000133.1 GCA_028693155.1 Eubacteriales bacterium
CCGGGCGATCCCCTGCGCGATGTGCACTGGGGCGCCACCGCCCACATGAGCCAGATCATGGTAAAAAGCCATGATTACACCGCCAATCCCAAGCTGTACCTGCTGGTAAACGTGCAGCGCAGGGAGGATCAGTGGGACGAAGTGGCACCCGAGCAGGAGCAGCCGCTGGAAGAGCTGATCTCGCTGGCGGCGACCTACGCCGCCTGGGCGCGGGACAACGGCGTGGACACGGCCTTTGGCTGCAACGCGCGGCTGGACAAGCTGGACGACCGGGGCATTTCGGTGCCCTTTGGCGGGGGCGAGGGGCATTATCAGCAGATGATGGCCGCCATGGCACGCCTGCGGCTGCTGCGCCGGCGAAGCTTCCCCGCCTATTTGGAGGAAGAGATCCTGCCCTCGGGTATCACCGGGGCGGATCTGGTGATTTTATCGCTGTATTGGTCGCCCAAGCTGGAGCAGTGCGCCCAAAGGCTGCGCCTGATGGGCAACTCGGTGACCTGGCAGGGCGCGCAGGAGGTGCAGGCATATGAAGCTGAGGCATAAGCTGGCCTGCGCGCTGACCTGGGCGTGCGTGGCCGCGCCGGTGCTGGGCTATTACGGCATGTGGCGGGGGTGGACGGCGGCACAGTGCCTGTGGATGCTGGCGGCCTTTGCGCTCAGCGCGCTGCTGGGCATGGGTGTTTCCCTGTTTCTGGGTAAAAAAAGCGGGGCGCTGCAGCTTCTGCTGGCGGTGGTTTTGGGCGCGCTGCCCGGCATTTTGTGGCCGGGCGTGGGGCTGAGCACCGCCGGGCGGGTGGCCTGCGCGCTGGGCGGTGCCGGGTTGGCCGTGGCGGTGAACAGCCGCTGCAACCGCCCGCTGGAAAAGGCCTTTACCTTGCCGGCGCTGTCGGTGCAGATGCTGTTCTTTTTGGTGGGTTATACGGCCACCTGGATGCAGGGAGAATCGGCAAAAAACCCATTGGTCAGCCGCTGGCTGGTTTTCACCTCGCTGTGCGGTGTGGTGTGGATCGTGCTGAGCATTTTGTTGCTGGGCGAGCAGGCGGTGCGCCGCAGCGCCCGCGCCGAGGCGGGGAAGGCTCCTTCCCCGGCGTTTGCCCGCCGCAATGCCATCTTCATCGCCGTGTATCTGGTGCTGGTGCTGGTGCTGGGCTTTTTCTCCGTGCTGGGAAATGGGCTCACCCAGGCGCTGCGCGGCGTATTCAACGCCATAACGCTGTTTTTTGCGCGGCTGTTTCCCGATCGGGTGGGCGAGTGGACCGTGCCGGAGGTGACCGCCACCGCCGCGCCGGTGGGGATGATCCTGGATAACAGCGACGGCACGGTGGGGAACATCCTGTTCTATATTTTTGCCTATGGCAATTTGATCTTCTGGACGTTTATGCTCATTCGTATGCTGATTCGGCGGATGCCGGGTTGGATGCAGCGCCTGCGCGGCATGCTGGGGCATTTTTTCAAGAGCTGGCGGGCGCAGGCCGATGACTTTGAGGATTCCAGTGAGAGCCTGTTTACCTGGGCTGCGGTGCGCGCGGGCGCAGCGGATGCCATGCGCCGGGCGGCCAAGCGCCTGAAACCGGCCAAGCGCCTTTCTGAATGCGCAGACAATACCGAGCGGGTTCGCCTGCTGTATGGGCGGCATCTGCGCAGGCTGAAAAAAGCCGGCCTGCTGGACCCGGCGCAGACCCCGCTGGAGCGGGACGGCGGCGGCGACGACGGCGAGCTGGCGCGGGTATACGGCGACGCGCGCTACGGGGAAAAAATTCCCGGGGAGGAAACCATGCGCGCGCTGGAGGCGCGGCGGGAACGCGGGTGATTTTGCCGCTTTGTCATGATATAATAAGGGTATCGCGGGAGCGCTCCGGCGCTCCCTTTGCCATTTTGAGGGGACTTCTATGCAGGATCGAGTTGCCGGTGTGGTGGAAAATTTGCCTGACCATCCCGGCGTTTATATCATGAAAAACGCGCTGGGGCGGGTGATCTACGTGGGGAAGGCCATTTCCCTGCGCAGCCGCGTGCGCAATTATTTTCAGGCCTCCACCCAGCGGGAGTACCCCAAGACCCGCCGCCTGGTGCAGGACATTGCCGACATCGACTATGTGCTGGTGAAGGACGAGCGCGAGGCGCTGATGCTGGAATGCAACCTCATCAAGCAGCATCAGCCCCATTACAACATTCTCCTGAAGGACGGCAAGCACTATCCCTATCTGCGGGTGGACTTAAGCGAGGATTTCCCGCAGGTGGAGCTGGTGCGCAAACTGCGCCGGGGGGACAAGGCGCGTTATTTCGGGCCGTATATGTCCACCGGATCGCTGCGCGCCACGCTGGACGCCATCAAGAAAATTTTTCCCATACGCTCCTGCACCAAGGACGTCATGAAAATGGTTCGCAACGGCGAGCGCCCCTGTCTCAACGCGCAAATCGGCCTTTGCATGGCGCCCTGCACGGGAAAGGTTACCCCCGAGGAATACGCCGCCGTGATGCGGCAGGTGTGCTCCTTTTTGCAGGGGCATCAGGACGAGGTGGCGGCTGACCTGAAACGGAAAATGGAGGAGGCGGCCGAGGCGCTGGACTTTGAAAAGGCGGCTGCCTATCGGGATAAATTGCAGGCGGTGCAGCTGATCTACCGCCAGGGAGACCGGCGGCAAAGCGTCATCTCCACCGCCGTTTACACCGACGATGTGGACGTCATCGGCGTGGTGAGCCAAAACGAACAGACCGCTGTGCAGCTGATGATGATGCGGGGCGGCCGGGTGACGGGCAGCGAGGGCTTTTTGATGGACGGCGCGCAAAACGAGGAGAGCGCGCAGGTGGCGGGCAGCTTCATTGCGCAGTTTTATTTGGAAGCGCCCTCCGCACCTCAGGAGATTTTGGTGCGCGAGCGCCCCGAGGACGCCGACGCGCTGGAGGAGGCGCTGCGGGAAAAGTGGAACCGCAAGGTGACCATCCACGCCCCCCAGCGGGGCGAAAAGCGCGCTCTGCTGCTCATGGCCGAGAAGAACGCCCAGGAGAAAATTCAGCGCGAGTGGGCCTACCGCGAGCGGGAGTGGGAGCGCACCGGCGGGGCGGTAAAGGCGCTGGGCGAGGTGCTGGGTATCCCGCCGCCCCAGCGCATCGAGTGCTACGACATCTCCAACTTTCAGGGCACCGACTCGGTGGCCTCCATGGTGGTGTTTGAGGGCGGAAAGCCCGCCCGCTCCGCTTACCGGCGCTTTAAGATCAAGACGGTGGAGGGCGCCAACGACTTTGAAAGCATGAAAGAGGTGCTGGGGCGGCGCTTTCGCCACGGGCTGGAGGAGCGCGCCGAGCTGGACAAGACCGGTGGCGACTACGCCAAGGGGAGCTTTTCCAAGTTTCCCGATCTGGTGCTCATCGACGGCGGCCCCATCCAGCTGGAGTTTGCCCGGGAATCCATGGAGGCGCTGGGGGTGGGAGCCATCCCGGCGGTGGGTCTGGCCAAGCGCTTTGAACATATCATTCGCGTGGGGCATGAGGAACCGCTGGCGCTGCCCCATTCCTCGCCCACCCTGCAGCTGCTGCAGCGGGTGCGCGATGAAGCACATCGCTTTGCCATCACCTATCACCGCAGTTTGCGCGCCGCCCGCACCCTGCGCTCCCAGCTGGAGGACATCCCCGGCGTGGGGGAGAAGCGCCGCAAGGCGCTGCTGCGCGCTTACCCGGTGCCGGCGCTGATGAAGCAGGCCACGGTGGAAGAGCTGGCCGAGCTGGACGGCATGAACGCGGCCGTGGCGCAAAAAGTATACGATGCCCTGCATGCCCCGCAAGAGGACAGCGGGGAGCAAGGAGAGCAAGCATGAACGAATTTCCCATCCGTCACGATCTGCATTGCCATACGAGGCTGTCCCTGTGCAGCAACGACCCGGCCATGACGCCGGAGGCCATCCTTGCCCATGCCCGGGCGGCGGGCTACGACGAAGTGTGCCTGACCGATCATTTTTGGGACGAGGACGTGCCAAACCCCAACGATTTTTACGCAGCGCAGGGGCTGGCGCATGTGCGCCAAAACCTGCCTCTGCCCCCGCATGAGGGGCTGACCGTGCGCTTTGGCTGCGAAACCGAGTATCGCGGCGGCGCGGAGCTGGGGTTATCCCCCGCGCATTACGATGCCTTTGACATCATCCTTGTTCCGCTCAACCATTTTCACATGAGCGACGTGCGCGACCGGACGAAGTATCACACGCCCGAAGCGGTGGCGGGGCTGTTTTTGGAGCGGCTGGAGCAGCTGACGGCGCTGCCCCTGCCCTGGAAAAAGGTGGGGCTGGCGCATCTGAACTGCCCGCTGCTGTTTGACGAGGGAAACGTGGCGCGGGTGCTGGAGATTCTGCCCGAGGATGGGCTGCGCGCGGTGTTTTCCTTTTATGCCCGGCAAGGGGCGGGCATCGAGCTCAACGCGGCGGCGTTCCCGCCCGCGTGGAAAGAGGAGCGTGACGCGCAGCTGCGGCTGTTCCGCATCGCCAAGGCGTGCGGCTGCCGCTTTTATTGCGGCTCGGACGCCCATCACCCGGCGGGACTGCCCTTGGTGGGCGAGCGTCTGCCCGAGGTCGTTTCCGCGCTGGGGCTGACGGCGGCGGATCGCTGGTCGCCGCGCGGATAACCCAACGAAACCATAAAAGCGCCCTTTCCAAGGAGAATTTCCTGGAAAGGGCGCTTTTCTTTGGCACGGCTTACCCCTGCGAGGTGCGCAGCGCGGCGTCGATGATCTGCCAGGCCTGCGGCGTGTCGGCGTCAAAATTGCCCACCTGCCACCCTGCGGGGCGAGGGCCGAGATAGGGCTGGAACCCAAAGCTTCGGTAGAGGTTGACCGCCCGCCAGCTCCAGGTTTGGGTGATGAGGTACACGCCGTCGGTATACCCCTGCTGCGCGTAAATATCCAGCAGGCGGGTGAGCAGCGCCTTGGCGATGCCCCGGCCGCTGTGCGCCGGGCGCACGGCCACCCAGTGCAGGCGCTGCCGGGTGCGGCCGAATTCCTCCCCCGGCCAAAGCGAGGCCGTGCCCACCGTCTGCCCCGAGGCGTCGTGACAAACAAAGAGCATCTGCCGCGCCATCAGCGCGGGATGGGGCAGAAAATCCGCCGCCAGGGCACGTTGCGCGGCGGCATCGTCGTCAAAATGCCCCACCTCCCGATGAATGGATTTCCAATCCTGCTCCAGCCCGGGGTGAAACAGGCAAAAGGAGTAGCCCGGAGGCAGGTCATACCGGGGATAAACCGCGGGGTCGCTTTTTTCCATAAATACAAATTTGTGGGGCACGGATTTGTCCAGCATTTTGCGCGCGAGCCTCCTGTGTGCTATACTTGTGCATAAAATTTTACCACATGAAACAGGGGAAAGGAAGCAAACACATGGAGGAGCAGGTAAGGCAAATTTTTCTCGCCGCGGGCGCGGATGTGTGCGGGCTGGCCGCCGCCGAGGCGTTGGACACGGCACCTGA
>JAQUVY010000134.1 GCA_028693155.1 Eubacteriales bacterium
CGGGGAATTACTGGAATCCGCAGCCTTGCCAGTGCGAGGACGGCTGCGCCTGCCCGGAAGACCCCACCGAGTGGAAGCAATATTACGCAACGCTCTTTGCCGACGCGCTGGATTCAGCGCATTATTGCCTGCGGGAATATGGACGCCTGCGCGAACAGACGCAAACCTTTACCGATGCGCTGTTTGACGCCACGCTGCCCAGAGACGCCATCGACGCCATTTCCGCCAACCTGGCCATCGTCAAATCGCCCACCTGACTGCGTCTGGAAGACGGCTCGCTTTACGGCTTCGAGGGCTGCTTCTGCGACGGCGGCTGCTGCGAAGGCTCCTGCACGCATGTGTGGAACTACACCTATGCCATTGCCTTTTTGTTCCCCCAGCTGGAGAGAAGCATGCGAACGCTGGAATATCGCTACAGCATGCAGCCAACCGGCGGGATGGGCTTTCGGCTGCAGTTGCCGCTGGGCAGAGAGGTTACCGCGTTTCGTCCGGCTGCCGATGGGCAGTTCGGCACGGTCATGCGCACCTGGCGGGAATTTATGATCAGCGGAGATCAGGCGTGGCTGGCCAGCGTGTGGCCTCAGGTCAAGCGGTGCATCGCCTACGCATGGTCGCCGGAAAATTACGACCGCTGGGATGCGGACAAGGACGGCGTGCTGGAGGGTCGGCAGCATCATACGCTGGATATGGAGCTTTTCGGACCCAACGCGTGGCTCACGGGTATGTATCTGGGCGCGCTGCAGGCCGGCGCGCGCATGGCATAGGTGATGGGCGAGGAGGGCACGCGGCGGGAGTACCTGCGTCTGTTTGAAAGCGGAAAGGCGTATGCCGACCGCGAGCTTTTCAACGGAGAATATTATTACCAGAAGGTAGATCTGGACGACCGAAGCATTTTGGAGCGTTTTGGCAACGAGGCGCTGACCCTGCACGGCAACGACGCGGTGAAGGAATATTGGCTGGAAGAAAAGGGCGAGCTAAAATACCAGATCGGCGAGGGCTGCGGCATTGACCAGGTGCTGGCGCAATGGCACAGCGACCTCATCGGTCTGGGAGATATTTTTGATCCGACCCAGGTATCCAGCGCGCTGCGCAGCATTTACCGCTATAACTTTATTCCCAATATGCGCCGTCACGTCAACCCCTGCCGCCTGTACAGCATGAATGACGAGGGCGGGCTGACCATCTGCGCCTGGCCTGCAGGAAAGCGCAAGCCCCATATCCCCGCGCCCTACTCTCAGGAAACCATGAACGGCTTTGAATACGCCGCGGCCAGCCACATGATCCTGCACGGCATGGTGGAAGAAGGAATGGCGTGCGTATCGGCGCTTCGCAGGCGCTATGACGGCCGCTATCGCAACCCGTGGAACGAGTTTGAATGCGGCAGCAACTATGCCCGTTCCATGGCCAGCTATGCGCTGCTGCTGGCTTTCTCCGGCATGAAGTACGACATGCACCGGGGGATGCTGGGCTTCTCTCCCATCTGTGAAAACGGCCGTTTCTTCGCGCCGTGGTCGTTGCAGTGCGCCTGGGGCACCGTGTCCTTTCAGCCCGGTGCGGTGCGCATCGCCGTGTGTGCGGGCGAGCTGTCCCTGACCGCGCTGAATCTGAAAATGGAGGGCCACGCGCCCAAAACGGTGTTGTGCGACGGCCGCAAAGCGGACTTTGAAATGCGGGATGGTGAAATCTGTTTCACCCGCAAACAACAGGTAAACGAAAGCGTTTGCATTGCGTACTGAGGGAGAAAGAAGAGCAGGGGAGAATGAAACTCTATATTACCGGGGCGGTAGGCAGCGGAAAATCCACCTTTGCCCGACGCCTGTCTTCCCGGATGGGTGTGCCCTGCACCCAGCTGGATGAGCTTGTGCACGTGACGGATCCTGCCGCGCCTTGGGGAAACAGAAAACGACCGAAGGAGGAGCGGAAAAATTTTGGCTTGGAGGCGTGCATTTACCGCCCCAATATTGCCATGCTGCGCGGAATGTTCCGTTGGGCAAAAGCCTATGACGACGGCAGCAACGGCACAAAACGGCGCCTGGTACAAAATGCGGAGAAGGTTTTGGTGCTCAAGCGGCAGCGCGACGCCAAAGCCATGCTTGCGTCGATGAAAAGATTTCAATCGGCAAGGATGAAATAAGGGAGCAAGAGCTTGCCGCCCCATATTGGCGCAGGGGCGGGCAGGCTCTTGCTTTTTTTCCTGTGCGGCGGCAAAAGAAAAACGGAAGCCTCCGTAAGGCTTCCGTAAGAACACAGCAGCGGATCAGCGCTTATCGCCCAAGAAGCAGGCCGCCAACGTGCCCGGCCCGCAGTGCGCACCGATCACCGGACCGACATATTGGAAAAAGGTTTCCTTAAAGTGAACCTTTTCTTCGATCATCGCGCGCAACTTAAGCGCGTCGGCCTCGCAGTCGGCGTGGAGAATGATGACCGCGTTGTTCTCGGGGTCAAGAGAGCGGTTGATGGCGGCATCGGCCACATAGCGGATGGCCTTTTGCCGTCCCATCACCTTATCGCAGGCCTTGATGGCACCTTCGTTATCCACGTTCAAAATGGGTTTGAGCTTCAGCATGCTGCCCACAAATGCCGAACTGGCGCTGAGGCGGCCGCCCCGATAGAGATGGTTCAGATCGTCCACCGTGAACACATGCGTGGCATGGGGTGTGTTTTCCTCCAGCCAGGCCACCGTGGCATCCAGACTTTCCCCGGTGTCCCACAATTTCAAAGCGCCATAAAGCAAAATTGCCATGCCGCCCGAAATGGCTTTGGTGTCAAAGGTGACGATTCTGCGCTCGGGGAACTCTTCGCGCAGTTCTTCGGCCGCGCTGCAAAGAAAGGAATAGGCCGAGGACAGCTTGGAAGAGAAGGAGACGTGAAGAACATCCAACCCCTGCTCCAGATAAGGCTTCCACAGGTCTACATAATATTGAGGCGGGTAGGTGGAGGTGGTGGGCATTTCACCGCTGCGTACTTTCGCATAAAAATCAGGAAAATCCGTGCTTTTTCCGAAATCATAGGGGTATTCCTGCCCCGTCAGGGTATAAGGCATGGGGACATACGGCATCTGAAATCGCTCCGCTAAAGACAGCGGAAGTTCGCTGTCTGAATCGGTCACGAGCATATACTGGTATTTGGGCATGCGTGAGAACCTCCTTGCGTGAATGAGAAAAAATAATTGCAAAAGTTATTTAGTCCATTCTACATGATATTTTTACTTTCAGCAATAGCAAGCTGAACCGAACGGATTGACAAATTTGCCTTACTGCATATACAATAATAAAAAATATGAAAAACGATGGACTGACACATCGGAGGAAAAAATGAAAAAAACAGTTTTTTTCGGTGCTCTTTTCGCAGTGGCACTGTGTTTCATGATATTCGCTCCTGCACCGGCTGCGCTGGCAGACGATGCCAACATTTCCTATACGCTTTCGCCAAAGGCACTTTCGGGCGCGGGCTCAGTCGCCTTGGAGGTCAGCATGAGCTGCGAAGAGAATGCAGCGGATCTGTTGGAAAACGCGGTGGTGAGCTTTGGCGGGGCACAAGTCATATCCCTTGGCAATGTGCAGCCCGGGAGCACGGTCAAACGCAGCGCCAATTTGAGCATTGCTACCGATCAGCTGGATAAGGATCTGAAATTCACCGTTTCCTGGTCGCAGGGCGGGAAGAGTCAGGAAAAAAGCTTCTCCTTTAAGGTATCCTCCAGCACGCAGGAACCTGCGGTGGATTTTTCAGCCAGTGCACCGGCCTATTCCGCCACAGAGGGAGAGACGATCAACTTTACCTACACAGTTAAAAACACGGGCAAGGTGACATTATCTTCCTTAAAGGTTACAGACTTTGGCAAAGAGATCGGCACAAAGACCTCTCTGAAAGCGGGGGGAACCCAGACCTTTACCTATAAGCTCAAGGTGACCGGCGATATGGAATCTCAGCCCAAGCTGACCTATACCGCAGGAGGCAAGAGCTATAACGTCACGCTGGATCTGAAATCGGTCACGATTACGCGGCCGCAGGCCACGGTGACCATCTCCACCGATCAAACGCAGATCAAGGCGGGAGATAAGGTCACGTTGCTGTATACCATCAAAAACACGGGCAACGTCGCTTTGGGCGCCATCACTATTTATGACGGCGATACCAATGAAAATCTGTACAACGCAGAATCTTTGGCCAAGGGTGCTACCCGTACCTTTCAGCGAACTGTAACCGTGGAAACCAGCGATACCTATTCGTGTGTGTTGAGCACGACAGCTGGAGGTCAGGAGACAAAGCTGCAGTCCAACCAGCTTGAACTGCAGGTGATCGACCAGACACCGGTGTATGATTTGGGCATCGCGGTGACGGCTAACCCGGCAGAGTTGGCGGCGCCGGGAGAAATTGAGTTTACCATCGCCGTGACCAACTACGGCACTGTACCCGTGGAAAACGTGATCATTACCGACACCATGGGGAACGTGATCAGCAACATTGCCTCTCTGAACGTGGGAACACAGAATATTTCCTATAAGCTTCAGGCTCAGGAGAGCGCAAAATATGTGTTCAACATCGTGGTAAATGCCGGCTTGGCCAACGAGCAAACCATAAAAAGCGGAGAGGTCACGGTCAACCTCGCCGTAAGCCCCACCGCGGAACCCGGTGAGGGAGATGCGGGAAAGAGCAACCGCCTCAGCGGCGTTTTGATTTTGATCGTGGTGGTTGCGGTGCTGTTGGTTGCGGCGCTGGCGGTGCTGCTGACCTTGATGCTGCGGGAAAAAAATAAGACCAAGCGGATCTCGGCGCAGCGCAGGGACGAAAGGAACTATAGAGACCGGAGAAGATAATAAAAAACGATCATTACCGGTTATCAAAAAAGCGAGGCACACGCCTCCTTTTTTTGTAATAAGAAAGCGCAGACATGGAGCAGAGAATCAAACAGCTGATCGAACAGCATTTTGGCGCCGAGGCTTGGGAGATTCGCCCATTGGGCGGCGGGTTTTATGGCCGCGCTTTTTTGGTGAGGCAGGATAAGCCCCCTTTTGTGTTGGTGGTCAAGCTGTATCTTTTTCCGGGTTTGGCGCGCAAAGAAGCGCTGCAGGTGCGTACGCTTTCCCGCCATTGCCCCGTGAAAATGCCGGAGATCTATTTTGATGAAGAGACCCAGGACGGCATGCTTGAAGCCATCGGGATGGAGTATTTTGACGGGGTAAACGCAGGCAACGCCGACTTGACATCCGTCAACACGAAGCAGCTGGGCGACGAGATGACGGACGTCCTGATTGCCCTGCATGATACGGGGCATTCCGCCGGCTTCGGCGCGCTTGATGCCGCGCAGTTTGTTTCGGATTGGCGCGAGCTGTACCGTCCCCTTGCGCAGAAAACGCTGAAGAAG
>JAQUVY010000135.1 GCA_028693155.1 Eubacteriales bacterium
CCGATCTGGTGCGCATTTCCACCGGCATGGACTTTGTGCGCATGGTGGTGGACACCGCCTGCGGCAACGCCCCCGACCTGACCCCGGCGGATGAGCCGGCCCGCGCCGAGATCCGCTTTGTATTCACCCGGGCAGACCTGGAGGCCTACCGGCGGACTGCGGCAGAACATCCCGAGCGCTTATGGCGCGCCAGCGAAATGGCTGAAATTCACGAGGGCGCTGTCACCGACAGCTCTACCCGTTTCGGGTACTATATTTTGAAAGGATAACAACAACATGACCAAGGGAAAAATTCTTGTAATCGGCGCAACCGGCTACGTCGGGCGCTATTTGTGCACCTATCTGAACGATCAAAACTGCGACGTGCTGGCGCTGGGACGCTCCAAAGCGGCGCAGGCTTTTTTTGAAGCCAATCATGTGCCCTTCCAATACTTCGACCTCAAATCCGAGCAGAGCTACGCAGCACTTCCCCGGGAAAACATCGCGGCCATTGTTATTCTCTCTGCCTGCCTGGCCGAGCACGAAACGCCCGTGGAGGAGTTTTTCGCCGTCAACACGCTGGGCGTTTACCGCGTGCTGGAATTTGCCCGGGAAAACGGCATTCAAAAGGTCGTCATGACCTCCTCCCATAAGGTGTATAACGACATTAACAAGCCCGTTATTTCCGAAGAGGACGGCATCAGCTTCAAAGGGGATCACTCCCCCTACATCATTTCCAAGATCGCCGCGGAAAACTTCATGACATATTACCACAAGGACTTTGGCCTGCAGACCATTTCTCTGCGGCTGACCGGCGTGCATGGCTATGGTGAGATTCTGGGGCATCTCAATAAGGACGGCTCTTACAAGAAAAGCACGTTTGAGATCTTCTTTGAAAAAGCGCTGCGCGGCGAGCCGATAGAGGTCTGGGGCGACCAGAGCGTTGTGCGCGACCATGTGTACATCAAGGATGTGGTTTCGGCCATACAAAGCGCCGTTGACGCCCCCACCGCCTCGGGCATCTACAACATCGCCTGCGGCAGAGGCTATTCCCAATATGACGAGGCAGTGGCTTTGGCAAAGATCTTTGCCGTGGATAAGGTTTCTCCCGTCAGCACCGACCCCGCCAAGCCCGGGCTTACCCGCGGCTATGTGTATGACATCTCAAAAGCCGAGCGCGAGCTGGGCTGGAAGCCGGCATACACCACCATGGAGGCCATTTACAGCGACTACAAGAAAGAATGGGTATCCAAAAAGTATCACAATTACCACCACATCAATCCTCAGGATCGCCCCGAGACGCTGTAAACAAAATGAACGATCTGCTGGAGCTTAAAAAAGAATATGCGATTGCCGGGCGAGCGGCAACCGGGATCTACGCGCTGTTAAAGGCGCGTTTTTCCGGCCGAAAGGTTCTGCTCCCCTGTAACATTTGCTATGCGGCTGTATACCCCGTGATTTTCTCGGGAAACCACCCCGTCTTTTGCGACGTGGACGCCCTGAGCGGCAACGCCACGCTGCAAACCGTGACCGACGCGCTGTCGGACGATGTGGCCATGCTCATCCTGCCCCACATGTTCGGCAACCCGGTGCGGGACATCGCCGCCATTGCCGCGCTGTGCAAAAAACACGGGATCCTGCTGCTGGAAGACTGCGCCTCCTCCATGGGAGCGCGCATGGACGGCGCACCGACGGGCACATTCGGCGACTATGCGCTGTACAGCCTGGGCTACTCCAAAACACTGGACGTGGGCTACGGCGGCATCCTCTGCGCGGACGAAGATCTGCGTGATGTCCGCCGGGAAATCGAGGCGCTTCCGCTGCGCGGCCCCGAATGCGAGCGCTTGGGCGCGCGCTTTTCAAAGATGTACCGCGCCTACCGCAACCGCGTAAGCGAAGCGCAGTGCCTGGACTTTTTGGAATACTGCCGCAGTGATCTGCGCGATATGTTCCTGTTCCGCCTCTGCAGCCAGGAGCGTCAGCAGGTGACCGACGCGCTGTGCGGACTGGAAGACATGATCGCCCTGCGGCGGGAAAAATGCGCATTATACGCCGCTTTGCTGCATCCCAACGCGGCAATAAGCGGGTATGAATTCACACCCGGCGCAGTTCCCTGGCGCTTCAACTTTTTTGTACGCCCGGACATTCGAAACGAAATGGTACGTCGGCTTCTTGAAAAAAGCGTACCCGTCAGCGACTGGTATCCCGTCGTAGCCGATCTGTTTGGCGGCGAAACGAGCTACCCCGGTGCAAACGCGCTGGAGAGGCAGATTCTCAACCTGCCCCTGCTGCTGCCCGATGACAGCATCTCTCAAATTGCGGACACGGTGAACCATGCCGCGGAGGTTTTACAATGAATCAACTCATCAGCTTCATCCTTCCCTGCTACGGCAGTGAAAAAACCATCGAATTCGTCACCAAGGAGATCCGTGACACCGTGGCGCAGCGCCCCGAATACGATTACGAGATCATCGCGGTGAACGATTGCTCGCCCGACCATGTGTGGGACGTTCTGCAAAAGCTGGCGGCACAGGATCATAAAATCCGCCTGCTGGGGCTGGCAAAAAACATGAACCGTCCCGGCGCCGTGATGGCCGGTCTGGGCCGCGCAGTTGGCGACTATATGGTCATCATGGACGACGACGGCCAATGCCCGATGAATCATTTCTGGGCGCTGCTGGAGCCGCTGGCAAACGAGGATTACGACGTGGCCATGGCCGACTACCCCACGCGCAAGCAATCGGTTTTTAAGGATTTCGGCACCATCGTCAACAAAAAGATGACCGAATTTATCCTCGACCGCCCCAAAAACATGCAGTTCACCAATTTCATGGCGATGCGGCGCTATATTGCCCGGGAAATCTGCAAATACCGCAATCCTTACCCCTATATGACCGGGCTCCTTCTGCGCACCACGCGGCGCATCATCTGTGTGCCCATGGAGGAGCGCGAGCGCTTCAGCGGCAGCTCCAACTTTACCTTTAAAAAGATGCTGGCGCTGTGGATGAACGGGTTTACCGCCTTTTCGGTAAAGCCGCTGCGGGTCGCGTCGGTGCTGGGCGTTCTGTGCGCCGTCTTCGGCGTCCTGTTTGGCCTGTACATCATCATTGCCAAGCTGGTGAACCCGGCCATTGCCGCCGGCTACAGTTCTCTTATGGCCGCGCTGCTGTTCATCGGCGGCGTCATCATGCTCATTTTGGGCATGATCGGGGAATACATAGGGCGCATCTATATCAGCATCAACGACTCCCCGCAGTATGTCATCCGGGATGAAGTCAATTTCGATTACCAGGAAAAGAGCGACGAAGAGGCATGAATACCAAAGCAACCCTGAAGGACTATGTCCTGCTGCATATGGGCATTCTCGTGCTGGCGCTGGGAACGGTGAGCGCCAAGCACGCGGCGTCTTTTGACATGCTCTCCCTGCCCTTTGTGCTTTTTTACGGGCTGGATCTTCTGGCGCTGGGCATCTACGCCATCGTGTGGCAGCAGGTACTCAAGCATGTGCCGCTGAGCACGGCGTTTTACAACAAGTCCGTGACCATCGTATGGGGTCTTTTTACCGGCGCGATCTTCTTTGGTGAAGCCATCACGCTGACCAAGGTGCTGGGTGCGGTCATTGTGATTGCCGGCGTGATATTGGTGGTGAGTGCAGATGAATGAAACGATCCTGTATACCCTGCTCTACCTGTTTGGCGTGATCATCTCGGCATTTTCACAGATACTGCTGAAAAAAAGCGCGGACGTCAAGCGTGACAAATGGTATCAGGAGTACCTGAACTGGCGCGTGATCGCAGCCTATGCCATTTTCGTGGTGGCCACGCTGTGCTCGGTCACCGCGTTTCGCGTGCTGCCGCTTTCCATGGGGCCCATATTGGGCGCGACCGAATATGTGTTCATTGCGCTGCTGAGCTGGCTGGTGCTCAAGGAAAAGATCAGCGTGAAAAAACTCATCGGCCTGGGGATCATCATCGCAGGCGTGGTGGTGTTTTCGCTGTAGCATTCGGCGCAGCAAAACGCGGCCGGCGGGAAGCACTTCTTCCTGCCGGCCGCGTTTTATCCGCAAAAAAAGGAGCATGGCACTTGCCCTGCCCCTTTTTTTGCTGTTTTCGCCGAAGCAGCGGTTCAGTAGCCCCCGCGGGGCTTCGCCGCGCAGCCATTGTGGGAAGGGTCGCTTTGCTTTGGGAAAAGCATCTTTCCGAAAAATTGGGCGACCTTTTTATCCATGGAATCCGCGTTGCGGGAATCAATGATTGCCCGGATTCGCTGTATTTACCGCAGAACGGTCTGCATGAGCCGAAGAGCCGTAACCAAACCTTTATTGCCGGTGCGGCCCTTGAGTTGGTGCGCAGCGTGCCGAATGGAAAATTCAGACCGTCCATCCTTAAAAATATCGCTGAACAATGAAAAGCAAAGGGCTGGCTGCCTTCATACTGCGCCATCCTTATTTTCGGTTTTCAACCTCATCTGAGGCCTAATTTATTTTGTTTGCCGTAAATAAAATGCTGCACAACCGCAGCGAAGTGCGGCTGTGCAGCCAGCTATATTTGCCGTCCGCGTCTATCGCATGGACATCCTGACACAATGGAAACCCGGACAATGGCCAGATTTGCATTCAGCTTCTGTTCTTGATTGCCTCAAGGAGGAGTGAAACGCAGCCGTCAATTCCCAGTACGCCGCTGTCCACAACGAGATCATAATTTTCCAGCACGCCCCATGACTTCCCGGTATAGTGCCGGTAATAATTTGCCCGCACTTTATCAACACAGTTGATGGCACCTGCGGCATCGCCCTGCGCCACACCGTATTGCTCCACAACCCTTTGTACTCTGTCCGCCATATTTGCCTTTACAAAAACATTGAAGAGGCTTGTCGATTTCGCGAGAACATCGTCCGCACAGCGACCGACAATTACGCAGGATCCCTGCTGCGCAAGGGAGTGAATCACGGCGCTCTGCGCGGTGAAGATTGTGTCGGATTCCGGTGTGCCATCGTAGGCGAAAATGCTCCCCGCATAATATGCACCGGTGATCTGGCTGTAAGAGACGCCCTTCGGCACGCTCTCCTCGGTGCCCGTGATCAGCTCGCTGTCCAATCCGCTTTGTTTGGCGGTTATGTCAATCAGCTTTTTATCATAATAAGGGATGCCCAACGCGGCAGCAAGTCTTTCGCCAATTTCACGACCGCCGCTTCCATATTGGCGGCTGATGGTAATGACAAGTCCCGGGACGGACGGTGCCGCGGCGGCCTCCGCCGTCGTGTCGCTGCTTTTTATGCATTTTCGCAGAATTACAACAAGCAGAACCAGTCCCAGGGCAAGGGGGACCCCATCGGCAATGGGCTGTGCCCACAAAAGGCCTTTGAAGGAAAACTTAC
>JAQUVY010000136.1 GCA_028693155.1 Eubacteriales bacterium
CTCATCCGATGTTTTAACGAGGCAGTTTTAACATGAAACACACATTTTGTCTCGTGGTGTGGTATGAGATATAAACAAACAAAAGAAAAAACAGGCTGACCTTTAATCAACCTGTTTTTGTCCTTATGACCACTCGAGGGTCATTTGCAGTGGCAGGGGAGACGCGACTCGAACACGCAACCCACGGTTTTGGAGACCGGTACTCTACCATTGAGCTACTCCCCTATTTGTTATGACCACAAGCGTTATTATACTGATTTATTGGCTTTGCGTCAAGGCTATATTTCGCATTTATGCGAATAATTTGTCAGGAAATGAGATTTCACCTTGCCACAGAGGCGGTGTAAGGTTATGATTAGAGTACTAATGCGCACAAAGGAGAGAAAACTGCAAAATGAACAAGCGTTTGGGCTTTATGGGCTGCGGCAATATGGGTTCAGCCGTTATCAATGGCATCTGCGCCGCTAAACTGCTCAAGGGGCAGGAGATCAATGTTTATGATGTCAGCCAGGAAAGGCTGATTGCTATGGTGGATGAATACCAGGTAAATCCCTATAAGGATCTGGATCGTTTTTTGGAAAATACGGATGTGATTTTTCTGGCTGTAAAGCCGCAGATTTGTCAGAGCGTACTGTCTGATCTCGCACCGCGGATCAAGGGACGCAATAAAGCTATTTTGACCATTGTGGCGGGGTGGCCCAATGCGCGCTATTATGAAACGCTGAGTGAAGACGTCCGCCTGCTGCGTATTATGCCGAACACACCCGCGCTGTGCTGCAAGGCCATGAGTGTGCTGTGTGCCGAGAACACCTTGACGGAGGAAGAGTTCGCGTTTGCCCGTCAGATTTTTGAAGCGGTGGGGCAGGTGGAGGTGCTCAGTGAGCATTTGTTCGATGCCGTGACGGGCGTCAGCGGTAGTGGTCCTGCTTACGTATTTCTGCTCATTGAAGCCATGGCAAACGGCGGGGTGCTAATGGGTTTGCCGGCACCCACGGCGCGCAAGCTGGCCGCCCAGACCTTTGCCGGCGCCGCCGAAATGGTGCTGATTGGCGATCAACATCCGGCCGCTTTGAAGGATGCGGTTTCTTCTCCGGCGGGCACCACCATCGAAGCGCTTTATCAACTGGAAAAGGCAGGCGTGCGCGGTGCCATGATTTCCGCGGTGGAAAGCGCCGCACGGCGCTCGGAAGAACTGGCAAAGGGATCAAAATAGATGAAGTTTGTTGAAATATATACCGACGGCGCCTGCTCGGGTAATCCCGGGCCGGGTGGTTGGGCTGCAATTCTTTGCTTTAACGGGGCAGAAAAAGCCATCAGTGGCCGCGTAGACAACACGACAAATAACCGCATGGAGCTGTTATCGGTGGCGCAGGCGCTGCGCATCCTGAAGGAACCCTGCGAAGTGAAAATCTATTCGGACAGCGCCTATCTGATCGACGCTTTTAACAAAGGCTGGATCCGATCCTGGCAGGCAAAGGGCTGGAAAACCTCCACCAAAGAGCCCGTAAAAAATCAGGATCTTTGGCAGGAGCTGCTTTCTTTGAGCGCTTCCCATCAGGTCAGCTGGAACAAAGTAAAAGGCCACGCGGACAACGCTTACAATAACGCTTGCGATGCACTGGCGCGCGGAGAGATACAGTCGTTGACCAAAGAAAAGAAAATGCGCGGGGCATGAGAATTTAGAGCTGTCCCGCGCTGGGGGAAGAGAAATACAACTATTCGTAAAACGCAGGTTTTACGAATAGTTGTTGCTTTTTTATCGGGCCGGTGGTAAAATTCAAGTCAGATCCAATGGATTGCGAGGCTTTTGCATCATGGCTGATTCCACGACAAAAGATTTCAAAATTGAACAACGCTTTCGCCAGCTGGAACGCCTGCGCGCTTTGCTTATGGAACTCCCCGACTTCTGCTACGATTATTTCGTGGCGATTGAACCCAACACGACTATTTTGACGCGGATCAATTATGCCGGTGATCTGCGCATTTTTTTTCAGTATATGGTTGAGATCGGCGTGTTCAGCGAACCGATTCGAGAAATTACACCCGAGCAGTTTGGCTTGGTCACCACGCGGCACATGGAAACTTATCTCGACTATCTCAGTCAATATGAAAAGGAAAATGATGTCTACGGTCATGTGCACACCTACGAAAACCAAAATCTCGGAAAAAAGCGCAAATTGGCTGCGCTGCGTACCCTGTGCAAATTTATGCTGAAAAACCAGATGATCGACCGAGATCCTTCTGCCCTGTTGGAAACGCCAAAAATCCGGGAGAAGGCAATTATTCATTTGGAAAAAGACGAGATCAACGACATGTTCAACGCTGTTGAGACCGGCGAAGGCCTTACGGAAAAGCAGCGTGCCGGTTTGGCAAAAACACGGCTGCGGGATATGGCGATCATCACCCTGCTTTTGGGTACGGGAATCCGTATCAGCGAGCTCACCGGGCTGGATCTCCATGACATTGATTTCAGGCATAACAGCTTTATTGTTACTCGAAAAGGCGGAAAAACGGCGCTGCTCTATTTTTCCGATGAGGTGAAGGGTGCCTTGCAGGATTATTGGGAACAGAGACAGGGCATCTCTCCCCTGCCGGGTTTTGAAAACGCGCTGTTTCTTTCCGGTCAGCGCAGGCGAATTACCGAGCGTGCCGTGCAAAACCTGGTTGAAAAGTTTGCCAAATGCGCAGTGCCTTTAAAGCACATCACGCCCCATAAATTCAGAAGCACGTTTGGCACCGCGCTCTATCGAGAAACCGGAGATATTTACCTGGTGGCAGATGTTTTGGGTCATGCGGATGTCAACACGACAAGACGGCATTATGCGCAGATGAGCGATGAAAACCGACGCAAAGCGGCAACCGCAGTGCATTTATTCCCGGAAAAAGACGAAAACGAATAACAAGGCCCTCCTTGCGCGCGAACATTCGTTTGACAAATGCGAGAATGATGTGTTATACTGCGGATATAGAATAGAGGGAGGAGCATACAATATGCCTTCATACAACGAAAACCTGGATGATCTGGGCGGAAAGCAGAAAAAAATATACTATTTCATCAAGGATTATCTGGAAGAGAACGGTTATCCTCCTTCGGTGCGGGATATTTGCGAGGCTGTTGGCTTGAGCTCCACCTCTACGGTACATGGCCACTTAAATCGTCTGGAGAAGAAGGGCCTTATTCGACGGGATCATTCCAAAACCCGTGCGATCGGCTTAATTGATGTAGACCTGGAGACAAAAAGCAAAGCGATGACCGTACCCATGGTGGGGCAGGTCACCGCCGGTATGCCGATTTTGGCAGTGGAAAACATCGAGGAGTACTTTCCCCTGCCCGCTTCCTTTGTGCGCGATGAGCATTCCTTTGTGCTGCGGGTTCAGGGCGAAAGCATGATAGAGGCAGGCATTTATGACGGAGATTACATCGTTGTGCGTCAGCAAAGCTATGCCGATGATGGAGACATTGTTGTGGCGCTGATTGAGGATGAGTCTACGGTGAAACGCTTCTTTCACGACGGGAAGCGCATTCGCCTGCAGCCCGAAAACCCCACCATGGACCCCATGTATTTTGATGAAGTCAGTATCCTAGGCAAGGTCACCGGGCTGTTCCGGCGAATCAAGTAATCCCATTTTTATTGGAGGCGCATTTTCTCCACAATACGCGTCAGCGCATATTTGCAGTGTTCAAATGTCAGGCCGCCTTGCATGTAACCGATGTAGGGCGGCTTTATTGGTGCGTCCGCGCTGAGCTCCAAAGAGGCGCCCTGCGTAAAGGCACCTGCCGCCATGACGATTTTGTGTTGGTATCCCGGCATATCCCAGGGTTCAGGCGTCAGGTGGCTGTCGATGGGCGAAGCGGCCTGCACCGCCGCGCAGAATTTGAGCAAGTTCTCCTCGCTGCCGAATTCGATGGACTGTATAATGTCGGCTCGCGGTGCGTCATAGGTCGGCAGCACCTTCATGCCCATCAGCTCAAACACCCGCGCCGCAAGGATCGCGCCCTTGAGGCTCTCCCCCACCACATGCGGCGCCAAAAAGAGGCCCTGGTAAAAGGGCTGGTATCCGGCAGGCCAGCTGCCGACCTCGGCTCCGATGCCCGGCGCGGTAAGGCGGTATTGAATGCGGTCGATATAGGCGGCTTTCCCGGCAATATAAGCGCCGGTGGGGGCCAAACCACCGCCCGGATTCTTGATCAACGAACCCACGATGATGTCCGCGCCGACCTCCAGCGGTTCTGTTTGTTCAACAAACTCTCCGTAGCAATTGTCCACCATGATGCACACATCCGGCCGAAGGCGGCCAATGACGCAAAAGGCTTCCTTGAGTGCCGAAATGCGGAAAGAATCACGCCAGGCATAGCCCCGGGAGCGCTGCAAATAGACGACGTTGATGCTCCGATCCGTCTGCAAAACATTTTCTATGTTGGAAAGCGCCAGATCTCCGTTGGCCAGCAATTCTTCTTGGCGATACCCCACGCCCAGCTGTTTTAAGGACAGCACCTGCGCGTCATCATCGGGCTTTCCGATGGTATCCAGCAAGGTGTCATAGGGCTGGCCGCTGATGCTGTAGATCGTCTTTCCGGGCTGCGCCACGCCAAACAGCGCCACGGACAATGCGTGGGTGCCGGAAACGAGCTGAGGCCTCACCAGCGCCTTTTCCGCGCCAAATACCTGGGCATAAAGCAGATCCAGCGTATCCCGCCCTAAATCGTCATAGCCATACCCGTTGCTTTGGGCAAAATGCCGCAGCTCAATGCGCCGGGCACGAAACGCTTCCAACACCTTTACCTGATTGGCGTAAACCGTTTCCTCCAGTTCCTCAAACAAAGGCTTTACATCAGCCTGCGCGCGGGCGATCAGCGCCTGCGCATTCGTCATATTTTCCATTTCAATTCTTCCTTTACATATTGAATAACCGCGGTCATCAGCTCGCCGCTGTGACCATACTGATCCCAACGGAACCAACGGATGCTTTTTTCGCGGTTGCGAAACCAGGTCAGCTGTCTTTTGGCATAACGCCGGCTTTCCCTTTTGATGGTTTCGATGGCATCCTCCCGGGGAATCAGCTTTTGCGCATCGGGCATCCATTCTTTATACCCGATGGCCTGCAGCGCTGTGCAGCCCGTTCCCCACCGGTCGGACAATGCGGCGGCTTCCTCCTCCAACCCGGCGTTGATCATCGCGTCCACCCGATCATCAATCCGGCGGTATAGCTCATCTCGAGGAAGATCCAGCCCCACCATGGCGGCATGATAGCGAGGGACGCGGATCGCTTCGGCAGGGAGGCTTCCCCGCGCTTTCAGGATCTCCAATGCCCGAATTACGCGTTTTACATTGTTTGGAT
>JAQUVY010000022.1 GCA_028693155.1 Eubacteriales bacterium
TTGCCCTGATAAACGCGCAGGGTGTTCATGCTCAGCTCGGCAATGGAGGTGCACACCGCGTCCAGAAAGTAGCGGTCATGCGACACGATCAGCACGCTGCCCTTATAGGAACGCACATAATCCTCCAGCCAGGCGATGGACTTGATGTCCAGATGGTTCGTGGGCTCATCCAGCATCAGGATGTCGGGACGGCGCAGCAGCATGGCGCCCAGCGCCAGGCGAGACTGCTGCCCGCCGGACAGCGTGCGCGCCGGGCGGCGGATCTCCTCATCGGCAAAGCCCAGGCCGCGCAGCACCCCCATGATGGCGCTTTCAAAGCCGTAGCCGTTGGCCTGCTCAAAGCTGTCCGTCAGGTGGGCGTATTCCCCGGCCAGACGGTCATATTCGCGGGGGTCGCTTTCGTGCACCTCGCCCATGAGGTGCTCAATTTCCCGCATGCGCTCTTCAATGCGAAATACCGAGTCAAAGGTGCGCAGCATCTCATCATAGGGCGTGCCCTCGTACTGATACTCGCCCTCCTGCTGCAAGTAGCCCACCTCCAGACGGTCGGCTACGGATACGGAGCCGGCGTCCAGGGGAAGCCTGCCGCTGATGATGCGCAGCAGCGTGGTCTTTCCCGCGCCGTTGGGGCCTACAATCCCCATACGCCCGCCTTCGGCCAGCGTAAAGGAAATATCTTCGAACACGGGCTCAATCCCGTAATACTTGGATAAATGATTTACATTTAGTGCGATCATAATGCCTCTCCTGTCATGTACCCTTCAGTTTAACGGATTTTTTCCCCGGTGAAAAGCTTATTTGCGCAAAAACCGCATTTTTTGCTTTTATTTGCCGGGCTTCAGGCTTGTCAAGCCGGGTGGAGCATGATATTTTATAACCAGTATGGGTAAAGAGGAGGAGAACTGATTGGAAAAACGCATTTCAGAGGCTGTGATCCGCCGCCTTCCGCGTTATTATAGATACCTGCAGGCGCTGCAGAACATGGGCACCGAGCGTATTTCCTCCCGGGCGCTGGGCGAGATCATGGAAACCACCGCCTCGCAGATCCGGCAGGATCTGAACTGCTTCGGCGGGTTTGGTCAGCAGGGCTATGGATATAATGTCACTGAGCTGAAAAACCGCATTGCGGGGATCATCGGCCTTACCCGCCGTTACCGCGTGGCCATCGTGGGCGCGGGCAACATCGGTCAGGCGCTGGCGGGCTATCAATCCTTCGGGCAGGAGGGCTATGACGTCGTTGCGCTCTTTGACAGGGACGAGAGCCTCATCGGCATGCCCATTGCGGGGCTGACGGTGGAAGCCGCGGCGGCGCTGGAAGAGCAGCTGAAGGAGAAAAAGGTGGATATCGTCATCATCACCGTGCCGGGCGGCGCGGCCAAGACGGTGGCGGTGCAGGCGGTACGGGCCGGGGTGAAGGCCATCTGGAACTTTGCTCCGGTGGATATCAACATGGAGGGCATCGCCACCGAGAATGCCCAGCTGACCGATGGGCTGATGGCGCTGACCTATAAGCTCAACGCGCAGACGCAGTAAAAACGAAGATAAACAAATATTTTACCCCCATTGGGGTTGACAATGTGAGCCAAATTGGGTTCAATAAGAATGGTTTTTTTATCAATCATCGCACGAGCAGGAGGTACGAGAATGGGCGGAAACAGACAAAAGCCCCGCAAACGCCGCGCGGGCCGCAAGGGCAGCAGCCTGGGCGTAATACTGGGGGTTGTGGCCGTATTGCTGGCGGGCGCGTGTGTGGCGGGATATTTTTATCTGTCTAACTGGCAAAAGGAGAGCGCCATCAACGTAAACACCTGCTACCAGGGGGTGTCTGTTGATGGAGTGGCTATCGGAGGCATGACCCGCGAAGAGGCCAAGGCCGCCATTGAAGCCAAGCAGCAGGAGCGCATCCAGGGGCACAAGGTAACGGCAACGTTTGAAGAGCTGAAGTGGGAATTCACCATGGGGGATGTTACCTATTCGTTTGATACGGACGAGGTGCTCAACCAGGCGTTCAACCTGGGCCGCGAAGGCACGGTGAAGGAACGCTATGAGTTTGTGAAAAATTTGGAGCAGAACCCGGTGCAGTATGAGACCAAGCTTACCATCGACGCATCTCCGCTGCAGGCCAAGGTGCAGGAGATCGCCACGTCGCTGAAGGTGGAGGCGAAAAACGCATCCATCATCAAGTTTGATCCCAAACTTCCCGCGGAGGATCGCTTTACCTTTGAGGCAGAGCAGGTCGGCCGGGAAGCCGACGTGAGCAAGCTCTTTACCGATGTTAAGAATGCCTTTGAATCGCAGGCCTTCGGGCAGGTTCAGGTGCAGGTGACCACGGTAGATCCGGAGATCAAGCTGGAAAGCCTGAAGGGGCAGACGCAGAAAATATCCTCCTTCACCACCAAGATGAAGAAGGACAGCAACCGCGAGGCCAACATCGAGCTGGCCTGCAACGCCGTCTCGGGCACCATCCTTATGCCGGGCGAAACCTTTTCCTTCAACGAGGCAACCGGAGAGCGCAGCGCCGCAAGAGGATATAAAGTGGCCGGCATCATCAACGGCGGCATCCCCGACGAGGGGCTGGGCGGCGGTGTGTGCCAGGTTTCGGGAACCTTGTTCAACACGGTGGTCATGGCGGACATGACCGTGGTGGAACGCACCCGTCACAGCTACGTGCTGGGCTATCTGCCCGGCGGGCGAGACGCGACGGTGGATTATCCCCGCGTGGACTTTAAGTTCCGCAACGACACGGCCAACCCGGTTTACCTGGTGATGTATGCCGATCACACCCAGCTGACGGTGACCGCCGAGGTATACGGCGTGCCGCTGGCCGACGGAGGAACCATTGATCTGGATGCGGTGACCACGGCAAAGAAAACGCCGGGAGAGCCCCAGTATATCGTGGACTCCACGCTGAAATTGGGGGAGAGCCGCACCGTTTCCGCCAAGACCGGTTATAACATCACGGTGTATAAGGTCTACAAAAACGCCGACGGCAGCGAAAAGAAGCGCGAGGTGCTCCATAAGGACAGCTACCCCGCCATTCCCAAGAAGATCTTTGTGGCCAAGGGCGGGCTGCCGACCGATCCCACGCCTACGCCCGCTGCGCCTGTGCCCACCACGGCGCCGGCAGCGACCCCGGCGCCGGCGACACCCGCGCCATAGAACGCAAGACGACAAACCAGAAACGCAAACCGATACAGGGCAGAAATGCCCTGTATCGTTGTTTTCATTCGGGAAGAAAAGTTTTCCATTCACAATTTGCGAACAAATGTTTCAATATGGCGAAGCCCGTGGTATAATTCACTCATTCGGTCATTTACAGGAGAACGCATATGCCAGAGTTTAAAATTCGTTCGGAGTTCCGCCCCACCGGAGATCAGCCGCAGGCCATCGACGTGCTGGCGGAGGGGATCGAGCAGGGGCTGCGCGACCAGACGCTGATGGGCGTCACCGGCTCGGGCAAGACCTTCACCATGGCCAACATCATTGAGCGGGTGCAGCGCCCTACGCTGGTCATTGCGCACAACAAAACGCTGGCAGCCCAGCTGTGCAGTGAGTTCAAGGAGTTTTTCCCCGACAACGCGGTGGAATATTTCGTGTCCTACTACGATTACTATCAGCCGGAGGCGTATGTGCCCTCCAGCGATACCTACATCGAGAAGGATGCCTCCATCAATGACGAGATCGACAAACTGCGCCATTCGGCCACGGCGGCGCTGGCCGAGCGCCGAGACGTCATCATCGTGGCCAGCGTGTCGTGCATTTACTCCATGGGCGATCCCAGCGAGTATTCGGAGCTGAGTATCTCCCTGCGTCCGGGTATGGAGGTCTCGCGGGAGCACATCATCTCCCAGCTGGTGGACATCCAGTACGAGCGCAACGACGTCAACTTCATCCGCGGCACCTTCCGGGTGCGCGGCGATGTGCTGGAGATCTTCCCCACCGGCTCCAGCGATACGGCCATCCGGGTGGAATTTTTCGGGGACGAGATCGACCGCATCAGCGAGATCCAGACGGTGACGGGCAAAGCCACCGCCACGCTGAACCACGCCATGATCTTCCCGGCCACCCACTACGCCACCTCCAAGGACAAGCTGGAGGAGGGAATGGCGGATATTGAGCGGGACATGAAGCTGGAGGCAGAGAAATTTCGCGAGCAGGGAAAGCTGATTGAGGAGCAGCGCATTACCCAGCGTACCAAGTACGATATGGAGATGATGCGGGAGATCGGCTATTGCAGCGGCATCGAGAACTACTCCCGATATTTTGACGGGCGCAAGCCCGGCGACCCGCCCTTTACGCTGCTGGATTACTTCCCCAGGGACTTCCTGGTGTTTATTGACGAGTCGCACCGCACGGTGTCGCAGATCGGCGCCATGTACGCCGGAGACTATTCGCGCAAGAAGATGCTGATTGACTACGGCTTCCGCCTCCATTCGGCGTTTGACAACCGACCGCTGCGCTTTGAGGAGTTCCGCAAAAGAACCGGACAGACGGTTTATTTCAGCGCCACGCCCGGCAAGTTTGAGCTGGAGCAGTCCAGCCGCATCGCCGAGCAGATCATTCGCCCCACCGGCCTGTGCGATCCGGAGATCGATATTCGCCCCATCGCCACGCAGGTGGACGACCTGATCGGCGAGATCCGCCAGACCACCGCAAAGGGGTATCGCACGCTGGTAACTACGCTGACCAAGAAAATGGCGGAGAACCTGACCGACTACCTCAAAGAGCTGGACATCCGCGTGCAGTACCTGCATTCGGACGTGGAGACGCTGGATCGCATGAAGATTCTGCGGTCGCTGCGGCTGGGCGAGTTTGACGTGCTGGTGGGTATCAACCTGCTGCGCGAAGGGCTGGACATTCCTGAGGTGGGGCTGGTCGCCATTCTGGACGCGGACAAGGAAGGCTTCCTGCGTTCGGACTCGGCGCTCATTCAGACCATCGGCCGCGCCGCGCGCAATGTGGACGGCCATGTGGTGATGTATGCCGACGTCATGACCGACTCCATGCGCAGAGCCATCGACGAGACGAACCGCCGCCGGGCGATCCAGCTGAAGTATAATGAGGAGCATCACATTACGCCGCAGAGCATCAAAAAGACGGTGCGCGACCTGCTGGAGATCACGGCGCAGCCGTCGCAGGAGCAGCCTGAGCAGACGCAGGAAGCGGATGAGAGCGTGATCCGCAGGCTGGAGAAGGAAATGAAAGCCGCCGCGCAGGAGTTGGACTACGAGCGCGCCGCGCAGATACGAGACCGCCTTCTGGAGCTGAAGGCATTGACCTGGGAGGAAAAAAAGTGAGCAAAAACATTGTGATAAAGGGCGCCCGGGAGCACAACCTGAAGAATATCGACCTGGAGATCCCCCGCGACAAGCTGGTGGTTTTCACTGGGCTATCGGGTTCGGGCAAAAGCTCGCTGGCGTTTGATACCATTTATGCCGAGGGGCAGCGGCGCTATGTGGAGTCCCTCTCGGCCTACGCGCGTCAGTTTTTGGGGCAGATGGATAAGCCCGATGTGGACTATATTGAAGGGCTGTCCCCGGCCATTTCCATCGACCAGAAGACCACCAGCCGTAACCCGCGCTCTACGGTGGGCACGGTTACCGAGATCTACGATTACCTGCGCCTGCTGTATGCCCGCGTGGGCATTCCCCACTGCCCGGTGTGCGGCCGGGTCATCAAGCAGCAGACGGTGGACGAGATGATACAGCGCATCACCGAGCTGCCCGAGGGAACCCGCTTTCAGGTGATGGCGCCGGTGGTGCGCGGCCGCAAGGGCGAGTTTGGCCGGTTGTTTTCCACGCTGCAAAAGGATGGCTATGTCCGGGTGAGGGTGGACGGCGAGATGTACGACCTGGCCGACGAGATCCGGCTGGACAAGCAGAAGAAGCACAAGGTGGAGGTGGTGGTGGATCGTCTGTCCGTCAAGGACGAGATGCGCAGCCGCCTCAACGACTCGCTGGAGACGGCGCTGAAGCTGGCCGAGGGGCTGGTGCTCATCGACGTGGTGGGCGGGCAGGAGATGCTGTTCAGCTCGAACTATGCCTGCCCGGACTGCGGCATCTCCATCGCCGAGCTGACGCCGCGCATGTTCTCCTTCAACAACCCCTACGGCGCCTGCCCCACCTGCTCCGGGTTGGGCACGCTCATGAAGATCGATCCCAAGCTGGTGATCCCCAACGATCGCTTAAGCCTATATGATGGGTGCGTGCACGCCTCGGGCTGGGCCAGCTCGGGTGCCGACGGCATGACGGGCATGTTCTGGCGCGCCCTCTCCAAAGAATATCAGTTCGACATCCACACCCCCTGGCGCGATCTGCCCGAGAAGATCCGGCAGATGATCCTTTACGGCGCAGGGGACAAAAAGATCACCGTGGAGTACAACAAGGAGTACGGCTCGGGAACCTATCAGACCACTTATGAAGGGCTGATCCCCAGCCTGGAGCGGCGCTATCGCGAAACCAAATCCCCCGGCATGAAGGAATATTATGAATCCCTGATGGGGATGACGCCTTGCCCAGACTGCAAAGGGGAGCGCCTGCGCCCCGAAGCGTTGGCGGTCACGGTGGGCGGGCTGTCCATCAGCGCGGTAAGCAGCAAATCGGTGGTGGAGGCGCGAGACTTTTTCACCTCGCTGGAGCTCACCCGCAACCAGAGGCTCATCGCCGATCAGATCCTCAAAGAGATCAACTCCCGCCTGAGCTTTTTGGCCGATGTGGGTTTGGAGTACCTGACGCTTTCCCGGGCGGCGGCGTCGCTGTCGGGCGGCGAAGCGCAGCGCATTCGCCTGGCCACCCAGATCGGTTCTCAGCTGGTGGGCGTGCTGTATATTCTGGACGAGCCCAGCATCGGACTGCATCAGCGGGATAATGCCCGGCTGATCCAAACGCTGAAAAAACTGCGGGATCTGGGCAATACGCTCATCGTGGTGGAGCACGACGAGGAAACCATGCAGGCGGCCGATTATATTGTGGACATCGGCCCAGGACCGGGCGTGCACGGCGGCGAGGTGATCGCCGCGGGAACCTACGACGAAATATGCGCCAACGAGGCGTCCATTACCGGGCAGTATTTGAGCGGGCGCAAAAAGATTGCCGTGCCTGAAAAACGCCGCAAGGCCAAGAAAGGGCAATGGCTCACCATTTATAACGCCCGGGAGAACAACCTCAAGGGCGTGGACGTGAAGATCCCTCTGGGGGTGTTCACCTGCGTGACCGGCGTATCGGGCTCGGGGAAAAGCTCTCTGGTCAACGAGATTCTGCAAAAGACGCTGGCGCGCGACCTGAACCGCGCCCGCACCCAACCCGGGCTTTACGACCGCATGGAGGGTGTGGACAAGCTGGATAAGGTCATCAGCATCGACCAGTCGCCCATCGGCCGCACGCCCCGCTCCAACCCGGCCACCTACACCGGCGTGTTCGATCTGATCCGCAAGCTGTTTGCCCAGACGCCCGACGCCAGAATGCGCGGGTATGACGCCGGCCGCTTCAGCTTCAACGTGAAGGGCGGGCGGTGCGAGGCCTGCTCGGGCGATGGCCTCATCAAGATTGAGATGCACTTTTTGTCCGATGTGTATGTGCCCTGCGAGGTGTGCGGCGGCAAGCGCTACAACCGGGAAACGCTGGAGGTCAAATATAAGGGCAAAAACATTTTTGAAGTGCTGGATGTGACGGTGGAGGAGGCGGTGGACTTTTTTGAGCCGGTTCCCGCCATCTACCAGAAGATCAAGACCCTGCGCGACGTGGGCTTGGGGTATATCAAGCTGGGGCAGCCCTCTACCGAGTTGTCCGGCGGCGAGGCGCAGCGCGTAAAGCTGGCCACCGAGCTTGCCCGGCGGGACACCGGCCGTACACTGTATATTCTGGATGAACCCACCACCGGGCTGCACACCGACGACGTGAACAAGCTGGTTTCCATTTTGCAGCAGCTGGTGGAAAGCGGCAACAGCGCCGTGGTCATCGAGCACAATCTGGATGTCATCAAAACGGCCGATTATATCATAGACCTGGGACCCGAGGGCGGAGACCGGGGCGGCGAAATCATTGCGTCGGGCACGCCGGAGCAGGTGGCGCAGGTGCCGGGCAGCTATACGGGGCAATATTTGCAAAAGGTATTATAAGGATAACAGTAAAGCCGCGGGGCATCCCGCGGCTTTTTTTGTTAAGCGGTGCGTCAGGGGCGCAGCTGCCGGAAAAAGGCCTCGTCCCGCTGCATGCGCCAGGCCAGCTTGCCGCGCAGCTCCGTCAGCCACTCCGGCTCGTTATCAAACCGCTCGGCCACACAGCGCACAACGCGCGCGTAGCCGAACACGGCGATAAACTGCCGCATCAGCGGCAGGGTGTCTTCCGCCTCGGCGGGGAAGGGATACGCCTCGCGATAGCCGCGCAGAAATTCGGCTTTGGCGGCGGGGAAGGCGGCTTCCTCCACCGACTCGGACAGAGAATCCAGCGCCTGCTCCACATCCAGCGCATACCAGTGGTACATGCCGTCGTCAAAATCAATGGCCGAGCAGGTCTCGGTTTCGGTGTCCCAAAACACGTTGTCCGTCTCAAAGTCGTAATGAATCAGGCCGTAGTTTTCTTCGGTCACGGGCAGCGCGGCCAGGCGCGCCCGGGTGTCGCGCAGCGCGCGCAGAGCAGGGGCGGGAGCGTCGTATTCCAGCAGGACCTTCTTGGCCCAATTCAGGGCGTCGCCGTGAACCCATTTTCGGGTTTGCGGGGTGTAGGCGCGTGAGAGCGCGTGAAGCTGCCCCAAGGCCTGCCCGTAGGACGCAATGACCGCCGGGGTGAGGGGGACATCCTCCAGCGCAGTGCCGGGCACGGCACCAAACGCGCAGGCGTAGTATGCGCCCCAGCGCGTGTCCAGCCTCAGCAGGGTGTCGCCGGTTGAAGCGGGGAGGGGGCGCAGGGCGGGGTAGTCCGCCCTGCGAAGATACTCCAGAAATTCCAGTTCTCCCAGCAGGTTCTGCTCCAGCTTTTCCTCCGTGGGAGCCAGGCGCACAAAGCACAGCGCTTTTTCCTGAAAAAAGGGATAGATGGCGTTGGAGGAAATGCGAAAGCTGCGCAGAGCGTTGTCCAACGTGTCACAATCGTGGGTCCAGTATTGTAGGGCTTCCTTTGCCAGCTCGTAATTTTCAAACAGATACTTTAATTTCAGCATGAAAGGCATCCTTTCCCGTGTAAAAAAACGGCACTCCTGAAAAAACAGGAGTGCCGTTTTGCTGCGGTAAAAAGCGGGAACAGGAGTGCGGTCTATCTGTTCACGGGGTGGGCAGCAGGACTCTGCTTTTTCAGATCCGACAGGTTTTTCATGGTACTGCTCACCTTCCTTTCGTCAGCTACATGATAAAACGACCCGCTTACGGTGTCAAGAAAAACGTGCTACAAAATATTGCTCCAGGAGGAGGCCAGGCGAGCGCGCACATGGTTCAGCACAAAATGCAGCTCCTGCAATTCGGGGAGAAAGTTGGCGTAGTTGCGCGTGTCCGCCATTTGCTCCAGCCGGTTCAGCAAAATATCCACCTTTTCCACCTCGTCGTGGTCGATGACGGTTTCCCAGAGCTTGCGGCGTCCCTGCCAGTAGACCTCGGTTTCATCCAGCACGATGCCCGCCTGCTCCCAATCCGCCCGATCCACCGCCTGCTGCACTCGTTGAATTTGGGCGTGCATTTCCTCACAGGTGTTTTCCACCATGGCGGAGACGCTCCAGTTCAGCAGGATGATGAGGGCGATGCTGACCGTAAGGCCGATGATGGAGCGCGTCATGGCTTTGCCTCCCCATACCCCTGAATGAAGAAACCGCCGTTTTCATCCACACTGGCGAAAAACACCTGATCCCACCGGGAGAAGCCGCTGCCCTGCAGGCGCTGGCGCAGCCACTGCTCGGTAAAGCCCGATTCATGCAGACTCTGGCTTTGCAGGCGGCCGTCCACGATGAGCTGAAACACAAAGGGATCCGGCGGAACGTGCAGCCCGATGTCCGAGGTCTGCAAAGGACGCTTGGAGGACTTGGGCAATACGCTTACCTTGCCGCTGGTCTCCACCACCGCCAGCGCCACGTCGGCCACGCAGGCCACGCCGCTGGCGCGCAGCTCTTCCATCAGATCGCTGAAGTTATAGCGCAGGCGCTTCATTTCGTTTCCCTGAATGCGCCCGTCGCGGATGAGAAGCACGGGCCGCCCGGAGAGCAGCCGGCGCAGCACGGGACTTTTCAGCGAAAGCACGCTGATGAGCAGATGAACGCACATCAGCACCAAAATGGGCACAATGCCGTGCAGCAGCGGGATGCCCGTGTTGCTGACCGGTACGGAGGCCAGGTCGGCCATCATGATGGCGATGACGAATTCGTAGGGCTGCAGCTGGCCGATCTCCCGCTTGCCCATGATGCGGGTGGCGCCGAAAACAAAAACGAACAGAAGCAGCGCCCGCAGCGCTAAAACCAACATACCTCTATCTCCTTTCGCGGCCGTGTGAAACCGCCGTGCGGGAATGGTATAGTTTCTGTGAAAACGGGGCGATTATACAGATAAGGGTTAATAAAAAGGAAAAATTGTGGTAATATGTACCCACTAAGCAAGTGCAGAAGGAGTATCAGATGTTCAAGGGCTTTTTTAACCGTCTCTATCAGGGAAATCCCAACAAGGCCGATCTGAAAGCTGAGGATATGCCCAAGAACCGCTTTCAGCTTTTTTTCGCCGTGCTGGGCACCCGCTTTTTAGATCTTTTTAAGATCAACCTGCTTTTCTTCCTTTTCGTGCTGCCCACGGTGATCTGGCTGGTTTGGACGGCGTTTGCCATTTTGTCCCTGCCGGCGCAGGAAACGGCGGGCGCGTACCTCAACGAGCTGCTGAACACGCTGCAAACCACCCTGCTGGGACTGATCCCCTGCCTGGTGCTGGCCGGTCCTCCGCTGGCCGGTTTGACCAACGTCATCCGCAAATGGGCGAAGGATGAACACGCCTGGCTGTGGCAGGATTTTAAGGCCGGCATGAAGGAAAACTGGAAGCAGTCCATGCTCTTTATGTTTATTTACAGCCTGATCATGGCGGCGTGCATGGTCAGCGTTCGCGTATACGGCGCCATGGCCGAGACGCAGAGCGCGTTTACCGTGCTGCAGGTGCTGGTGGGCGTGATGTTTGCCATCATCACCATGGCTTATTTGTATATTTTCCCCATGATGGTCTCCTATAAGCTGAAGTTTTTCCCCATCCTCAAGAACAGCTTTTTGCTGGCGCTGGGGCGTTTGCCGCTCAGCATCGTGTTTTGCCTGCTGACGCTGTTCCCGGCGGCGCTGGGGCTGGTGATCTTCCTGTTTACGGCCAGCTACATCCCCATGGTGGTGGTGGCGGTGTATTACATCATTTACGGAGCGTCGCTGGCGGTTTACGTCAACTGCTCTTATGCCAACGCCAGCTTTGATAAGTTTATGCCGGCGTCGCCCGAAGCGCCGAAAAAGGACGATGAGGACGACGACCTGAGTGAGGACGATGCGGAATAAAGCGCCCGCCCCACCGACATACTAAGAAGAAAACGGGATTGCTGTGATGGACGGACAATATGAATATCTCGCCCAGTGGTACGACCGCCTGGGCGGGCATGACGAAAAGCGCTGGGGAGGGTACCTGTGCGAGCTGCTGAAGCGCGGTGGGGCCAACCCCGGGGACAAGGTGGTAGACGCGGCCTGCGGCACGGGGGAGATGAGCATCGCCCTTTGCCGGGCGGGTTATGATGTGATGGGCGTAGACATTTCTTTGCCCATGCTGACCCGGGCGGCGGACAAGACGGCGCAGCTGGGGCTGCCCATTCATTATGTAAACGCCGACATGACCAACCTGAAGCTGCACCGCAATGTGCGGGCGGTGACCTGCGCCTGCGACGGCGTGAACTATGTGCTGGAAGAGGACGCGCTGCTCTCCTTTTTTCGCAATGCGCGGGGGGGCTTGCGCGAAGGCGGGCTGCTGCTGTTTGATGTCAGCTCGGCCTATAAGCTGCAAAACATGGATGGCCAGTTCTACGGGGAAGATGATGAAGAACTGGCCTATTTGTGGTATAATCGCATGGATAGCGACGTTTTGACCATGGAACTGACCTTTTTTGTGCAGGAAAAGAGCGGCCTGTTCCGCAGGGAATGCGAGACGCACCGCCAGCGGGCGTGGCGGGAGGACGAGCTGCGCGCGCTGCTTGACCGGGCGGGCTTTGCCTGCAGGGTGTACGGTGCGTTTGGCTTTGAGCCGCCCCGGGTCGACGAAGAGCGGCTGCAGTTCGTGGCTGTGGCAAAATAAACCGATTCAGAGGAGAATTTTCTTTTGCAAGACCGAATCATACAATATTTAATGGGCGAGGGAAACGTGCGCGTTTTCGCCGCCGACAGCCGGGAGATGACCGAGCAGGCCAGACAGATCCATGACCTTTCGCCCACGGCCACCGCCGCGATGGGTCGCGCCATGACCGCCGCGGGCATCATGGCCTGCGACCTCAAAACCGGGGGCAGCATGACGCTGAACATCCGGGGGGATGGCCCGCTGGGGCCGATGTGCGTGGTGTCTCGGCCGGGCGTTTTCGTAAAAGCCTACGCCCAGAATCCGCAGGCCGACGTACCGCCCAAAAGCACCGGCAAGCTGGATGTGGGAACGCTGGTGGGGCAGGGAAGGCTGTCCGTCATCAAGGATCTGCAGCTGAAGGAGCCCTGGATGGGGCAGGTGAACCTGCACAACGGCGAGATCGCCGAGGATCTGGCATATTATTACGCCATTTCCGAGCAGCAGCCCTCGCTGGTGGCGCTGGGCGTGCTGGTGGATAAGGATCGCTCGGTGCTTTCGGCGGGAGGCATTGTGGTGCAGCCGCTGCCCGGCTGCCCCGATGAGATCATCACCCAACTGGAGCAGGACGCCGCTCGCCTGGGCGACATCAGCACCAAGCTGCGCGCGTGCTCGGCGGGAGAACTGGTGCAGGAGATCTTTGCCGCGCTGGAGCCGCACCAGATTAACGAGCTGCCCCTTTCTTATGCCTGCGACTGCTCGCAGGGGCGCATCGAGCGTGCGCTCATCAGCCTGGGGCGGGAAGAGCTCACCGATATGATTGAAAAGGATCACGCAGCGGAGGTGTCCTGTCACTTCTGCAACAAGGTATATCAGCTGGACGAGGCGCGCCTGCGGACGCTGCTGGAACAGGCTCAAACGAAGGGGGAATAAAGACAGATGGATCTGTATGTACATAATTTCGACGCGCAGTTTGAAAAATACCTGAACAAATGGATGCGGGACAACCGCGATCTGTACCACACGATGGAAGAAATGGAAGCGGCGGTGGAGGATATCTACGCCATGTGGCTGGAGCTGCCCGCCAAATGGCTGGATGATGAGAAGCCCAGCGCCTATTTTGCCAAATATGACGACGCGGCGCTGCTGGTGAAGTGGCTGGAGAAGTACATCAACGCCGATGTACCCGTGCCAGACCAGCTGCTGGACGCCATCGTCGCGCTGGGTGAGCGCGCCGAAGCGCCGTTGCTGCGCCTGAAAAACCGGGAAAGCGACATCATCCGCTCGCCTGAAAAGCTGGAGGACGCCAACGCCCTGTGCATCACGCTGCTGAATCAGATCGGCTCCACCCAGCCCATGCAGGACTATATCGACGCCATCATTGCCAACCCCGGCGGGGAGCACAGCGAGAGTATGGCCGAGGCGCTGGGCGGCATGGGTGAAGGCGTGGTGGAGCCCATTTTGGCTCGCATTGAGGAGGCCAAGGAGGAGCTGGCACTTTCCTGGCTGCTGTCGGTGCTGGCGGAATATCCCGGCGATAAGCGCATCAGCGCCGCGCTGGCCGACGCGTACAGCCGCGCCGAGGACAACCGTGCGCTTTTTGCCGCGCTCATCGGAAAATACGGCGACGAGACGCTGATCCCCCTGCTCAAGGAATCGCTCAAGAAATGGGAGCTGAACTATCTGGACTGGATCGAGGCGCGAAACGCCGTGGAGGAGCTGGGTGGCACCGTTGCCATCGCGCAGCCTGATTTTGACGGCGATCCCTACTATGAATCCATGCGGAACATGTAGGAGCGGGTATGGTAACACTACAGGACATTCAAAAGAACCCCGAGCTTAATGCGCTGATCAAGGCGGCGAATCAGGTGTTGGCCGCCATCGGATATACGGAGCACGGCCCCCGGCACGTAGGTTACGTCAGCCACGCGGCGGCCGAGCTGCTGCGCGAGCTGGAATACCCCGAGCGCACGGTGGAGCTGGCGGCCATCGCCGGCCTGATCCATGACGTGGGCAACTCCATCAATCGCGTGAATCACGGGATCACCGGCGCGACCATGATCTATCCCATTTTGCGGGACATGGGCATGGCACCCGCCGAGATCGCCACGGTCATTTCCGCCGTGGGAAACCACGAGGAGCAAAACGGCAGGCCGGTGTCGCCCGTATCGGCGGCGCTTATCATCGCCGATAAATCCGACGCGCACCGCACCCGCGTGCGCCGCGGAAAGTTCGATCCCACGGACATTCATGACCGGGTGAACTACTCCATCAAGAAAAACTGGGTGGAGGTGGATCGCGAGGAAAAGGTGATCCGCTTTGCCATGACCATGGACGATACGTCCTCGGTGATGGAGTTTTTTCTGATTTATCTGACGCGCATGGAAATGTGCGAGCAGGCGGCCGCCCTTTTGGGCTGCCGGTTTGATATCGTCATCAACGGCGTAACGGTGAACAACCAACGCAGCGTGGAGCTGGCCCGAGCGGCCATTGCCCAGGCGTCGAATCCCGCTCAAGACTGAAAAGTGTATAGTTTTTGCCCCATCACTGTGTTATACTTTGTATGATTTTGGCTTAATGCCGCACAAAGGACAGGTGATATCGTGGCAGCTCGTTCGTTCAGCGGCGGAGTGCATCCCCTGAAACGCATTCATCATGGTAAAAATCTTACCAATGAAAAAGCGATCCGGGAAATGCCTGCGCCGCAATTTGTTGTAATTCCCATGGCGAGGGTGACCGGCGCGCCGCTGGAGCCGCTGGTAAAAAAAGGCGATCATGTGAAACTGGGGCAAAAGATCGGAGAATCCGCCGCTTTTGTCAGCGCGCCCATTCATTCCAGCGTATCGGGCACGGTAACGGCGGTGGAGGCGCGTCCTCATCCCGGCGGCCGCACGGCGATGGCCGTGGTCATTGAAAACGACGGCCTCGACGAGAAGGATGAATCGGTGCGTCCCTGCGAGAACTTTGACGCCCTTACGCCGGCGGAGCTTCTGGCCATCGTCAAGGACAAGGGCGTTGTGGGGATGGGCGGGGCGACCTTCCCCACCCATGTGAAGCTCAGCATTCCCAAGGGCAAAACGGTGGACACGCTCATTGCCAACGGTGCAGAGTGCGAGCCTTATTTGACGGCCGATCACCGCCTGATGCTGGAAAAGTCCGGGGATATCGTCAAGGGCATTCAGATCGTGCTGAAGATCCTGGGCATTGAAAGGGCGTTTATCGGCATCGAAGCGAACAAGCCTGACGCCATCCGCGCCATGCGCGCGGCTTGCGCGCAGGATTCGCGCATTCAGGTGGCGCCGCTGAAGGTGAAGTATCCTCAGGGCTCGGAAAAGCAGCTCATCACCGCCCTGCTGCACCGCGAGGTGCCCTCGGGCGGCCTGCCGGCCGACGCCGGTGCCGTGGTGAGCAATGTGGGCACGCTGGCCGCCATCCGCGACGCGGTGGTGGACGGTATGCCCGTCGTACGGCGCGTGGTCACCGTGTCGGGCAACGGCGTAAAAGAGCCGGGCAACCTGCTGGCGCGCATCGGCACGCCGTTCCAGGTGTGCATCGACGCCTGCGGCGGCATGACGCCCGACGCGCGCAAGATCATCAACGGGGGACCCATGATGGGCACCTCGCTGCCTTCGCCTGACACGCCGGTCATCGCAGGCACATCGGGCATTCTGGTGCTCAGCGAGGCGCAGGCGGCGATCCCGCGCGAAATCTCCTGCATCCGCTGCGGCAAGTGCGTGGATGCCTGCCCCATCGGGGTGCTGCCCACGGCGGTGGCCGAGGCGGTGGATCGGGGCGATTATCAAAGCGCGCTGCGTTACCGAGCCATGGACTGCATTGAATGCGGCTCCTGTGTTTACGTGTGCCCTGCCAAGCGGCACATTCTGCAAAAGATCCGCCTGGCAAAGCAGACCATTCGCCAAAAGGGCCTGAAATAGGATCAAAAGGGGGAGTACTATGGAGATGTATGTTTCGCCCTCGCCGCATATCCGGGCGGGGACTTCCATACGGCGCATCATGCTGGATGTCGTGCTGGCGCTGCTGCCGGCCTGCGCGGTGGGCGTTGTGATGTTCGGCTGGAATGCGCTGCTGCTGCTGTGTATTTCGGTGCTCACCGCCGTCGTGACCGAAGCTGTCATTACCCGGCTGCTGCGCAAGCCCGCCAGCGTGGGTGACTTAAGCGCGGTGGTGACCGGTCTGCTGCTGGGCATGAACCTGCCCGCGACGGCACCCTGGTGGGTAGCGGTCGTGGGGTCGGCCTTCGCCATTGCCATTGTGAAAATGGCCTTTGGCGGCATCGGATGCAACTTTTTGAACCCGGCGCTGGCCGGGCGCGCGGTGCTGCTGGCCTGCTGGCCGGCCATCATGACCGCCTGGAAGGATCCCTTCGCGGCGGTGGATGCGGTGGCCTCGGCCACGCCCCTTGCCGCCATGAAGGCGGGAGAAATTCCCGATCTGCTGAATCTCTTTTTGGGGAAAACCGGCGGCTGCATCGGCGAAGTGAGCGCTGCCGCGCTGCTGCTGGGCGCGGCATATCTGCTCCTTCGCGGCGTCATCAACCTGCGCATTCCGCTGAGTTACATCCTGACCGTGTTCGTGTTCACGCTGGCCGTATCCCGCTTTAACCTGACCTACGCCGTGGCGCAGCTGCTGTCCGGCGGGTTGATTTTGGGCGCGTTTTATATGGCCAACGACTACACCACTTCGCCCATCACGCCCCTGGGGCAGATCGTCATGGGAATCGGGTGCGGCTTGCTTACCGTCATCATCCGCCAATGGGGCGGTTATCCCGAAGGCGTTTCCTATTCCATTTTGCTTATGAACCTGGCCGGACCGCTTATCGAGCGCGCAACCCGTCCGCTGGTGCTGGGTGAAAAGATGAAGAATCCCTTCAAGAAGAAGGAGGCGGGGAAAAATGCGTAATGTAGCGCGTTTGGGTCTGCGGCTTCTTTTGATCGCGCTGGTGGCGGGCGTGCTGCTGGGCGTAACCGATTATTTTACGCGCGGCCCCATCAAGACCCAAGAGCTGGCGCGCGCGGAGCAGGCCAGAAAAGATGCCTTCGCCGCTGCGGACAGCTTTGAATTGCTGACGGACGCCGCCCTCTCGGGCGATGTGAAGGAGATCTATCAGGCGAAAAAGGCCGGCATGAGCGCAGGCTATGTGGTGAGCGTGGCTCCCAAGGGCTATGGCGGCGCCATCACCATGACGGTGGGCGTGGATCCGTCGGGAACGGTGGTCGGCGTGATCATCGGCTCCAACAGCGAAACGCCGGGATTGGGAAAACGCGCCTCCGAGCCTTCGTTTTATAACCAATATGTGGGGAAAAGCGGTACGTTCTCCCTGAAGGACGACGGCAATACCAAGATTGACGGCCTGACCGGCGCAACCATTTCCAGCAGAGCCGTAACCAGCGGCGTCAACCAGGCGGTTGAGGCCGCCATGCAATGCGAGAAGGGGGAGAGCGCAAAATGAAACGGAGCAAAGCACTGACCATCCTTCGCAACGGTTTGTTGGATGAAAACCCGACCTTCCGCCTGGTGATGGGCATGTGCCCCACGCTGGCCATCACCACCTCCGTAGCCAACGGCTTCGGCATGGGCATGGCTGCCACGTTTGTACTGATCTTCAGCAATTTGTTTATATCCATGCTGCGGAATTTTATTCCCTCCAAGGTGCGTATTCCTGCCTATGTGGTCATCATCGCCACGTTTGTGACCATGGCGGAGTTGTTTTTGGAGGCATATGCTTATTCGCTGTATGAATCGCTGGGCGTGTTTATTCCGTTGATCGTGGTAAACTGCATCATCCTCGCCCGCGCCGAGGCCTTCGCCTCCAAAAATACGCCCCTGTACTCGGCACTGGACGGCCTGGCCATGGGTCTGGGCTTTACCGGTGCGCTGGTCATCATCTCCGCCATTCGTGAGATTTTGGGCAGCGGGACGATTTTGGGCTTCCATCTTTTCGGCGCCAATTTCCAGCCGGCACTGATGGTCAGCTCCGCCCCCGGCGGTTTTATCACGCTGGGGCTTATTCTGGGCTTCATCAACTGGATGACCAACCGGAAGGGGGGAAATAAGGAATGAGCACGTTTGCCAATCTGACGCTGATTGCCATTTCTTCCATGCTGGTCAACAACTTCGTCATGGCCAAGTTTATGGGCTGCTGTCCGTTCCTGGGTGTGTCCGGCAAAATCAAGACCGCCACGGGCATGGGCGTGGCCGTGACCTTTGTCATGGCCATGGCCTCGGTCTTTACCTGGATGGTGCAGACCTGGCTGCTGGCGCCGCTGGGGCTGGATTACCTGCGCACCATCGCCTTTATTCTGGTGATTGCCGCGCTGGTGCAGTTTGTGGAGATGATCATCCAGAAGTTCAGCCCGGCGCTGTATGATTCACTGGGTGTCTATCTGCCCTTGATCACCACCAACTGCGCGGTGCTGGGCGTGGCCATTTTGAACATTGAGAACAACTATACGCTGCTGCAATCGCTGACCAACGGCCTGTTTGGCGGGCTGGGCTTTCTGCTGGCCATTGTGCTGATGGCGGGCATCCGAGAGCGCCTGGAAAACGCCAACATCCCGCAGGCGCTGCGCGGTTTCCCCATCACCCTGATTGCCGCCGGGCTCATGGCCATTGCGTTCCTGGGCTTCAGCGGCATGATCAAGTAAGGAGGATGCAGCCATGTTAGAGTCTTTTTTGATCCCCGCCGCCATCATCGGCGGGCTGGGGCTGGTGTTTGGCGTGCTGCTGGCCGTCGCCTCCCGCTTCTTCTCCATTCAGGGAGATCCCCGCATCGATCAGGTGCGGGAATGCCTGCCCGGTGCCAACTGCGGCTCCTGCGGGTTTCCCGGCTGCGACGGCCTGGCAAAGGCCATTGTGGAGTCGGGCGCGCCCATCAATTCCTGCACGGTGGCCAACGCCGACGCGCTGAAAAAAATCGCCTCGCTGATGGGAACGGACGCGGGTGAATTTAAGCAGCTGGTGGCGGTGGTGGCCTGCCGAAGCAACGAGCAGAACATGCACGTGAAGTATAATTATCAGGGCATTGAGGACTGCGCCGCGGCTGCCGCCGTGTGCGAGGGCTATAAGGCCTGCCCCTTCAGCTGCCTGGGCTTCGGAAACTGCGCCAAGGTGTGCCCCACCGGTGCCATTTCGGTGCGCGACAATGTGGCCTTTGTCGATGAGGACAAGTGCATTGCCTGCGGCAAGTGCGCCTCGGTGTGCCCGCGCGGCATCATCGCCATGCTGCCCAAGGACGCTCCGGTGGTCATTCAGTGCCGGTCGCATTCCCGGGGCAAGGAAGTGCGGGAAAGCTGCGAGGCGGGCTGCATCAGCTGCGGCCTGTGCGAAAAAGCTTGTAAGTTCGACGCCATCAAGGTGGTCAACAATTTGCCGGTCATCGATTATGACAAGTGCCATGGGTGCATGCAGTGTGCCCAAAAGTGCCCCCGCAAGTGCATTTGGCTGGACACGGCCATGGTCAAAAAGGCGTTTATCAACGACAGCAAATGCGTGGGCTGCGGACGGTGCAAGACGGCCTGCCAGTTTGATGCCATTTCCGGCGAGATCCGCCAGAGCTTTTCGGTGGATCCGGCAAAATGCGTGGGCTGCGGAGAGTGCGCCGAAAAATGCGCCAAGGATGCCATCACGCTCATCCGGCAATAAACAGGAGGCTGAATTTGAAAGGCAGAGAAGAATGAAGCAAAGCAAAACTGTATTTTTTATTACCAGAGCCGCGATCATAGCGGCTCTTTACGCGGTGGTGACCACGCTGGTCTCCCTGATCCCCGGGCTGAACACGCTCTCCTTCGGGCCCATTCAGGTGCGCATTTCCGAAGCGCTGACCGTGCTGCCCGCGCTGACGCCCGCCGCCATACCCGGGCTTTTTCTGGGCTGCGTGCTGTCCAATCTGGTGGGAATGGCCACTTCCGGCGTTACGCTCATCGACGTTATATTCGGATCGCTGGCCACGCTGGCGGCTGCCGGATTGTCCTATCTGCTGCGTCGGCATAAATGGCTGGTTCCCTTGCCGCCCGTCATCGTTAACGCGCTGGTGGTCGGGTGGATCCTGAACGTGACGCAGAACCTGCCGTTTTGGATGATGGCGCTGAGCGTGGGAGCCGGGCAGGCCATCGCCTGCTACGGGCTGGGTATGCCGCTGCTTGCCCTCTTGAAGAAGAAGCGATTTGAGAGTTTCTTTCGTTCATAATTTGTTAACACACTATATATGAGATGTTTGTTAAAATGTGACTAAAGAAAAGGGGGATAGATTATGCAATTGAATGAAAATGCCGCCGCGCCAAACGCTGTGATCAGCGTAGAATCCCTTAGCAAGCGCTACGGCAATAAGCTGGCCGTGGATAACGTGTCCTTTCAGGTTCACAGCGGCGAGATCGTAGGCTTTCTGGGACGCAACGGCGCCGGCAAGACCACGACGATGAATATGCTGACCGGTTATATCTCCTCGTCCGGCGGCAGCGCCAAGGTTTGCGGGTTCGATATTTTGTCCGACCCGTTTGAAGTGAAAAAGCGCGTGGGCTATCTGCCCGAGCTGCCTCCGCTGTACATGGATATGACGGTGAAGGAGTATTTGTCGTTCTGCTGCGACATCAAACACATCGACAAGGCGCATCACAAGTCTCAGATGGACGAGGTCTGCGAAACCATGAAGATCCAGGATATGCGCAAGCGCTTGGTGAAAAACCTCTCCAAGGGCTACAAGCAGCGTGTCGGCATGGCACAGGCTCTGCTGGGCAATCCGGAAGTGCTGATTTTGGACGAGCCCACCGTGGGTCTGGATCCCCGGCAGATCATTGAGATCCGCAACCTCATCAAGCGTCTGGGCAAGGCGCACACGGTCATCCTGAGCTCCCACATTTTGAACGAGGTAGAGGATGTGTGCGAGCGCGTGGTCATCATCGACCAGGGGCACATCGTCGCCCAGGATACCATGGAAAACCTGGCGCAGAACGTAAGCGGCGTCACCCGCATGACCATGCGCGTCATGGGCGGCGACAAGCAGGTGATGCGCGCCATCCACGATGTGGAAGGCGTCACCTTTGTGGATGAGCTGGGCGTGAAGGAACCGGGATGTATGGATTATATCGTGGAGTGCGTGCGCAATTCCGATGCCCGCAAGACCCTGTTCTACACCATGGCAAAGATGAACAAACCCATTATGCAGCTGCGGCCTCACGACGTAACGCTGGAGGACATCTTTATGCAGCTGACCACCGCCGATAACGGCGAAAGCGAGGGCTGATCGACATGTTAGCGGTTTATAAAAGAGAGTTGCAGGCGTTTTTCTTTTCGCCCATCGCCTATGTTTTCATGGGCTTCTTCCTGCTGGTGACCGGCTTGTTTTTCGCCGCCACCAACGTGATGAGTTCTCAGGCTTCGTACAGCACCATGCTGGGCAACATGAGCTTTCTGTTCATGCTGCTGGTGCCGGTGCTGACCATGCGTCTTCTCAGCGAAGAGCGCAAAAACAAAACCGACCAGCTGCTGCTCACCGCGCCGGTGTCGGTGACCTCCATCGTGCTGGGCAAGTATTTTGCGGCGCTGACCGTGTTCGCCCTGACGCTGGTGCTGAGCTTCATTTACCCGCTGGTGCTGTTCGCCTTCGGCAACCCCTCCTTCGCGGAGATCCTGACCGGCTACATCGGCTTCTTCCTGCTGGGCGCGTCCCTCATTTCCGTGGGGCTGCTCATTTCCTCCATGAGTGAAAATCAGGTGGTGTCGGCAGTGGCGACCTTCGGCGTGCTCCTGGTGCTTTACCTGGGCGGCGTGGATATTCTGATGCAGCTCATCAATGTGTCCTGGATCAGCACGGCGCTGAATTGGTTCTCCGTCTATAACCGGTATGAGAGCTTTGGCCAGGGCTTGCTGGGCGTCGCTCCCATCATCTACTATATCAGCTTCTGTGCCGCATTCCTGTTCCTGACCGTACGGTCCATTGAGCGCAGACGTTGGAGCGAGGTGTAAGGCATATGAAAAAGGAAAAGAAGCTGCGCAGCCGCAAAAATTTAAAAGCCGGAACGTATTCGTTGGTTATTACGGCGGCGTTCCTGGCGGTTATCGTTTTGGTCAACGTGGGCGTTACCGCGCTGGGCGACAAGTTCAATCTGCAGGTGGATATGACGCAGAGCCGCAGGTACTCCCTGTCCACCCAAACCGAGCAGATCCTGAAAAATATGGAAAACGACGTCACCATCTACACCCTGTACAGCGTGGGTGCGGAGGATTCTAACATCACGCAGGTGCTGAGCATGTACCGCGCGCTCACCCCCCATATCAAGGTGGAGAGCATTGACATCGACAAGAATCCTCAGGCGGTAAAGGCCTTTACCGAAAACAACACGACCACGCTGGCCACCACTTCTTTGGTGGTGAGCAACGGCGACCAGAGCCGCTATCGCATTCTGACCGCCACGGATCAATATGAGTACAGCTATGATACGGACGGCTCGGTAAAGATGAGCCAGCTGGTGGTGGAGAGCGCATTGACCTCGGCCATCAACTATGTGGAATCGGGCTACATGCCCAACGCGTATTTCCTCCAGGGGCATGGCGAAAAGTCGCTGGATGAAATGGCTACCGTGACCAACGATCTGAAAACCGAGAACTACAATGTGATGACGCTGGACATTACAACCGAGCCTGACAAGATGGCGCAGGGCGACATTCTGGTGATCGCCGCGCCCAAGCAGGATCTGAGCGAGGCTGAGCGTGAATACCTCAAGGCCTATATGGACAAGGGCGGCCGCTTCCTCTTCGTGATGGATCCTGTCACGCTGTCCGATTCCCAGCTTCCCAACTTTGAGTCGCTTTTGAAAATTTACGGCTTGGAGCTGGAGCGCGGCGTCGTGATGGAAGGCAACCTGAATTACATGGCCAACAGCTCGGAGGCCTACCTGGTGCCCGACCTGCAGACCCATGACATCACGGACAGCATCGTGACCAGCCGCATCCCCGTTGTTCAGATCGATGGCGGCTCCATCAAGCTGCCGGAGCTTACCGCTTCGGGCGTGACCATCACTTCGCTGCTGACCACCTCGGATAAAGCGTGGCTGGAAACGGACTTCACCAACGCCGCCGCGACACAGGATGAGGACGAAAAAACCGGCAAGATGACGCTGGCAGTCAGCGTGGAGAAGGATAACTTCGGCGACGAAAAGGACAACACCAAGGTTCTGCTGTACTACGGCACCAGCCTGCTGGATGTGGACGAGGTCGCCAGCCAGATCAGCACCGCCGTGGGTTATTCCAACATGAACCTGCTGAACAACTCCCTGGCGTGGCTGAAGGACTCGGAGAAAGATATTTACATCCGCGGCAAGTCGCTGACCCAGCCTTCGCTGGTCTTCAGCAGCTTCGCGCAGATCCTGATCGTACTGATCCTGACCTGCCTGCTGGTACCCGTTGTGCTGTTCATTGTGGGCATCGTGGTTTACCTGCGGCGTAAGAATCTGTAAAAGGCGGGAAGAACGGATGAAAATGAAAAAAAATCTGCTGATCCTGCTGGGGGTCGTCGCATTGCTGGCAGTTGCCGTGATCGTGATCCTGAGTGTGGACGGCATCAACAAGGGGGAGGCGGAGGCTACGCCCGCGCCGACCTCCAAGCCGCTGGTCAAGCTGATCCAGAAGTCTCTGGAGGAGGTGAAGTCGGTCGCCGTGGACTACGATGGCGACCACTACACCCTGACCAAGGATGCCTCCGGCGTGTATTCGTCTCCGGAGTATCCGGGGATCGAGATCAAAAGCTCTTATGGAGACGTGATGTTCTCCAGCGCGGCTGATTTTTATGCGCTGGATGTCATCAGCCAGGAGCAGACGGATTTGGCCAATTACGGCCTGGCAAAGCCCCAGTGCACGCTGGTGTTTACCTATACGGACGGCACCAGCCAAAAAGTGCTGGTCGGGGATAAGACGCCTTCGGGCACGGCGTATTATATGGTGCTGGACGGCGATCCCCGCGTCCTGACCATGTCGTATTCCATGTCGCTGAACTACTTCTACCGCTTTAATCAGATCCGCCCGGTGGTGGATATTACCACCAGCACCGACGATTTCCAGTATATGAAGCTGGAGGTCGAAGGAAAGGTGGCAATGGAAGCGGACATCATCCAGGGCGATGATAAGGTCGGCATTACGACCATCGAGATCGTAAACCCCTGGCGCAGCGGCGTGAACAGCGAAAAGTTTGTGGAATATCTCGATGCCATCGCGAAGTTCGGCTTCAGCGGTGTCGCCGAGGGCGGAAAGGATGATCTGGCCGCCTTTGGCTTGGATGCACCCTACATGACGATGAACCTGAAGACCGGCGCAAAGGAATACACGCTGCTGGTCGGCAGCATCTCGAACGTAGAGGGTTACCGTTACGCCAAGCTGTCGGACAGCGATCTGATCTATTACTTTGACAACGCGCAGGTGACCACGCTGGAGACCAAGCCCTACGATCTGATGGATCGTCTGGTGCTGCTGGTGGGCATCGGCACCATCCAGTCTTTCCGCTTTGACGGGTTGGGACAAGATCTGCAGATCAATGTGGAGCAGACCTATCAGGTGGATGAGAACGGCGAGCAGGTGTTGGACAGCGAGGGGCAGCCCAAGGCGACCCAGAACTTCACCTGTGACGGAAAGCCTTCCGATGGTGATCAGTCGCGTTACTTCTTCCAGTACTGCTCCAGCATCACCGCGGACACGGTGCTCAAGGAGGACTTCGCGCCCCAGGGAGATGCGCTGGCAAGCATTGCGTACACCAAGCTCTCCGGTGCTGAGACCCGAATCGATTTCTACGAGTACGATACGGATTTCTATGCCGTGTCTGTTAACGGGGCAAGCCATTTCGGCGTGCGTAAGGAAAAGGTAAAGGACATTGCCGATGCGGTGACTTTGTTCCGCGAAGGCACGCTGCGGCGCTACGCCACCAGCATTACGCCCACGCCCGCGCCGGAAACCACGCCTTCGGCAGAGTAAAAGCAACCCAATCGACAGAGCTGAAGTGACCCCAAAAAGTTAGACAAATATTTTTATTAAGCAACCGAGAGGGCTTGTTGTCTGTGAATTGCAGGTGGCAAGCCCTTTAGCTTTGCCTTGCTACGGCGGTTGTTGTAGTAATTAAGA
>JAQUVY010000023.1:0-5677 GCA_028693155.1 Eubacteriales bacterium
TGCCCACATAGCGCCCCACCACCACAATATCCGCCGCGTTGTAAAGCAGCTGCAGGATGCCTGTCAGCATGACCGGCAAAGAAAACAGCAAGATCTTCGGCAGCAGCGCGCCGGTGCATAGATCCATTTCGTAAGATTTGGATGATTTCTTCAGCATGATACCCTCTTTTCTGAAACGCAGCGCATTTGCGCGGGCGCGCTGGCAGCCCGTATGCGCATTATACTATATTTTTCCGGGGAAGAACATGAGCCAACGGAGCTTTCAGAGCAAGAGAAATTTTTGCTTTGCTTTTTGTGCCAAATTACCAAATATAGGCAGCGTTTTGCTTATTCTTTAGATTTTGGGCAATATTTTTTATGTTTGTAAAAATAAATTAACAATTTAGCCATTGCATTGCTCCATTCAGGTGATATAGTAAGATGCTGCAAAGTAGGGAATGCTGATATGGCTTTTCTCCTGCGCAAGAGGTCTGAATGGGATCGAGGGGCTTTATTTGAACTGGAAACGAATCATTTTGGATATTCGCAAAAATTTTAACCGCGACGAACAGCTGGTTTTGGTGCTGATCGCATCGGCGTTTATTTCCAGCTATTTGGCCGCGGCGGTGGCCGCCTGCATTTTGGTGGATCTGCTGGCTTCGCGCCGGCTGGTCGAGATGATCCGCAGCACGCCGGGCTGGAAATACCTGCTGGGCTTTTGCGCGTTGGTCGTGGTGGTTCCGCTGCTGTGGAAGCGCTGGGAAGGCGCAGCGGGCGCGGCGGCGCTGTGCGGTTTTTTGCTGCTGAGTGTGTTTGTGCGGCGCGTCATGAGCCGTCGCCTGCTGGAGCGGGCGCTGGATGTGGCCTGCGCCTTAAGCGTGCTGTGCGCGTTTTTCGCCCTGGGTCAGCAGATCGCCATGTGGTCGGTGCCGGGCTTTCGCCCCTGGGCGACCTTTGACAACGCCAATTATTACGGCTCGGTGACGGCCTTTGTGTCGTTGGTGTGCCTGTACCGCATGCTGCGCAAAGCCAGCGTTAAAGAACGGATTTATTATTTTGCCGTGCTGCTGTGCAACGTGATGGGGCTGTTCCTGTGCGAGTGCCGCACGGCCATGGCGGCGTTGGCCGTGGCGGTGCCGGTCATGCTGCTGGTATCGCGGCGCTACAAGGCGCTGGCCTTTAGCCTGATCGGTGTGGCGGCCATGGCGCTGCTGTTTGTGTTTTCCCCGGCCATTTTGCCCCGCTCGGCCAACCTCTCCTTGGATATGGCCGACCGGGAAAACATCTTCCGCTCTGCGCTGCGGGGCTTTTTGCGCTCGCCTGTTTTGGGGCAGGGCATGCTGGCCTACCATCAGCTGGGCGCCGGCTGGGGCGGCCCGGCTAAGATACACGCGCATAATCTGTTTTTGGATTGCCTGCTCAACTTCGGCGTGGTCGGCTGCGGGCTGCTGGCGGCCTATTTCGCCCGCATGACCCAGGGCGTGCGCGCTTTGGCGCGCGACGACCGGCGCCTGTTCGCGCTGGTGTGCGGCATTGCGCTGGTCACGGTGCTGCACGGTATGCTGGATGTGACGCTGTTGCAGGTCCACACGGGCATCCTCTTTATGCTCATCGCGGCCGTGCCGGGGATGTACGAGCAGCCGCAGGAGGCCCAGGAGCTGGCGCACAGCGAGCAGTTCAGCAAGTAAACACCATCGACCCTAAGCGAAGAAAAAGAGCGGTTTTCAACCGCTCTTTTTTGCGCCTTTTTATCGATTTGCCCCTTCTAAAAAGCGTTCCTCGGGGATCAGCAGCTCGTTTAGCGCGGCGCGGGTGGCCGGGGCAACGCCGCCGGTTCGGTATTCCCGCCCGGCCTGCTCCATATGGCCAAGGTATTCCTGCGCGCGTTCCTGCAGCTCGGGCACGCGCATCAGCTCACCCTCGGGCATGAAAAACGAGGTGTAGCCGTCATCACGCCCGTATAAAATATCGAACTGGGCTTTGAGAGCCTCGAAGTTGTTTTCCCGGGCGGCAAAGCCACAGGTGGAGATGAGCACCATCTTTTTCTGCGAAAGGTCATATCGGGCGGGATGGGAATTCCCGCCGTCTTCTCTGCGGTGGATGCCGGGCAAATTCAGCGGCAGCAAACGATCCATCAGGGCTTTGATGCCCGAGGGCATGCTGAAATAATACAGCGGGAAGCTCCAGATCACCAGATCTGCTGCGATATACTCCTCCAAAATGGCGGGCATATCGTCCTTCCAGATGCACACGCCCGGCGTTTTGTGCCAGCAGGAAAAGCAGCCGGTGCAGGGATTGATCTTTTCATTGCGCACCACCACTTCGCGAAGCTGCACGTCCGCGCCCAAGCCCTTGATGAACGCCCGGGAAAGGCGCAGGGTGTTGCTGCCCTCGCCGCGGGGGCTGCCGTTGAGCAATAAAACCTTCATGCGTTTTCGTCCTCCTCATTTTTGAGCATTTTTTCCATATCCTGTGCCCACTGCATACACATGCGGGCATACCTGCGGTGAAACTCGGCGGTCATGTTCCAATAAACCGCTTTTTCGGGATCCTCCACCTTGCGGGCGTAGGCGTTGATCATGTCCAGCGTCTCGTCCTGCGTCCCCAGGTTCTTTTCATGATCCTGGGCAAAGGCGCGCAGCAGCTCCCGGGTGCGCTGCGGCGGGCATTCCCCGCCAAAAAAGACCCGCATCATAAAAGGATCGCGGACGCTTCCCGGTGTAAAGGGGCCTTCCAGCCAGCTCTTCAGTTCGCCCCGCCCCGCCTCGGTGATGCAATAGACCCGCCGGTTAGGCCGGTCGGTTTGCAGCTGGATGTGCGAAGTCAGCCATCCGCAGGCCTCCATGGCGTCCAGCTCCCGGTAGATCTGGCTGCTTTTGGCCTGCCAGAAATAATCCAGCGAGTCCTCAAAGGTTTTGTTGAGCTCATACCCGGTCATGCTGCCGTAGCTGAGCAGCCCCAGCAGCCCATGCTTCAAAGACATTTTGACGCTCCTTTATATTCAATAAGTTGATTATATAACTTGTTTTGCAGTTGTCAACCCCCTCAGCTTGTTCTTTCCGAAAAAAAGCACTACAATGGGTCATATTTATTTTGGCGTGGAGGCTTTGGGCAATGGAGCGAGAAGAGCGGGCGGTGCTGACCGCCCTTTGCATGGTTTATGACGGCGATCGGCTGCTGCTGCAGGATCGGGTAAAGGCGGATTGGCGGGGGATGACCTTTCCCGGCGGGCATATGGAAAAAGGGGAATCCTTTGTGCAGGGCATTACCCGGGAAATGCGGGAGGAGACCGGCCTGACCATTCATCATCCCCGGCTGTGCGGCGTGAAGCAGTTTCAAACCGAAGATGATGTGCGCTATGTGGTGCTGCTTTTTAAGACCGCCTCTTACGAAGGCACGCTGACCTCTTCGGCCGAGGGGGAGATGCGCTGGGTCAGGCGCTCGGAGCTGGGGCAATGCGCCTTAGCGAACAATTTTGCCGAGATCCTGCGGGTCTTTGACGACGACGCGCTCAGCGAAATGGCCTACGGCCGCGCGGAAAGCGGGGAGGAGCGCTGGCTGTTGTACTGAGCGAAAGTTATTTCCACGGGGCTGTGTTCTTTTGCTGCGCAGTGCGGTAAAATGGCCATAGGCAGAGCGGGCGCAAGCACCGCTCCTGAAGGAGGCGTATGGGATGAATCGATATCGGGTTTCCGCGGCGGATTTTGGCGCCGTTCCCTCGAGCACCACGCTGCAGACCGCGGCGCTGCAGCGCACCATCGACGATTGCTATGAGCACGGCGGCGGCGTGGCCGAAATTCCTGGCGGCGTCTATTTGACGGGAGGGCTGCGCCTGCGCTCGGGCGTGACGCTGCGCCTGCTTAAAAACGCGGTGCTGCTGGGCAGCCGCGACCCCATGGATTACTTTGGCTATCTCACCGACGAGGTGGAGCCGCTCAACGCGTGGGAAATCTCCGACGCGCCCTACGTTCATCTGTTCACCATACACGGGGAGACCGCCTACCGGGCGGACAAGCCCGAGTACCGCTTCAAGCGCCTGCCCGGCACCCGCTGGAACAACGCGCTCATCCGCGCCATTCACGCCCGCGACATCGCAATTGAGGGGGAAGAGGGCGCCTGCATCGACGGCAACAACTGCTACGATGCCCAGGGGGAGGAGGATTACCGCGGCCCCCACGGCATTCACCTGTTTGACTGCGAAAACGTGACGCTGCGCGGCTATACCCTGCAGCACAGCGGCAATTGGGCGCATCATCTGCTTTTCTCCCGCAATATCGTGACCCAGGACATCACGGTGCTGGCCGGACATGACGGCTTCGACGCGGCGGACTGCGAAAACATCGTCATCCGCAACAGCCGCTTTTACACCGGGGATGACTGCATTGCCGGCTTCGGCAATGTGAACGTATTTATCACAAACTGCGAGCTGAACTCGGCCTGCAGCGCCATGCGCTTCGCCGGAACCAACGTGCGGGTGGAAAAATGCCACATCTTCGGGCCGGGGAAATATTTGCATCGGGGCAGCCTGACGCCGGAGGAAAAGCGCGCCGGCGTACCGTCGCCCGAGGGCAGCGACCATCAGGACGGGCACCGCAGCAATATGCTCAGCGCCTTTACCTATTACGCCGATTACTCGCTCCCCATCCCCGTGCTCCCGGGAAACATTGTGCTGGCCGACTGCCGCATTGAAAATGCCGACCGCCTGCTGCACTACAACTATTCGGGCAATGAAACCTGGCAAAAGCACCGCCCGCTGGAAAGCCTATCCTTTTGCGGCGTGACGGCGACCGGCATCAAGCTGCCGCTGGACGCCTACGGCGACGCCGACACGCCCTTCGCGCTGGAGATGAAGGATGTGGACATGGAGCTGGATGCGAGCTTTGCCGCCCCGGCGGTGGTGCATGCCTGCAACTTTTCGCGCCTGACGCTGGAAAATGTGACCGTGCGCGGCAAGGCGGATGCCCTGATCGCCACCTGGAGCCAAGGCGATATTTCCCTGAAAAACGTGAGCTGCCAGCCTGAGCCGGCTCAGCGCGTGCGCGCCGCTGATTATCCCTTTTTCAGCGCGCCGATTTAGGTAGAAAGACAAATGATCACACTGAAGCCTGTAAATGAGGATAACCTTTTGGACATCATCCGCCTGACCGTTCGGGAGGATCAAAAAAGCTTTGTGGCCACCAATACCGAAAGTCTGTTGGAGGCCTATTGCGCGCTGGCGTCCGGCGAGGCGGCGCAGGCCATGGGCATTTACGAGGGGGATACGCCGGTGAGGTTTGTTCAGTTCGGCTACGGTTCCTCTCAGGCGGATGACCCGCCGGCGGCACGCGGCGGCTATTGCCTGTGGCGGTTTATGATCGACAAAGCCCATCAGGGCAGAGGCTTGGGGCGGCAGGCGCTCGCCGTGGCATTGGAGTATCTGCAAACCTTTCCCTGCGGCCCCGCGACCCATTGCTGGCTGTCTTATGAGCCGGAAAACACCGTTGCACGGGCACTTTATCAATCCATGGGATTTGCGGAAAATGGGCAAAAGTGCGGCGAAGAAATTGTGGCGGTGCGCCCCCTTGACCAGCGCCGCCCCAGCGGCACTGGTAGTTGAAACGCCTAGAAGCCCCGCGCAATATTGCCGCGCAGCGGCAATATGAGAGCGGCGTAGGAAGAAGGAAAGCGAGAGCCCCCACAAGGGATTGCATCCCTAACC
>JAQUVY010000023.1:5777-25060 GCA_028693155.1 Eubacteriales bacterium
AGCGCCGCCCTAGCGGCACTGGTAGTTGAAACGCCTAGAAGCCCCGCGCAATATTGCCGCGCAGCGGCAATATGAGAGCGGCGTAGGAAGAAGGAAAGCGAGAGCCCCCACAAGGGATTGCATCCCTAACCAGCGCCGCCCTAGCGGCACTGGTAGTTGAAACGCCTAGAAGCCCCGCGCAATATTGCCGCGCAGCGGCAATATGAGAGCGGCGTAGGAAGAAGGAAAGCGAGAGCCCCCACAAGGGATTGCATCCCTTGACCCTTTCTTCGGGGAGAAGCCGTGAGGACGCCCGAAGTGCTGTTCCCGAGGGCAGACAGCCTGCGGCGAACCGGTTGCGTTTCGCGGCAGCAATTGCTCTTTGCTGCCCGCGCGTTTCGCTGCCGCCTCTCGGAACACCTTTGGTGTTTCTGTCGGCATCATCGTCAGCAAGAATTCTTGGCTGCCCTAGCCCCTCGCCTTTGGCGAGGGGCTTTCTCGCTGTCATAGGGTTGACGCCCTATTGTCGCTTGCTCGCTTCTCTGGGTCAGCAGTTGCTCTTAGCTACCCTCACGCTTTCGCCCGCAGGGCGAAAGTGCTCCCGGGGTCTGGGGTGTCCCCAGACGGGAGGGGTACTGGGGATCGTTAAGGGGAACAAGGGGACGCATCGGAACGTCCCCTCTTCCCCTTAACCCCCACCGGAGGCGAGTCCTCCTCAGGATAGTTCATGTCACAAGGAGAACCCCCACAAGGGATTGCATCCCTAACCAGCGCCGCCCCAGCGGCACTGGCAGTTGAAACGCCTAGAAGCCCCGCGCAATATTGCCGCGCAGCGGCAATACGAGAGCGGTGAATAAAAGGAAAAGCAAGAAACCCACAAGGGATTGCATCCCTTGACCCTTTCTTCGGGGAGGAGCAGCCCAGACGACCAAAGCATCGTTCCCGAGGGCAGACAGCCTGCGGCGAACCGGTTGCTTTCTCACAAGCCCAACGGCTAAAAACTGGCGTGGAACTTATTATGTACCCTTGAAGGGGTTAAAGGGGCGACCGCCCCTTACATCCCTCCATCGGGGAGAAGCCGCTTTGACGCTCCAAGCATCCCTCCCGAGAACAAGCGATGCGCAGAGAACCACTCGCTTCCTCACAAGCCCAACGGTCAACATGGGTGCAGGGCGATGCCCTGCATTTATATCATGATTGCATTCAGCACGCCGTGCAGGAGCATGGGGAGATAACAATTTTTGCACTTAAGGCGCACAAAGCCCAAAACCGCACCGTACAGCAAGCCTGCGGCGAGCTTTGTGAGCACGGCGAACCAGTTGCCGTCCAGGATCTGCGGGAGCATATACCCCAGATGCCAAACGGTGAAGAGCAAGATGTTCCAAAGGTAGGTGTAGGCTTCTTTGGCAAGCACGGCATTGAGCCTGTTCCACAAATAACCGCGGAAAAGAAGCTCCTCAAAGATGGGCGTTGCAACGCTGCCGTACAGAAGCGACAGAATGGCCGGATATCCGCCGGTATAGTTGGACGGAGCGGCGACCAAAAACAAGACGGCGGCTGTCGTGGAAATGATATAGAGCTTGCCGAAACGAGCCGGAAAAACCGAGAGCTTGGTCTGCCTCAGTTTTGCATACCATACGATCAGCACGCTGAGCACGGTCATGGCGCTCATCATGGCCATGCGCTGCCCGAACGCGGTGTACGAAGCCCCGATCATTTTTGCCAGCAGCAGGAGCGCCTGCAAAAGGAGGATCATCAGGACTGCCTCAATCCATGCACATCTTTTTTTCATGGGGCACCTCATCCTTTGCCCGGAAGCAGCAAATTCGAACGGAACGCGCTGTAAAATCCGATTGCTGATTTGCGGAATCATGCTAAAACAAAAAAACCATCACATACGTGATGGTTTTGGCGCGCCTGGCAGGGTTCGAACCTGCGACCTACCGGTTCGTAGCCGGGCACTCTGTCCACTGAGCTACAAGCGCATATCTTTGATTGCTCTAAAATTCTACTGCATAATGATAAAAATGTCAAGCCTGTTTTGCAAATAAAAATAACGATGAATGAAAGGCAGCGGCGCATCTTTTGCAAAGTAACGCTGAAAGAGCGTTTTTTGCAGGGAAAGCACGGAGTTGTTTGAAAAAAAGTAAGCGTGGATATTTTTTTCCCATGGTCAATATGTTATACTATGTCAAAACAGCAATCATTTTTTTGCTGAAGGAGGATGTTATTATGAAGTATTGTACGAAATGCGGCTCCGGCAATGAAGATCAGGCCATGTTTTGCGCCAACTGCGGGCAAGCCTTCGAGCAGCCCGCGGCTGAGCAGCCTGTGGTTGAACAGCCCGTTGTCGAGCAACCCGTAGAAGCTCCCGCTTATACCGAGGCTCAGCCCGCTGCCGTGGTCAACGATCCCAACGCGAAGAATCCCGCCACGCTGTGGATGATCCTGAACATCGTGCTGACGGTGCTGTGCTGCTGCAGCAACGTGGCCGCCATCGTGGGTATTGTGTTTGGCGCCATCGGCATGAGCTCCTTTAACAAGGGCAACCTCGAAGACGCCGAAGCGAAAACCAAGATCGCCAAGATCATGTTCTTTGTGGGTCTGGGTCTGGGCGTGCTGAGCTTTATCATCAGCCTGGCGACCGGCCTGATGAGCAGTCTGCCTGAGATCATTAACAACCTGATCTAAGCGGAATGAGCCGTTTTTTGCAAAAGAAATGGGTCAAAATTGCGGCGGCTGCGCTGGGTGCGGCCGCCCTTTTTGTGGGTGCGGGCGCGCTGTGGGTGCTCAAGACTTATCCCCAGGCTGTGTATAGCTCGGGGCTGTCCTGCGTTTGGTATCAGCTGACGGGGTATTATTGCGCCGGCTGCGGCATTACCCGCGGGCTGCATGAGCTGCTCAACGGCCATTGGTACGCGGCCTTTCGGATGAACCCATTTATGTTTGTTGTGATCCCCGCGGCGTGCGTGTTGGCCGTGTGGGAGATCAGCCGCATCCTGCGGCACAGGCCGTCCATTCCCTTGAAGCCGTGGATGGTGTGGACGTTTCTTGCGCTCATGATCCTGTTCACCGTCTTGCGCAATTTGCCCTGGGAGCCCTTTTGTCAGCTGGCGCCTACGCAGGTGCTGCAGGGGGCTTGCATCCGGATGAGTATGGGCATATAATATTTCCGCAAGGTATCTTTGGGGTGGGGTGAAAATCCCAACCGGCGGTATAGCCCGCGAGCCTTTTTTAAGGCAAGATCCCGGTGAAATTCCGGAGCCGACGGTACAGTCCGGATGAGAGAAGATATGACAGGAGACCCCGGGTATTTATTTGCCCGGGGTCTTAATTTTTACCTCATATCTCAAAGGAGAAAAATGACCCAGAAACCAGAAACCGTTCGCCCTTTCCCCGTTCGCAAGCTCACCATGACTGCGGTCATGGCGGCGGTCGCCTCGGTGCTCATGTTTTTGAGCTTTAACGTGCCGCTGATGCCCAGCTTTCTCAAAATGGACTTTTCCGAGCTGCCCGCGCTCATCGCCTCCTTTGCCTTGGGGCCGTGGTGGGGCGTGCTCGTCTGCCTGGTAAAAAATCTGGTCAACCTGTTTTTCACCACCACCGGCGGCGTGGGGGAGCTGTCCAACTTCCTTTTGGGCGCGGCTTTCGTGGGCATCGCCGGGTTGGTTTACCAGAAAATGCAGGGGCGTAAGGGCGCGTTGATCGGCTCGCTGATCGGCGCAGCCGCCATGGCGGTGTTCAGCGTTTTTTCCAACTATTATGTGGTCTACCCGGTCTATACGGCCTTTATGCCCATGGAGGCCATTTTGGGGATGTATCAGGCCATTTTGCCGGCGGTGAAAAACCTCTGGCAGGCGTTGATCTACTTTAACGTGCCTTTCACCTTTTTAAAGGGCATGGCCAACGTGATCATCACCTTCCTGATCTACAAGCGCATTTCGCCGCTCATCAAGGGTAAAAAATAGTCGGCCGCGCCCTTGCCGCGGTTCGCATTTCGCCCCTGCCCCGGGCGAAAGCTGCACAAAAAACAAGACCCGCGCTGCAAAAAGCAGCGCGGGTTTTTTGACGGCCTGCCATGTGCGCGGATGCCCGCGCGGCGGCCTAAAGCTCTTTGGGCAGCGAATATAGCGCGCCGATGCCCTCCAGATATTTCCGCAGCTCCTCCACCACATTCTGCGGGCCGGTGAGGCAGGCGCCTGCGCCCAGCCCGAAAAGCCAGCCGAAAAACTGCGGGCTGACCACCAGCGCCTGGCGAATGAGGAAATGCGCCTCGCCGTCTTTGATCAGCGAAACGTCCTTGCCAAAGCGATCCAGCACCACCCCGGCCAGCCGGTTTTCAAAGCGTAGCTCCACCGGGCGTTCCTCCCCGCCGTACATGGAAAAGGTGCGGCGCGTGTAGGCGGCCATATCCAGCTGGGCAAAGGCGTCCCGCCCCACCCGGGGTTGGTCGACGAGGGCAATGCCCTCCATTTTATCCACCCGGTAATGGCGGATCATGTCCCGCCCGGCGTCGTAGCCGATGAGATAATAATTCTCATTATCCCAAGTGAGGGCATAGGGGCTGACGCAGTAAAGCGCGCCGCCGTGGCGGTAGCTGCGCTCCTTGGATACGGTGTATTCGAAATAGCGAAAGGTGATTTGGCGATCCTGCGCAATGGCGCTGTGCAGGGCATCCACGTGGTAGTAAATGCTTTCGTTCATGTGCTTGACCCGGTTGGCCACCATGACCTGCCTTTGCAATCCCTGCGCCTGATAGCGGCTGCACTGCCCCTCCAGCTTGCGGATGAGGGAAAGGGTTTTGCGGTGGGTGATGAACTGCGAGGCCTGCACGCTGTCCACCAGCAGCTTCAGCTCGGCCAGCTCAAAGGGGCGCTGCGCCAAATAGTACCCCTCGCGAACGTGAACGATATCCATCCCAAACAAACGCAGCGTGTCAATGTCGTCATAAATGCTTTTTCGCTCGGCGCAAATGCCATTGGCGCGCAGCCACTCCAGCATGGCCTGCATGGATACGGGATGGGTTTCGTCGCTTTGCTGCTCCAAATATTGGCGCAGATACAGCAGCTTCAGCTTCTGGTTGGATGATTTCGCCACGGGGCACCTCCTTTAACAGCCGGAAACAATGGATAAAAACAACTCGTTCAAGGGTTCCCAGCCCGGGCGGGAAGGCTCGTGCAGCGTTTCCAGGCAGGGCTGCAAATCGGCCAGAGAGCCCGACAGATAATCGTCCAGCTGAGGGATGAAGGAAAAGGAAGTGTCGGGGAGCGGGTCGGCGCGGCATTGCAGCAGGTAATCCACAATGCGCCAAAGCGAGGCGTCGGTTTGGCAGCGCATCAGCTGGCGCAGCTCCACCGGCGGAGGCTCGCAGCGCTCCACCGCCCACCGGCAGCACAAAACCGCGCGTAGCGCATACAGATAAGTGCCCGGTTCCAGCGGCAGCGCACAGGCCTTTTGCGCGCTGCGGGAATAATAGCGCGCCGTGGCCGCGGGGGAAAAATACGCGCGGCAGGCCTTTCTCAGTTGGGGAAACGCGGCACCGGCTTCGTAAAGCAGCGGCGATTCGCACCACTGCGAAAGACCGGGGTGCCCGTCGTAGATCCGCTGCAGCGCCCTGCGCAGATCCCATCCCGTTATGCCGGCGTTGCCGCAGGAAATGCACAGGCTGTCGGGCGTGTCGTCCAGACGAAGGTATTCCCGGCGGGGGCGTACATAGACAAAACGGACGTCGTATGCGTCCTGCGGGGCGGAAAATCCCCATGCCCGGCTGCCGGCTTCGGCGGCAAAGAGCACGCGGATCCCCTGCTCCTGTTCGGTGCGGCGCAGCTGTTGAAGGATCTCCTGTTCCATACCCATTCCTTTATTTCAAGCGCAAAGGCGCTTTTTTGCGATTTTGTTTATTATAGCATGACCGGGCTGCGCGAAAAACGTTTTCGCAAGAAATTACCACCGGCAGTGATAAATTTCTATCCCCGGTGGGTATGATAAAGGTATCACAACCGACGTAAAGGAGATTGATATCATGGCAGTTTTGACTGTGACGAAGGATAACTTTAAAACGCAGGTGCTGGAAAGCGCCCAGCCGGTGCTCGTCGACTTTTGGGCTCCCTGGTGCGGTCCGTGCCGCATGGTGTCCCCCATTGTGGATCAGATCGCCGAGGAGCGCAACGATGTTACGGTGGGCAAGATCAACGTGGACGAGCAGCCTGAGCTGGCGCAGCAGTTTGGCGTGATGAGCATTCCCACCCTGCTGGTGTTCAAGGGCGGCCAGGTCGCCAACAAGGCTGTGGGCGCGCGCGGCAAGGCAGACATTCTCAAAATGCTGGATTAACATGCACAAAGGATTGTTTTTGATGTTGGCAGGCGTTTTGCTGCTGGGCGGCATCCTGGCGGGGTGCGCCGGCCGGCCGGCAGCGCCCACCACTGCGCAGCCCACCGTTGCCCAGCCCGCCGCTCCCGAGGCGCTGTCGCCTGAGCAGATGAAGGGATGGATGGACGAGGGACGCACCTACACGCTGGTGGATGTGCGCACGCAGGAGGAGTACGACCAGGGATATATTCCCGGTGCCGTGCTCATTCCGGACAGCGAGCTGATCGCCCGGGCGCCGGAGAAATTGCCCGATCAAACCGCGACCATTGTGGTATATTGCCGCAGTGGGCGGCGCAGCGCGGCGGCGGCACAGGCGCTGGTTGAGGCCGGCTATACCAATGTGTATGATCTGGGCGGCATTATCAACTGGCCGTATGAGATCACGACGCCGTAAACGCGGCTCCTCTTAAAAACAAAAACCGTCTGAAGAATGATTTCTTCAGACGGTTTTTTTGTGTGAAAAAGCTCAGCGCCCCGAATCCGGCACGTCGGAAGAATAGGAGCAGCGTCCCAGCGCGTCGCCAAAATGGGCGGCATCCATTTGCCCGCTTCGCGCCGCCGCGGCCGCGGCAAAAAAGCCGCGCAGACGGGCGAGAGCCTGCTCGGTCAGCTCCGCTACCGATTCGTGGCGCACCTGCCCCGGGCTGTCCGGGGCGACCCAAGCGGCGTGGCTCTCGTTCAAAAAATCCTCTGTGGGCAGTGTCTCCGGCGCAATGTGGCCGGTGATTTGGCCGGGCAGCTTGAGAAGATGTTCCAAAACCGCCAGAAAGCGCCGCCGAGCGCGGCGGGGGCGATACAAAAAGCGCGCGATGCGATCCATATCCCGAACGCTTTGCCCGATACAGCGCGCGGGGACGCGCACCCCAAACACCTGCCCCAGACAGGCGCTGAGAAGCTCGGAAATCTGCCTAAGTTCTTCCCGGGGCAAAAGCGCCGGCGACAGCGCTCCCGGCGCAATGGCCGCAGAGGCGGCGTCGGGGTGGTCGGCAAGGCAGAGCGCGCCGTCGATGGCACCTTCCAGCAGCCCATGACCGCCGGGCATATCGTAAAGCCCGCCGGGCGCCGTCTGCGCGTAGACATAGGGGTGTACCGACGAATCCAGCGCGTAATGGCACAAAAAACCGCAGGCGTAAGCCACTTGCGCGGGGGTGCGCGCCTGCGTGGTCAGCGCCCATAGCAGCTCGGCGGTTTTTTCCCGGTGAAGCCGAATGGCCAGCTGCAGCAGCCGGCGGCGGCTTCCACCCTTCCAAATGCGATGGTAAAACAGCGGGTCGGGCCCGTTGGCCCCCAGCAGATAGGCATAGGGGCACTGCGCCGCGTGCGGGGACAGCGAGGGCGGCAGCGCAGCGCGCGCCGCCTTTGCAAATCTTTCATGGGTGTAAATATCCGGCATGGTTTTCTATTGCTCCGAAAGCGCCTGCTTTTTTTCCATGCGCGGCAGCACAATGAAGTACAGCACCGCGCCGATGATAAACAGAACCATCACGCTCAGCACGCCCCAGGGGGAGGCCTGCTTGGAAATGGCCGAAAGCTGATCGGTGGTGACGGTAGCGTCGGTCAAGCCCTGGCGGTTCATCAGCGCCGAGGCCACCCAGGCCGTCACGCCGCCGAACAGCGCCGGCCCCATGATGGAAGAAAATTTCCCAAAAATATCGTACACCCCGAAGAATTCTCCGCTGCGGCGCTGGTCGGGAATCATTTTGCCGAACAGCGAGCGGGACAGCGCCTGAATGCCGCCCTGCGAGGTGGACACCAACACGGCCAGCAGCCAAAACTGCCAGGCGCTGCGCACGAAAAACCCGAATACGCAAATGCCCGAGTAAATGAGGATGGCCACACCCACCATGGTGCGCGGGCCAAACTTGGCCGACAGTTTCGTATAAATCAGGGCGAAGGGCAGCCCCAGCAGCTGCACCACCAGCAGAGCCAGCAGCATTTGCGTGGAGTCGATGCCCAGCGCGCTGCCGTAGATGGTGGACATATGGATGATGGTGCCCACGCCGTCTATATAAAAGAAATAGGCAATCAGGAAAACCAGCATGACCTTGTTGCGGAAGATCTCACGCAGCGTTTTCCCCAGCATGCGCAGGCTGTCCCGCAGCACGCCCTTTTCCTTTTCCACGTAGTGTGTCTGCTTCACGTTTTTCCACATGGGGATGGAGAAAAGCACCCACCACACCGCGGTGAGGCCAAAGGCGAAGGCCAGGCAAAAGGTCATGGGCAGGCCGACCAGATTCATGATGAGGAAGATCAGCAGCGGAATGGTGGAGCCGCCGATATAGCCCAGCCCGTAGCCCAGGATGGACACCCGATCCATCCGCTCGTTGGTGGTTACCTCGGGCAAAAAGGCGTCGTAGGAAATGTTTGCCCCGGCAAAGCCGATGGTGCTGATGATGTAAAGAACGAGCACCAGCGCGGCAAGGCCGGAAGCGTCGGCAGCCTTGGCGGCCAAATAGGGCGTGGGTGCCATAAAGGCACAGGCCAGCGCGCCCAGCAGCAAAAAGAAGGTAAACATCCGTTTTCGGGCATTCTTAAAATCGCCCAGCACGCCCAAAAAAGGTGTCAGCAGCGCCACGATGAGCATGGCCGCCGAGGTGCCCGTCCCCCAGCGGGAGACAGCGTCCACGCTGTTGTGGGTAATGGAGTTGTAGAAGATGGGCAGAATGGTGACCACGACCACCGAGTGAACCGAGTTGGCCCAGTCATACATCATCCAGCTGCGTTCCTGCTTGGTAAAGGATGTGCGCACAGACATAAAGTCAGCCTCCTTTTTGCCGGTGAATTGGATTGTGCCTTAAGTGTATCGTATTCCCCAATAAAAGAAAAGAAGTACCGAACATAAAAAATTTCATGCGAAGAACGATGGAAGCCATAAATATTGGTAGCGAAATTGCGCGTATAGAAAATTAATTAGCGGAATACAGATAATAAGTAAAAATATTGCACCAATATGTCGAGGGTTATTTTTTTAGAAAGAAATATTGATAAAGGAAAAGACGCGAAAAAAGCACAGCACTAAAAAATATGAACAAACTGTAAATAGCGGCAAGGCAATATTATCAAAAATACGACATTAAAATTGAACCGAATGACCATATGTGCTTTTTAAAAATAAAGATAATACACTAAAAATAAATATAGTGGGTTTAAGAGACGGGGAGAGCGTATTATACTAAATGTGCTACTTAAGGAAACCCCGTGTATTACTAAAAAGTACGCTGTGCCATAAATAATGCACTAATAAAACCAATTTGCTCTTCGTTTGTCGGCGCAGGGCAATGAAAATGAGAATTGTGAAAAACCATAAAGGAGGATCGCAATGAACAAAAAGCTCGTATCTCTTGTGTCGATCGTGGTTATTTTGTGCATGGTGCTGGCAATGGTTGCCGGCTGTGCCAAGAAACCCGCGGCCGAACCCACCACAGCGCCTGCCGCCAGCGATGCCGGCAAGACCGAGGAATCCAAAGCTCCCGACCAAGGCAAGAAGGTTTCCTTTACGCATTTCTGGAATATGGCTTCTCACAACGTGAACCAAACGGATATTAAGACCGAAATAGAGAAGCGCACCAACGTGGAGGTTACCTACGAGGTGCCCACCAGCGATGACGGCCAGAAGCTGAACATCATGATGTCCTCGGGCGACCTGCCTGAGATCATCTCCACCCCCCGCACCAACGCGGCCGTGGGCAAGATGATTGACGCCGGCGCGGTGTACTGCATCAATGACCTGATGGAACAGTATTATCCGTCCATGCTGACCGACATCGAGCCCGAGTACTTCACCTATCACAAGTACAAGGATGGCAAAAACTATTACTGGACCAACTACATTTACACCCCCTGGGTGCTGAACCACGACACCTGGCCGAAGATTGAGGCCGTGTTCCGCTGCACCAACGTGCTGACTGAGGTGTGGGAAGGCATCGGCAAGCCCGACGTCTCCACCCCCGAAGCCTACAAGGCCATGCTGGGCATGATCAAAGAAAAATACCCCGACCTGCCCACGCTGTATATGTACAACTATCCCGCAGCTGCAACCTCCGCAACCTCATCCGAGGGCAGCCTGTTCATCAACAGCGACTCGCCCAACTGGGATTATCAGGGTGAGTGGGGCTTGACCCATTATGACGTTTCGAGCGATGGCAAGGTCACTTCTATCATTCGGAATCCCAAGTTCAAGGAAATGGTTGCTTGGATGAACGATTTGTATCGTTCCGGTTATATTGATCCCTCCTCGTTTGTAGACGGCAGCGACATTTCCAACCAGAAGGTTGACAATGGCCAGGTAGCCGCGTTCCACGGCACCATCGGCAACCACGCCTACAGTGTAGAGTACACCCCCATTCCTTACTTCGAAACCATCAACGGTGAAAAAGCCAACGGCCTGTACAACAAGTCCGGCGCTGGCTGGCTGGCCACCATGGTCACCACTAAGACCACCGGCGACGTTCTGGAAGGCGTCATGCGCTTCCTGGGCTACCAGACCACCATGGAAGGCCGTCAGCTGTGCGGCTGGGGCATCGAAGGTGTGCACTGGCAGTGGAATGAAGACAAATCCGCGCCGGTGAAGACCGCTGCGTGGGACAACATGGCCGATCCGTCCGACTACACCAAGAAGTGGGGCTTCTGGCAGACCCGTGCCATGCACGATCAGTATTACTGCAACTCCCTGTTCGAGGTTTGGACCGATCAGCGTCGCGCCTGGTATGAGATCTACGGCGATCGCATGAAGCTGGACATCTTTGACGGCGTGCGCAATCCTGCTATTGATGATTCTACCGAGGGCATGATCCTGGCGAAGGTGTGTGACTTGAGCTTCACCGACTTCCCCAAGATGGTCATGGCAGACTCTGAAGCCAACTTTGAAAAGACCTACACGGACTTTGTCACTAAGTGTGACCAGGCTGGTTTGGAGACTTTGGAGAAATACTGGACCGATAAGTGGGCGCTGTTCAACTAAAACACAACGCAAACCGCTTCAACCATTCGAGATGAAAAGGAGCCATCCCCGCAAGGGGATGGCTCCTTTTTTTCATCGGATATACGCCAAAGCTACCAGTTCACCTCAAATACGCAGCGCTCCCCGCCGTTCAAAATGGTGCTGCGGGGCACAATGGTCACCGTCGTGCCCAGCGCCGCCTGCCAGCATTCCCGCAGGCTTAAGGCGGAGCACCGGCACAGACGGGGCGAGCGCACACCGCTTGCGTACAGATCGCAGCTGCAGCGGGTATACACGACGGTGATCTGCTGCGCGGCGGTGTGTTCCATCCGCGTGTTTGGAAACCGCGAGGATAAAGTGCGGATCAGCTCGTCAACATCGAGGGCGGTCTGCGCCGCCTGCCGATAGATGGGCAGTGGAAAGGATTCGCCGCACGCGTGCGCGCACCGCGCCAGCAGCGCATCGGCCGCGTCGGGGTCTAGCGCATCCAGCCCGGCGGAAAACCCGCCCAGCCAGGTTTGCAGGAACTCACTGTCCATTTTGGAACATCGCGGTGGACAGATACCGTTCTCCCGTGTCCGGCAGCATGACCACGATGGTCTTGGCGGCGTTTTCCGGCCGCTTGGCCAGCTGATAGGCTGCCCAGAGCGCCGCGCCGGAGGAAATGCCCACCAGAATTCCCTGGGTGTGGGCAAAGTGCCGCCCGGTGTTCATGGCCTCCGCGTCGCCCACGGGGATGATCTCGTCATAAACCGTGGTGTCCAGCACGGCGGGCACGAAGTTTGCGCCGATGCCCTGCACACCGTGAGGGCCGGCCTTGCCTTGGGAAAGCAGCGGAGAGCGCAGAGGCTCCACTGCCACCACCCGAATGGCCGGGTTCTTCTTTTTCAGATACCTTCCCGCGCCGCTGATGGTGCCGCCCGTGCCCACGCCTGCCACGAAAATATCCACCTGCCCGTCCGTGTCCTGCCAGATCTCAGGACCGGTGGTGGCGTAGTGGGCGGCGGGGTTGGCGGGGTTGATGAACTGCCCCGCGACGATGCTGTCGGGAATGGAACGGGAAAGCTCGTCGGCTTTGTCCACTGCGCCCTGCATGCCCTGGGGACCGGGGGTCAAAACAATTTCGGCGCCAAAAGCCTTGAGCAGCTCACGCCGCTCCACCGACATGGTTTCAGGCATGGTGAAAATGGCGCGATAGCCGCGCTGCGCCGCCACAGCGGCCAAGCCGATGCCCGTGTTTCCGCTGGTGGGCTCAATGATGACCGAGCCGGGGCGCAAAAGCCCTTTGCTTTCGGCATCCAGCACCATGGCCAGCGCGATGCGGTCCTTTGCGCTGCCCGCCGGGTTAAAGCACTCCATTTTCGCCAAAATGCGGGCAGGGATCTCCTCCCCGAAACGCTGGTTAACCTGCAACAGCGGCGTGCCGCCGATCAATTCGGTCCTGTCCTGATAGATCTTCGCCATGAAAGATAGCCTCCTAACATTTTTTCCATCATAGGCGTTTGCCGGGGTGTTTGCAAGATACATCCCTGCCGGGGAATAAAAAATCCTTGCGCATCCGAGCCGATGCGCAAGGAACCGTAAATTATTGCGCTTTAGAACTTGCGCTTGGTGACTCGCTGCCGGTAATAGGCGTTGATTCCCAAAAATTGCCGCAGCAGTCCCTCCAGCTCGCGCGTGAAGGTGTGGCACCAGAGCAGCTCCTCCTGCGTGGGCATTTGCCGGGCGTAGCGCAGGCGCACCACAATGCCGGCCAAGTCCTCCAGCGAGCCGCTGGGCAGGCGCAGCCACCGGTCCATGCGCTGCGCCGTGGCAAAGGGCGTGTCGCCGGGCGATGCCTTGCTTTCAAATTCCCGCAGCACCTTTACGGCGTTTGCCCAATAGGCTTCGGTGCGCAGCGCCGGGTCGGGAAACGCCCGCTCCCAGGCGCGCCGGGTCATGGACCGGGCATGCAGGATCCACGGCAGCCAGGGCAAAAACAGCAGGATCGCCCCGCAAAGAACGGCCAGACCTTTCCACAGCGCGGACAGATCGCGCGGCGCTTCCTGCACCGGGTCGGCCGTGCTTTGCTCGGGCGCGGGGGTCTCTATGGGCGGCATGGTGTAGCGGTTCTCCTCCTGAGAAGAGGGCGGCAGCACCAGCTGGGTGTTCAGCGAATCTCCCGGCGTTGCGTCCATGGGGATCCACCCCGCGCCGGGGAAATAAAGCTCCACCCAGGCGTGTGCCTGCTTGCCTGAGATCAGGCAGGGGTTGTCGTCCGTATGCTGGGGCACGAGAAAGCCTTCCACATAGCGCGAGGGGATGCCCACGCAGCGCGCCATGACGGCCAGCGCCGAGGCGTAGTAGGTGCAGTAGCCCTCTTTGGTCTCCAAAAAGTGCGCCACAAAGTCCTGCCCCTGAGGCACCTCGCCGGGGGTCAGCGTGTAGGTGAAGGTTCGCAGATAATCGCGCAGGGCAACGGCTTTGCCGTACGGGGAAGCCGAGTCGGCGCTCAGCGACTGGGCAAGAGTCTTTACCTCATCGGGCAATTCGTCGGGCAGGGCGAGGTATTCGGACAGCTCTGGCGTATCCGCCGCCGTTTCGCGGGCGGTGTAGCGCTCCATAAAGGCGTCAAAGCCCGAGGCGTTTGTCAGAATCAGGCTGGTGTCCACCGTGTAGGAATAGTTGCGGCTGACATAATACTGAGAAAACATCTCGCCGTTTATATCAAAATAGGGGATCAGGCTGGCGCCCACGTTGGAGGTCACGGCCTTGACGCGCCCGGCGCCGAAAAGGCTGGAGGTGTCCTGCGTCAGGTGCTGAATGGTCAGCGTGGTGGGCGTGGCCAGCATGGCCTGCCCCTCCAGCGTCATGTTTTGCCAGCCCTCCACGGTATGGTTGTATACCCGAGCCAGCTGCGCGTTCCAATAAACACTGCCGAAACGCCGCTGCCCCGCCTCCAGCGTGCTCGTCCAGGCGTCGCCGGAGTACGCGTTGCGAATGCTGCCCCGCAGCAGCGTGCCGCTGGGCGCGGTGACGCGCAGGTAAAACGCGTCGTCTTGAACGGCGGGGCCGCCCAGTTTGCCGTCGGAGGAGCCAAAGCCGGTCTTGCTTACCGAAAACAGATCGCGGGGGCGCGCCGCGCCCAGCGAGGTGTAGTTGGACAGCACATCGTTCAGGTCTTCAACCTGGGTGCGCAGCCACGGCCAGGCCGATAAGGACGTCCCTGCCGGAATGAGCGTGGCGGTAAGCAGCACCGCAGCCAGCGCCGCGCAAGCCGCGCCCAGCGCCGCGTGGGGGCGCTGATCCTTTTGCTCTTTGTGGGAGGCGTAGGCCGCGACGCCCAGCTGAGCGCCCAAGGCGGTCAGGCACAGGCACAGCCCGGTTTCCGTATTTCGCCAGCCCAAAGAGCATCCCCAGCCCAGCAGCAAAAGCGCGGCCAGTGCTGCCGGCCAGGCTTTGCGGGTGCGCAGCAGAAAAAACGCTGCGATGCCCAGCGCCAGAACCGTGGGCAAAAGGAGGGCAGCCGTGGGCTCGCTGACCCTTCCGGCGGAAAAAAGCTCGGAGAAAGCCGCGGTGGCCTGCCCGAACGACACGGCCATCTGCGCGCGCCAGACGGGAAGCCGCCAAAGCGCCAGCGCCACGCCGCCGCAGGCAAGAACGCCCAGCGCAGGCAGGAGCCACCACTTTCGCCGCCCGGTTTCCAGCACGGCATAAAGTGCCACCAGCAGCGCCAGAGGCTGCCACCACGGCACGGGGGTCTGCGCGGCGCGCAGCACGATCCACGATAAGCCATAGGCCAGCGCAAGAAAAACGCCCGCTTGGGCGGCCTGCGCCCCGAATTGCCGTTTCCATTGCTCCTTCATAGCTCACTCACCGCCTTGCATACGTCGCCGCCTGCCGGCAAAACGGCAGCGCGCACCCCGCGCTCGCGCAGCTTTTCCGCCGCGCGCTGGCATTCGTCATCATTGTCCGGCGCGGCGACGCAAAGCGCGAGCACGCGCACACCCTTCATGCGTTGGGTCACCAGCTGGTCAAACAGCGCGGAGGTCAGGCGGGCGGTCAGCACGATGACGCCCATTTCCCGGTCAAAAGGCTCCACCGGCAAAATCTGCTCCAGCGCAAATTCGCCGTCAAAGGTCAGCGCGGCGATGCTCTGGTGAAAGGCGGCAAAGTGAGAAGCGTCGTCCCCCTCCAGCCGCAGGGCGCCCTCGGCGGGATAGGCCAGCAGGCGCAGCGGCAGGCCGTGGTGCAGCGCGTAGTTGCTGATGGCAGCGGCGCTTTCCACCACCGTGTCTTCTACCCGGATGGCGTCCACGCCGTCATAGCCGTGGGCGCGGCAGTCCACCGCCAGCAGCAGGCGGGGGCGGGAAGAATCCTCATAGACCTTGACCATCAGCGCCCGGTTGCGTGCTGTCAGCTTCCAGTGCACGCGGCGCAGCGCATCCCCACGGCGATAGGCGCGGATCTGATCCAGCTGGGCGCTGTGCTCCACCGGCTGCCCGCGCCGGTCGTCCTGTCCCTGGGTCAGGCGGGCGGGCAGGTTCATGCGGGCGGGCATCAGCGTGCGCGGATATACCAACACGCGCAAAGGCTTGTGATAGGACAGCTTATCCAGCCGCAGCGTGAAGCGAAACAGACCCAGCGGATCGCCTACTTCGGCCTGGATCAGACCGATGTGGTAGCGCCCCCAGTACTGGGCGGGAAAGGGAACGGACAGCTGACGGCTGCCCAGCCCGGGCAGCCACAGCGTTTGGGTGAGCGGCGTGCCGGCAATGCTGCTGGGCAGGGTGTGGTAAGTCAGGCGAAGGTAGGGCAGCGGCAAAGGCATGCCGTTTTGAAGGTCAAAAAGCATGGTGACCGCATCGCCCTTTTGCACCATGCCCTGGGCGATGCTTTGCTGATAGCGCAGCGCCGTCATGCCCCAAAAGGCCAGCGCGGCGCTCAAAGCCATGGCCAGCGCCAGCGCGCAGGCCGCCAGATAATACAGCCGTTGGCCGGTATACAGCCCTAAAAACAGGCAAACCGCCATCAGGGCAAGATACAGGCCCCTTCGCGCCCTCACTTTTGCACCGGCAAAGGCTGCGCCGTCACAATGTTTTGCAGGATGCGCCGGGGGGTCATCTCCCGCAAAAGAGCTTCGGGGCGAGCCGTCAGCCGGTGGCTCCACACGGGCATGACCAGGCGCTGCACGTCGTCGGGCAGCACGTAGTCCCGCCCCTGCATCAGCGCCCAGGCCTTTGCCGCGCGCATCAGCGCCAGAGAACCGCGCGGGCTGACGCCCAGCTGCAGATCCTTATGGCGTCGGGTCTGGTTGGCCAGCAAAATGATGTATTCCATCACCAGCGGTGCGCACAGCACGCCGTCCACCTGAGATTGCAGGGTCAGCAGATCCTGCGCGGAGGCCACGCTGCTCAGCTGCGGCGCGCCCGCGCCGCCAAAGCGTTCCAAAATGGCCATCTCCTCCTCGGTGGAGGGGTAGCCCAACGACAGGCACATCAAAAAGCGATCCAGCTGTGCCTCGGGCAGCGGGTAGGTGCCGGCGAATTCTACCGGGTTTTGGGTGGCAAGCACCATAAAGGGGCGCGGCAGGGGGTGCGTGACGCCGTCCACCGTGACCTGCCCCTCCTGCATGGCCTCCAGCAGGGCGGACTGGGTCTTGGGAGAGGCGCGGTTGATCTCGTCGGCCAGCACCACCTGGCACATGGCCGCCCCGGCAACGTAATTGAATTCCCCGGTTTTGATGTCCGGCATGGTAAAGCCGGTGATGTCGCTGGGCATCAGATCGGGCGTGAACTGAATGCGCCGAAAGCTCAGCGCCATGGAGCGAGCCAGCGCGCTGACCAAGGTGGTTTTGCCGATGCCCGGCACGTCCTCCACCAGCAGATGTCCCCCGCACAGCATGGTGCACAGCATAAGATCAACTGTTTCTTCTTTGCCGATCATGGCCTTGGCCACGTTTTCCCGTATGGCCGCGATGCATTCCCGATTCTCCATAAGCCCCTCCTCCAGAATGGCTGCCGCCGATTTTTTTTCATCATAGCATGCCGGAAAAGGGGAAAGAACCATGGATTTATGTGAAAGTACCAGAATTTTTTCATGAAAACGATTCAAATTGCCGGGCGCGGCGGGTGGCGCAGCGCGGGGGACAGCCGCGGCAGAAAAAACACGACGGCAGGCGGGGGAAGCGTTTTGCGCAGCCGGAGCGATGCGGACGCAGCGGAGCGGCTTTTTCTGCCCCCGGCGAAGCCGCCGGGAAGGCCGCGCCCTTTTGCCGCCATGCGGCGTACCCCGGGGTGTCGGGATCATGCCCCGCAGCCGGGAGTGGGGCATCGGGCGGCAAAAGGAGAGATCAAAAAAAGTTTTTCGAAAATAGAAGAGAAATATGTGGATTTTGCTTGCCTTTTGGCGAAGTATCGGCTAACATAATTGCATCATCAATTTAAAGGGGTGAAGCGTATGGACTTAACTTCCATTGACGTCGGCTTTTGGTCGGTGGTGCCTCCGCTCATCGCCATCGTGCTGGCGCTGTTGACCAAGGAGGTCATCTCATCGCTCATCATCGGCATCCTTTCGGGCGCGTGTATTTATACCATTGCGTCGGGTCTGGGCTTTGTGGGCATCTTCCAGGTGACCATGTCGCTGATGGCAGACAAGCTGGGGAGCAACGGCTCCATGATCCTGTTTCTGGCGCTGCTGGGCGCGCTGGTGGCGGTCATCACCATGGCGGGCGGCTCGCGCGCCTATGGAGAGTGGGCGTCGCAAAAGCTCAAAGGCCGCCGCTCGGCCTTGCTGGCCACCTCGGCGCTGGGCGCGCTGATCTTTGTGGACGACTATTTCAACTGCCTGACCATCGGCACGGTCATGCGTCCCGTGACCGACAAATTTAAGATTTCCAGGGCAAAGCTGGCGTACCTGATCGACGCCACTGCGGCGCCCATCTGCATCATCGCGCCCATTTCGTCCTGGGCGGCGTCGGTCATTTCTCAGCTGACCGATGCCGGTGTAAACGGCATGGAGACCTTTGTGCAGACCATACCGTATAACCTGTACGCGCTGCTCACCATCGCCATGGTGGTTGCGGTATCGGTGATGAAAAAGGCCGATTTTGGCCCCATGGCGCGCTTTGAGCGCAACGCCGTGGAAAAGGGCGATCTGCATTCGCGGGAAAACCCCGATACGGCGGATGACGAGCTGCAAAAGGTCAAAATATCCGACAAAGGCAAAGTTTGGGATCTGGTGGTGCCCATCGCCGTGCTCATCGTGCTGTGCATTTTGAGCATGCTGTATGTGGGCGGTTATTTTGCCCCCGGAGCCGGCATGACGCTGGCCGATGGGTTCGGCAACACGGACGCCGGCCCGGCGCTGGCCTTGGGCGCCTTTGGCGCGCTGATCTTCACCTTCCTGTATTATCGGATCCGCAGGGTGCTGTCCTTTAAGGATTTTATGGGCGGCATCACCATGGGTGTCAAGTCCATGGTTCCTGCGTTCATCATTTTGACGCTGGCCTGGACCATCAGCGGCGTGTGCCGCGACCTGCTCAACACCGGCGGCTATGTGGGCAGCCTGGTGAAGGCCTCGCAGATGCCGGTGGCGCTGATTCCGGCCATCATTTTCGCCATTGCCAGTGTGTTGTCTTTTTCGACGGGTACGTCCTGGGGCACCTTCGGCATTCTGATCCCCATTGTGGCGACGGTTTGCCAAAGCACCGCGCCCGAGCTTATGGTGGTATCGCTGGCGGCGACGCTGGCAGGCTCCGTGCTGGGTGATCACTGCTCGCCCATTTCGGACACAACCATCCTGTCCTCCACCGGCGCGGGCTGCAACCATTTGGATCATGTCTCCACCCAATTGCCCTATGTTTTGACGGTGGGCGTGTGCTGCCTGGTGGGCTATCTGGTAGCCGGGTTCACCAACAATCTGGTGCTGACACTGGTGGTTTCCTTTGGTATGCTGGGCGGCGCGCTGGTGCTGCTGAGTGCGCTCACCCAAAAGCGCCTTGCCAAAGGCAAGGCG
>JAQUVY010000137.1 GCA_028693155.1 Eubacteriales bacterium
GACGGCCTGCGCCCCACGGGCGGCCGCCGCAAAGGAGAGCCGCGCCTCAAGGAGCGCGTCCGGTTCGCCCAGAAGCAGCCGGGCAGCGGCACACCTACCAATAAAAAAGGAATCTTGCGCCGCAGCGTGACGTAGTTTAGGGGCATCACCGTTTTGTCAGCGGGGATGCCCTTTTTGCAGGGTGTCCATCATTTTTTTCGGGAGAACGCGAAGCAATTTTCCGGCGCTGTTCTAGCCCATCACGTCGCGCAGCGATTCGACCACACACCCTTTGCTCTGGTAATATTGAAGCATTTCGGGAATTTTGCTCTTGTCATAACTGGTGATGCAGTCAGACAAAACATGAACGCGATAGCCCGCTTTTGCCAAATTGTAGCAGGTCGATTTGACGCAGGCGACGGCATCCGCCCCGGCAATATAGAACTCGCTGATTTGGTTGTCCTCCACAAAGGCCGCAAAAGCTTCGCTGGTCAGCGCGTTTCCTTTTGTTTTGGTAAAGATATTGTCCGATGCTATTTTCATATCCGCCACCAATTCCGCACCGAGGGTATCGGGCTTAAAGGTTCTCGTTCCGGCGGATAAATTGTGGTGCTTGATATAGACAACGGAAACATCGCTTCCCGCCGCCCAATCAACAGCCCGGTTGATATTCCCAATGATCTCCTTATAGTTTTTTGTGATGTCGTTTTGAATGTCGATGACGACCAAAGCTTTATGATCCATAAAGTGTCCTCCTCATGTTTTCATATCATGTTATTTTAGCAGGGCGAAAGAGGCGGCACAACCACCGGCGCGCTTAAAAATGCAGGCCAGTGAGGCGGCAGACGGTAAAGATTTTTGCGAGGCGCAAAAAAACTGCTCACAAATGGGAGCCGGAACGAAAAAAATATTTTTGTCAAGCAGCGAAAAAACCATTTTTGGCAGGCAGGAGATGTTATATTAAGCATCGAACAAACGTTCGTAAACAAAGAATGAAAGGAGGATGTGCTTGCGTAAAAGTACCGACCGGGTCTATCGCAAGTTTGTACACTGGGCGGACAAGGCGGTGGATGTGGCCATCGACCGGGTGGAAGGGCAGGGCGATGCCGACTATAAAATGGTGGAAAGCGCGCTTAAGGTGATGGACGGCGCGATGAGAGGGCTGGAGAGCGGACAGGAAAAGTGCGAAACGGGAATCGTGCTGATCCATCAGGTTCCCCGACCCGAAGACACAACCGAATGCGGATAACCCCGCCATACACGCCCACCCCGAAGCAGCGCCTGTTTCACCAAAGCACGGCGGACGAAGCGCTGTACGGCGGCGCGGCGGGCGGGGGCAAAACCAAGGCCATCGTCATGGAGGCGCTGATGCGCTGCCTGGAATACCCGGGCACGGCGGCTTACCTGTTTCGCCGCACCTATCCCGAGCTGGAGGACACGCTCATCGGGGAGGCGTGCGCCTCCATCCCTGAAGCGCTGGGTGTCTATGCGCACACGCGTCGGGAATGGCAGCTGGTCAACGGCTCGGTGATGCGCTTTCGCGCCTGCCAAAACGACGCTGACCGCTTTCGCTACCAGGGGACGGAGATTCAGCATCTGTTTTTTGACGAACTGACCCACTTTTCTCAGCCGGTGTATGACTACCTCAAGACGCGCCTGCGTGCGCCTGTTCGGCTGGCCTGCCGCCCGGTGGTGCGCTGCACGGCCAACCCCGGCGGCGCGGGGCATGCCTGGGTAAAGTCGCACTTTGTGGATGGCCAGCCCTCAGGGGGCGTCCGGCAGGAGAGGGTCACGTCGCAATACTTGCAGGAGACGCGCCTGCGCACAGTGGCGTACATCCCCGCGCGGGCGGCGGACAACCCGCACCTGAGCCGGGATTACCTCTTTGAGCTGGAGCAAAAGCCCAAGGCGCTGCGCGACGCGCTGCTTCACGGGCGCTGGGATGCCTTTGAGGGGCAGGTGTTCGCCGAATGGGTGGATGACCCGGCGCATTATGGGGATGGCGTGGGCACGCACGTGATCGAGCCCTTTGACATCCCGGAGGATTGGCCGCGTTACCGTTCCTTCGATTTCGGGTTTGCCCGCCCCTTTTCCGTGGGTTGGTGGGCGGTCACGCCCCAGCAGAAGGTCATTCGCTATCGGGAGTGGTATGGCGGCAGCAACAACGTGGGCGTTCAGCTGTCGCCGGCGCAGATCGCCGAGCAGATTCGCCGCAGCGAGGAGGAGCACGAACCGGGATTGCCTGTTTTTGGCGTGGCCGATCCCAGCATTTGGGACGGCAGCCGGGGAGAGGCCATCGCCCGGCAGATGGAGCGGGAAGGCGTGTTCTTTACACCCGGCGAAAATGCCCGGCTTGCGGGAAAAATGCAGCTGCATTACCGCCTGCGCTTCGACGCCCAGGGACGCCCGGGAATGTATGTGTTCCGCACCTGCAGAGATTTTTTGCGCACCGTGCCTGCCCTGTGTTACGACGCGGCGCGGGTGGAGGATGTGGACACGGCAGGGGAAGACCATATTTATGACGAGACACGGTATTTTCTGATGTGCCGTCCGATCAGCGCGCCTAAGGCGCCCGTCAAGCGCCGGGTATACGATCCGCTGGCCGAGACGGCTTCGCCCGGCGGCATCATCATGCCGCGATGAAACCGACCGATATAAGGAGGAAAAATGGCTCTGAATTTGAATTTGACCGGCAACAACACGCTCTCTCCCACCGTTAAGGCGTATTACGACCGCAGGCTTATTGAGGAGATGAAGCCCAAGCTGGTGCACTACACCTACGCGCAGAAGCGCCCCATGCCCCGCAACGGCGGCAAGACCGTCAGCTTTCGCAAGTGGACGCCCTTTGCCGCCATCACCAGCCCTCTGACCGAGGGTGTGGTGCCCGACGGACAGGATTTGTCCATGACCGAAGTGACAACGTCGGTCTCGGGCTACGGCGGGTATGTGTCCATTTCCGATCTGCTGGATCTGACGGCGGTCGATCCTGTGGTCAGCGACAGCATTGTGCTCATGGCGGATCAGGGGGCGCTGTCGGTGGACAACATCATTCGCGAAGTGCTGCACAAGGGCACGAATGTCATGTATGCCGGCGGAAAAAGCCACCGTTATGAACTGACTGCGTCCAATAAGCTGACCAGCGCCGACATTCGCAAGGCTGCGCGCCTGCTGAAGAAGAACCGCGCGCCTCAGGTAATGCGCGGGGGAAAGGGCTATTACGTCGCCATTGTGGGGCCGGACACGGTTTACGACCTGCAGGACGACACCACCTGGCAGGATGTGGGTAAGTATCAGGAGGCCGAGCAGATCTTCTCCGGGGAGATCGGCCGCCTGTACGGCGTGATCGTGGTAGAAACGCCCGAGGCCAAGACCTTTGCGGGGCAGGTCATCGCTGCCGGTGCGCTGACCGCCACCGCCGCCGCATCCTCGGCCTATACGGCCGGAACCAAGGTGCTGACGCTGCAGCAGACCATGACTGCCGCCGAGGCGGCCGCGCTGGTGGGGAAGGACATCGTGGTGGAGATCTCCGACAGCAGCGCGTATACCGATACGGTGACCGCCGCTTCGGGGACCGCCCTTACGCTGAAAAACGGCTACACCGGCACAGCTACCGATCTGAACGGCAAGACGGTATACGGCGCAGCCGCCGGAAAAAGCGGCGCCAGCGTGGCTTCCACTCTGGTGGTGGGGCGCGATGCCTATGGCGTGGTGGACATTGAAGGCTGCGGCAACGCCCGCAGCATTGTGAAGCCCGCAGGTTCGGGCGGCACGTCTGATCCCCTGGAGCAGATCTCCACCGTGGGCTGGAAGGTGGACGCCTTCGCCGCGTCTATTTTGCAGCAGAGCTGGATGATCCGCATTGAACACGGGTTTAGCGCATAACATAACGATTTGAAACGATAAAAGGGGGAGGATTCTCCCCCTTATCATCAAAGGAGGAAGCAATGAAAAAAAGAAATGAAGAGCCGGAGCGCATGGTGCGCATTCGTCTGCCCCTGCGGGAAGGTGCAAGCGACGTGGTGGAGATCGGTCTGAACGGCGTGCTCACACTGGTGCGCCGGGGCGAAGCAGTGGAAATGCCCGAAGCACTGGTTCAAATTTTAAAGAACGCCGGCATGAACCCGGAGATGCTGTGAGGTCGCCATGAACTGGCACAATGAAAGCGAGCGGCAGGTCGTCATTCGAGATTTTTCCGCGGGGATCGACCAAAGCGGGAGTTGGGAAACCGCAGCGCCGGGCGCGGTTTTTCAAGGAAAGAACTGCACGCTGGAGCGAACGGCGCTTTCCACCGTGTCCGCCCCGCAAAAGCAGACGGGTATGGCGCTCACCGGTGTGCAAACGCTGCTGGTGCATTATGCGCAGAACGCCTCGGGAGAGCCCACCGGCACGCTGGTGGCAGCAACGCAAAACGATTTGTTATGCTGGCGAAACGGGAGTTGGCAGAGCATTCGCGGGCAGCTGACGCTGACCGGAGGGCAATACAGCGCCCTGAATTACCGCATGGGGGAGCAGGATGTGCTTATTGCGGGAAACGGCAGCGATGACCTGCTGTGTTGGCCGGGCACGGGCAATGTGCAAAAGCTGTATTATCAGGACGGTACCCATCACGCGCCCCGGGGCGCAGCGCTGGCGCTGCATCGGGAAAGACTGTGGGTGGGCGGCGTGGCCGATGCGCGCCAATCGGTTTTCTACTCCGATGACATGAACCCGGCTTCTTGGATAACGGGCACGGACGCGGCCGGTGAGATCCAGGTGCAAACCTGGGACGGTGACGCGGTGACTGCGCTGGCCATGCTGCTGGACGACATTGTGATCTTCAAACGCCGCACGGCGTTTCGCGTTGTGGGCGCGTACCCGGGCGAGTACGAAAAGGTGCAGGTATACGCGACGCAGGGCGCCATCGCGCCCAAAACGGTGTGCGCCTGGCACGACCGCGCGCTGTTTCTCTCGGATGACGGCATTTTGCAGTACGATGGCCTGAGAGCGCAACCGCTGCTGCCCGGGCGGGTGCAGGACATTTTGAAGCGCGTCAACCTGGCCGCGGTGAGCAGCGCCTGCGCCGCCGTATGGCGCAATCGGTATTTTTTGGCGCTGCCGCTGGACGGCGCCCAGCAAAACAATGCCGTGCTGGAGTACGACCTTGTGCAGCAGAGCTTCATGCTGCGCACCTTGATTGTTTGCTCGTTTGTCGTGTGG
>JAQUVY010000024.1 GCA_028693155.1 Eubacteriales bacterium
CGACGCCGAGCGGCAAAACATTGTTGCGGCGCTGGCGCAAAACCCGTTGTGCCAAGCGGTGCTGCTGACCCAATGCGAAGCCGAGGCTTCGGGCGGTCAAAAGTAGCTGCCGGCGAGAAACGCAGAATGGTTCGCCGTGCATTGCCCACTCTTGGGCGTAGCGCTTTGTTTATCTGCACCATGGCGGCTTTCTCAGATGCGCGCGGGGGTCTGGGGGTGCCGCCGGAGTAGCACTGGTTTGCAGGGCGTCGCCCTGCACCCTTCATGGGTACATAAAAAGTTTTGTGGGTGTTTTTTGCCGCTGGGCTTGTGAGGAAGCAACCGGTTCGCCGCAGGCCGTCTGCCCTCGGGAACGATGCTTTGAGCGTCAAAGTAGCTTTTCCCCGATGAAAGGGCCAAGGTGCGCCGCCCCTTGTGAGGTTCGTTACATTTTTCTTCCTGCCCCGCTCTCATATTGCCGCTGCTGCGGCTCTGGTTTGCAGGGCGTTGCCCTGCACCCTTCATGGGTACATAAAAAGTTTTGTGGGTGTTTTTTGCCGCTGGGCCTGTGAGGAAGCAACCGATTCGCCGCAGGCCGTCTGCCCGCGGGAACGATGCTTTGAGCGTCAAAGTAGCTTTTCCCCGATGAAGGGATGCAAGGGACGAAGTCCCTTGGGGCTTCCGTCAACTGCGCTGAGAAGGCGAGGTTCTCATGGGACAATTTTTCCCTTGCAGGGCGTTGCCCTGCACCCTTCATGGGTACATAAAAAGTTTAGTGGGTGTTTTTTGCCGCTGGGCTTGTGAGGAAGCAACCGGTTCGCCGCAGGCCGTCTGCCCTCGGGAACGATGCTTTGAGCGTCAAAGTAGCTTTTCCCCGATGAAAGGGTCAAGGGGCACCGCCCCTTGCGAGGTTCTTTGCATTTTTCTTCCTGTCCCGCTCTCATACTACCGCTGCGCGGCAATATTGCGCTGGGCTTTTAGGCATTTCAGCTGCCAGTGCCGCCGGAACGGCACTGGTTAAGATCCAGCAGGCGATCGGCGATGTGGGCGTTAAAAGCGGGGTCGTGGCTAACCACGATGACGCCGCCTACATACCGGGTAAGCGCCTTTTCCAGCGAAGCGCGGGCAACGACATCCAAATGGTTGGTGGGTTCGTCGAAAACCAGCAGATCATACGAGCGCATCATCAGCTTGCAAAGCTTGACCTTGGCCTGCTCTCCGCCGCTCAAGGTTTCCAGCGGCTGCGCCATGGTGACGCTGGACAGGCCGCCCCGCCCCAGCCACTTGCGGGCCTGCGGCGTGGACAGGTGCGGATCGAACGCCAAAATCTCCTGCACGGCCGTGCGCGCCGGGTCCTCCCAGTGGTGCTCCTGCTCGTAATAGCCCACCCGCACATCGCCGGGCAGCACGGCGCCGCCGCTCAGCGCGGGCTGCATACCCAGCAGGGTCTTTAGCAGCGTGGTTTTTCCGATGCCGTTCAGCCCGCAAACGGCCAGCTTCTCCCCGGCGCGCAGGCGCAGGGTGATGCCCTGGGTGAGGGGGGTGTCATAGCCCACCACCAGCTCCTGCGTTTGCAGCAGCACCCGCGCCGAGGGCGGCGGGTCTGGAAAGGTATAATGCGGAACAGGCTGGGTGACGGGTTTGTCCAGCTTGTCCATGCGGGCCAGCGCTTTTTCGCGGCTGTGCGCCATTTTTGCGGTGGCGGCGCGCACCTTATTGCGCCGGATATAATCCTCCAGCTTTTCGATCTCGCGCTGCTGGCTTTCATACTGGTTCAAATAGGCCAGCCGGTTGGCTTCCTTTTGCCGCAAGCTGGCAGCCAGATTGCCCTGATAGCGCGTAAGCCGGCCGAACTCCAGATCCGCGATACAGTTGGTGACCCCGTCCAAAAACGCGTTGTCATGGGAGATGATGAGAAAGCTGCCGTCGTAATCCCGCAGGAAACCCGTCAGCCATGCCACATGCTCCCGATCCAAAAAGTTCGTGGGCTCATCCAGCAGCAGCACATCGCAGCGCGACAGCAGCAGCTTTGCCAACATGGCCTTGGCGCGCTGACCCCCGCTGAGCGTGCCCAGCGGACGATCCATCCCCAACGCGGCAAGCCCCAGCCCGCCTGCGGTGCGCGCGATGGTCACGTCGCGGTCGTAATAGCCGCTGCTTTGCAGGCGCTGCAAGCAGCCCTCCGCCCGAAGAAGCAGCTTTTCGTACCCCGCCTGCGCGGCGGCCGCCTGCTCATAAAGCGCCTGCATCCGCTCCTCCAGCGCCGCCTGCTCGGCGTACGCCGTTTGCAGATACTGCAAAATCGTCAGGTGGTCATCCGCCCGGGCGTATTGATCCAAATAGCCGCGGGTGACACCCGCCGCCCAAACGACATCGCCCTCGTCGCTTAAAATTTCACCGGTCAAAATACGCAACAGCGTGGATTTGCCCGCGCCGTTGCGCCCGGTCAGTCCCATTTTGTCTCCCCGGTTCAGTGAAAAAGTCACCTGAGAGAGCACGTTTTTTTCTCCAAAGCCGTGGGTCACGCCCCGGCATTCCAAAATACCCATTTTGATCTTCCTTTTGGCACTTGGCCTGTGGCCGTTAAGGGGTGCAGACAAAAAGAGAGCGGCAGGCAACCAACGCCATGCCGCTCTCCCCAAATGCCTGGGAAGGACGCGCCGCATCTAAAAAGCGACGCATAAAAAACGGAAGGGTCTGCTTTTGCCGATATGCCTTTGCCTGCGGGTGAAAAAAGGGTAGACTACCCCCTTAACGGCCCAGATCAAGCGTCAGCACATCGATAGAAAACATAGCTTCCGATTAACTCCTTTGAAAAAGAATAGCTATAGGATACGCCTGCATACGGCGCTTTGTCAACCCACTTCTTTACAGGACGCCCCAAACCCTGCTACAATGCGGGCGTACGAAGCATAAGGGGGGAGAAATTATGACGCGGGATAAAGAGTTTTACCGCACCATCTTTCGCATTGCGCTGCCTTCGGCCTTTCAGGCGCTGGTCAGCTTTTTGGTGGTCATTGCGGACAACATCATGGTGTCCTTCATTGGGGACGGCGTATCGGCGCAGGCCGCGGTTTCTCAGGTAAACAGCATCACTGCCTTTTACACGGCGGCCATCCTGGGGCTGACCGGCGGCTCAGCCGTGCTCATCTCCCAATACTGGGGAAAGGGTGACACGGCCTCCATCCGCCGGGTATTCGCCATTGTCATGACGGTGTGCGCGGGCACGGCCGCGCTCTTTACCGCGGCGGCGCTGCTGTTTCCCCAGGCCATCGTGGAGATCATGGTCAAAAGCAGCGAAGCCGCCGTCGTGTCCGACGCGGTGCTCTATTTCTCCATCGTCTGTTTGTCCTACCTGCCCTATGCGCTGTCCTACTCCCTTGTGGGGATGCTGCGGTCGGTTGAGGTGGTGAAGATCACGCTCATCATCACCGTGGCAGCGCTTGCCACCAACATCGGGCTGAACTACGTGTTGATCTTCGGCAAGCTGGGTTTCCCGGCCATGGGTGTGGCCGGTGCCGCCATCGCCACGGTGGCCGCCCGCGTGGTGGAGATGCTGATCGTATGGTTTTATACGTTCCGCGTTCAAAAAAAGCTGCCCATCCGGCCGGCGGATCTGTTTCACCACGATCGGCAGATGTGGCGGGACTACGCCAAATATGGCTTGCCCGTGGCCGTCACGGACATCCAGTGGTCGCTGGTGGGCATCCTCAAGGCCGCCATCATCGGGCAGATGGGCGCGGTGTTTATGGCCGCCAATTCCATCTCCAACTCCATGGCCGATTTGGGCACGCTCTTTACCTTCGCGCTGGCAGGGGGTGCCTGCGTGGTGGTGGGCAAGGCGGTGGGCAAGGGCGATTACGCCCGCGTGCGCGAATATTCCAAGACCATTCAGATCCTGTTCGCGCTCATCGGCGTGGTTATGGCGGCGGTGGTGTTCCTGCTGCGCAAGCCCTTTGTCGCCCTTTACGGCTCAGCGTCCGATCCCCAGGTCTATGCGCTCAGCGTTGCCATGATCTCCATTTTGTCGGTCACGCTCGTCGGCACCAGCTATCACGCCAGCTGCTTTGTGGGCATCAACCGCGGCGCGGGGGACAGCCGATTTGTCGCCATGGTGGATATGATCTGCGGATGGCTGGTGGTGCTGCCGCTGACCGCGCTGGCGGCCTTCGTGTGGCACGCGCCGCTGCCCATCGTGTTTTTATGCACCCGCATCGACCAGTGCTTTAAGTGGATCATCGCGTTTTTCCGGCTGCGGGGCAGCAAGTGGATCAAAAACGTGACGCGATAATCCAGCGGGGACTACGCCGTATATACGTTTGTAAGATACTCCCCGCCGAAGCCCGGGCGAAGACCGCTGCTTTGCAGCGCATAGCCCGCCTTCTCCAGAACGCGGCACGAGCCGGGATTGACCTGCCGCACGACGCCGTAAACGGTTGACGCCGCCAGCGCCTTTTTTGCCCAGTCGGTCATGGCGCGCACGGCCTCGGTGGCGTAGCCCTGCCCTTGGTGGGCTTGCCCGATGGCGTAACCGATCTCAATGCCCTCGTCAATTTCGCTCAGGCTTACGTGCCCCAGCAGCAGACCGTCGCTGCGGCGCTCCACGCCATACACCAACGGATAAGTTTTGCCGGCATATTGCGCCATGAGGAACTCCAGCGTTTCGCGGGCTTCCTCGCGGGTTTCATACACCTCGTCGGGGATTTCGCGCCGCAGCGTCTCCTCGCGGCTGTATTGATAGATCAACTCGGTGTCGTCCAGTGTGAACTCCCGAAGGCGCAGGCGGGGGGTGGTGCAGATGGTGCTCATAAGCGAATCTCCTTGGTAAATAATCGGGTCAATGCCCGTATTTGTTGCGTTGGTTTTGCCGTGCGGTGCGGGAGCGCTCCTTGCCCTGCCGGGAACGGTCCCGGGAAAAGCTCAGATCTGCCCGCGCGGTCTGGTGTCCCATTTGGCGCAGCATATCGCGGTAGCTTTTCCAGCGGCGCGCGTCCAGCGTGCCATCCTGCAGCGCCTGGCGCACGGCGCAGCCCGGCTCGTTTTCGTGGCGGCAGTCGGAAAAGCGACATTGCGCTGCCAGCGCGGCGATGTCGGCAAACAGCTCGTCGGCCTCGTTTTCCGCATCGGCCAGAGACAGGGCGCGAATTCCCGGGGTGTCGATGACCATTGCGCCGGTGGGAAGCGTCAGCAGCTCGCGGTGGGTGGTGGTGTGGCGTCCCTGGGCATCCGCTTCGCGCACATCGCCGGTCTTCATCACCTGCGCGCCGCTCAAGGCGTTGACCAGCGTAGACTTGCCCGCGCCCGAGGGCCCGGTGAGCACCAGCGTCTGCCCGGGGGCAAACCACTGGCTCAAAGCGTCCATGCCAAAGCCCGTGCGCGCGCTGACCGCCAGCGCGGGCGTATCGGGGTAGAGCTGCGCGCACTGCGCCAAAAGGTCGTCATAGGGGGCGGTATCGGCCTTGGTCAGCACGATGACGCCCTGTGCGCCGCTTTGCCGGGTCATGGCCAGGTAGCGCTCCAGCCGGTTCAGGCTGATCTCGCCGTCCAGCGCCTGGGCGACGAGCACCGTGTCAAAGTTGGCGGCCAGCAGCTGCACGGCGCCACGCCGTCCGGTGCCGTAGGCCTGCGCGCGGGAAAGGCAGGTGCGGCGGGGCAGCACCGCCTGAATAACCGCCTCTCCCTGGGAGAGATCGGCCAGCACAAAATCGCCCACCACGGGGAAATCCTCGCGCAGCACGCCGCGGTGGCGCAGCGCGCCCGAGGGCTGGGCAGAAACCGCGCCCTGCGGCGTCAGCAGCTCATAAAGCCCCCGCTGCTCGGCGCTGACCCGGCACACCTGCCACGGGGTCTGGGCGTATTCGGCCGGCAATTCTCCCTGCCAGCCATAGGGAAGCATTTCTTCGAAGCTCATGGGTTCTCCTTTTTTTCATCGGGGGGTAACCCGTTTGCGGACACACAAAAAAGCACGGCGTTCCCACGGGCGGCATACACACCGCCCATATTCTGCCGTGCTTTTACACACGCATCCGAATACAGGTACGTCTTACGCGTGCCGGCACACACCGGCACTTATGGAATCAGCGCAGGGCAAAGCCCGCCTTAACAAATTCTCCCATCATAAACACATACCTCCCAAGTTTCAAAAAGATGGCTTCATTATAAACGCGTTTTTGGCAGGACGCAACCTGTTTTTTACGCCTCCACGCAGATGCGGAAGTCCCACGCGGCCAGCGAAAGCGCGTCTCCCGGCTGCATGGTGCCCCCGTTCGTCAGCTCCCTTGCCGCCGGACCGTCATATTCCACCAGCCGGGGTTCCTCCGAATAGTTGAAGAAATAGGTCACGGCCTTGCCTCGGGTATTGACACCCCGGCGCACGATAACCGGGAAGGAGGGGCGCTTTGCCTCTCCCCACAGCCCGGCGGCGCGCAGCGCCTTTTGCAAAATGGCCTCCAGCACCGTGTCGGTCGTTTTGCAGCCGATGTAGGTGGCTTCGCCCTTTCCGTACCGGTTGTGGGTCACGGCGGCGTATTTGCCCCAGTGGGGGTGATGGTAGCTTGCCCACACCTGGGCGCCCTGGCAGGAGAGCAGCTCCATAAAGCTGCTTACCCGGGTCTGCTCCCCGGCAAGCTCCAGCCCGTCCAGCGTCACGTTTTTCGGGGTGACAAACTGGCTGTAGGACACGCCGCAGGCCGCGCGCAGGCCGCCGGGCTGCTGCTCGGTGCGCACCTGCACGTTCTCGTTGGTAAAGCCGCTCTTAAAGGTGGCCAGCAGATGGCCGCCGCCCTGCACAAAGGCGTCCAGCTTTGCCAGCAGCGCGTCAGGCGCGCTGTACAGCGCCGGGCAGAAGATCATGTCATAATCGGCAAAAGTCTCCGACTCGGGAAAGAGGAAATCCACCTCCACGTTGAGGCGATAGAGGGCGTCGTAAAGCCAGCGCAGCACCTGGTTGTAGTTCAGGTCGGGCATGGGGAACCACTGCAGCGCGGTGAGCGACGCATTGCTCACCAAAACGGCGGCGCGGTTGTGCTTTTTCAGATGGATCAGGTCGTCGTTCCACTTTTCCAGGTCGGCACCGATGGTGCAGGCCTCCAAATAGGTGGGGTTTTCCGCGAAATCCTGGCTGAGCAGACCCTTCCAATAGGTCTCGTACGAGTTGTGCAGGGAGTGCCAGTGCCAATACATCACGCTGTCGGCACCGCCGGCGAGGTGGCTGAAGGCCTGCAGGCGCAGCTGCCCCTCAAAGGGTGTCCACTGAGGAAAGGCCTGAGCCTGGGTTTCCAGCACCAGATAGTTATCGTGCTTCAACGACCGGCTCACATCCCCGCCAAAGGCGATCTCCGCGCCGGTCAAGTCCTCCTGAGAGGGGTGGTAAATGTCCACGCCCGCCACAGTTATAGCCTTTGCCGCGGCAAAGTGATCCACCCGCGACTGGAGCCCGAAGGAATAGCCCACCCAGTCATAATCGAAGTTGTGGGTGACAAACTGATCCTCCCGGCGATATTCCTCCACGATGGAACGCTGCCAGGCCAGGTATTCGGTGACCAGCGAGCGCTGATAGGCGGCGAAGGCCGCGCCCAGGCTGCCGTTGATGGTGCCCAGCACGTTGGGAAAGTCCTCCCAGGCGTCGATGCGGTTGGACCAGTAATCCAGCCCGAAGGCTTTGTTGAGCGCGTCGGTGGTGCCGAAGGTCTCCCGGAGGTGCTTGATGAAGCCCAGCTGTACGTTTCGCCCGGCGGTGTCGTAATGCTTGGTTTCGTTGTCCAGCTGAAAGCCGATGACGCACTTGCGCTGCGCCGAGATCTCCATCAGCCGGCGAATGACCCGCTCGGCATAGAACCGATAGCCCGGGTCGGTGATGTCCATGATCTGGCGCTTGCCGTAGCGCCCTGGGCCCTTGGCGGTTTCGGCCAGCACGCTGGGACGCTCGGCGGCCAGCCAGGCCGGAAACGCGTAGGTGGGTGTGCCGATGATGACCCAGATGCCCGCCGCCTCCATGGCGTTAAGCACGCGCTCCACATGGGAAAAGTCAAACCGGCCGGGCTGGGGCTCGCAGGTGCTCCAGGTGGACTCAGCGATGCGCACCACGTTGATGTGCGCCTTTTTCATCATGCGGATGTCCTCATCCAAACGGTCGCAGGGCATATACTCGTCGTAATAGGCCGTGCCGAAGAGCAGTTGATCCATGGTGGGTTCCTCCTGGCAGATTTTTTTGCCCGCGCGGGGCGCTTGGTTCTGAAATATCCTTTTTTAGGCGGTCAAGGGTTTGGCCGCAAACAAACTGGCCCGATGCGCCGCGCAGAGGCGCAAGGGATGATCCTGCCCGGCAGATCAAAAACAGCGCGGCGCTTGGCGGTTAAAAAAAGCGGGTATAACACAGTTAAAAAAACAGACGCGGAGGCTTGTCCATGACGGTTTTTCTCACCTGCTGCAATTTGCTGCTACCCCTTATGATGGTGGTGGTGGGGACGGTCTTTATCCGCCGGCCGCCCAAAACCATCAACGGCTGGTATGGCTACCGAACCGCGCTCTCCATGAGCAGCCCCGAGGCGTGGGCCTTTGCCCATGCCCATTGCGGACGGGTGTGGGTGCGCGTGGGTGCTGTGCTGCTGGCGGTCAGCGCCGGGGTTTCGGCGGTGCTGCTTTTTTTCTCTGCTCAGGCGCAGGCGATGGGCTGCCTGATCCTCGTCACCGCGCAAACGGTCGGGATGATCCTCAGCATATCCCCCACCCAAAGGGCGCTGCGGCAAAGGTTCAGCACGCCCAAACGCGAAGGCAACCCGCAGTAAAAGCCGGTATTCCCGAGGGAAGCCGGCTTTTTCCATGGGGCTTTATTTGGCCTTGCGGCGAAACAGCAGCCATGCGGTCAGGGACACGGCCTCGGGCAAAATGTGGAACAGCGCCGTGCTGCCCCCCAGCACCCACAGGTTGAGCGTGTTCTCCGGGTTGGCGGCGGCGGCCGAAACCACCGTGAAGACGTGCACCACCATCACCGCAGTGACGATGATCCAGATGTACATGGCCCAGCGGGCGTTGCGTTCTGCTACTTTTTTATCCATGCGTTCCTCCCAAGCTGTGTGGAATGGGCGCGGCTCAGCGCCCGAATATATTGGGGAAGCTGCCCCTCAAAATCCACCCCGAAGCGGCGGGGCGTACCCGCGCGGCAGGTGGCGCGGGCGCTTGCGTATACCGTGTTGACCGCGATGGGCAGCGCCTGCGAAAGGGGAATGTCCCCCAGCACGCCGCCCAGCAGCGCGCTGGCAAACACATCTCCCGTGCCGTAAAACACACCGGGCAGCCGGGGCGAAAAGGCGCGGCAGATCTCCCCGGTGCGCGCGTCCAGCGCGGCGGCGCCGGTTTTTCCCGCCGCATTGCCCACCCCGGTGAGCACCACCTTGCCCGGCCCCAGCTTTGCCAGCGCCCGCAGCAGCTCCTCCACCCCGTCTTCGCCGGGGTCGGCGTCGTACGGCCGCCCCAGCAGCAGCGCCGCCTCGGTCAAATTGGGCACGATCAGGTCGGCTCTGCGGCACAAATGCGCCATCCCCGCGGGGAAATCCGGCGCAAAGCAGGAATACATCTGCCCGCCGTCGGCCATCACCGGATCCACCGCCAGCAGGGTATTTTCCCCGCCAAAGCGGTCAAACAGCTCCTCCACCAGCGCCAGCTGGCGGGACGAGCCCAGGTAGCCGGTGTAAATGGCGTCAAAGGTTAAGCCCAGGCTTTGCCAATGCTCCATCATGGGGCGCAGGTCGTCGGTCAGGTCGCGAAAGGTATAGCCGGTGAATTCTCCCGTGTGGGTGGACAGCACCGCCGTGGGCAGCACCGCCGTTTCGATGCCCGCCGCCGACAAAACGGGCAGCGCCACCGTCAAAGAGCATTTGCCCACCGCCGAAATATCATGCACCGCTAAAATGCGTTTTCTCATGTGTTCCTTTCTTTTTTGCGCCGCGGCACAGCCCCTCTGCGCAGCCCGCGCAGGTAAGCGCCGCGTTGGCGCCCTCCCAAAACCACTCCGGATGGCGCGCCAGGCGCCATTCCCACAGCAGGGATACCGCCGCGCCCGTCCAAAACAAGCTCTGCGTCAGCCACCCCGGCACCACCGCCAGCGGCGTCACCAGAAAAAAAGCGTCCCAGCGAAAGATGCGGCAGGTGGCGCAGCAGCGGTTTTTCATGACGATGCGCTGGAAGGGGCACCACCACAAAATGCAGATATAGTCGCCCACATAATAAAGCAGCAACAGCATCACCATTTCCCGCGCGCCCAGCACGCGAAGAAAATACAACGCGAAAAACACGCCGTTGCCTGCCAGCCATAGGGTCATCATGACCCAGGCGCGCCGATCCTGCTGTTTTTTCCAGCGGCGCAGCGCCGCCGGGTCGTAGGGTGTCGGCACGGCATAGCGGGCAAACATCTTTCGGCTGCCCTTGGGGCGGGCGGGCACAGGCAGTACGTCGGCCGCCAGATTGGCCATCCACAGCGCCCACAGCAGGTGGACAAAGCGCAGACCCGAGCCGCCGGGCACAAGCTGGCCGGGGCTGAAAACATACAGCGCCGCACCCGCAGCCGCCACCGCGCAGCGCAGCGCAAAGCGAATCTCATATTGCCGGCGCAGGCGCACAGGGTTTTCCTCCCCATCCGTTTTTCCCTATCATACGGGAATTTGCCGGGAAAAACAAGGGAGCGGTTGTCCCACGGCGCACAGAAGTGTAAAATAGAAAACAAAAACTGACGAAGGGGTGTGTTTTTCGTGACACAGCAGGAGGAAAAAATCGTAAAAGGCTTTCTGGATGCCCGCGGGCGGGTCAAGCAGATGCCCTCCAAATATCACAAACGGCTGATGGTGCTGGAATATCTGTGGGGTAAGTTTGAGCCGGATCGGCGCTACACCGAGGCGGAGGTGGGGGAGGTGCTGCTGAACTGGCACACCTTCGGCGATGTGTGCCTGCTGCGGCGGGAGCTTTATGAGGCGGGTTATTTGGACCGCGAAAAGGATTGCAGCGCCTACTGGCGCAACGCGGAACCCCCTGCGCGGGAGGAATAAACGATGGCGCCGCGCACGGTGCTGCTTTTCCCCGACTTTGAAAACGGGGAGGCGCTCCAGAGGGTGCGCCGCCGGTACGACCCGCTTTGCGGGTTGATCCGCCCGCACATCACGGTGGCCTTTCCCTTTGAGGACGGGCGTTCCTCGCCGGACTTGGCCACACTCCTTTGCGAAATCGCCCGGCGAACGCCCCCCTTTGCGCTGACGCTGCGCGGCGTATCGACGTGCAGCGACGCCTTTGGCCACTGGCTTTTTGCGCCGGTCGTTCAGGGCATCGGCGAGATCAAGGACTTGCACGGCGCGCTGTCCCGGGTACTGTTTAGGCGGGATGCCCTGCCGGGCTATACGCCGCACCTGACGTTGGGCAAGCTGCCCGATGCCCAAGCGCTGGCGCAGGCCGCGGCGCACACGGTGCTGCCCGGCGAGTTTTCCTGCCGGGTGGATACTCTATGGATGGAGTGCATCGGCGCAGGCGGGGAATCCATCGTGGAAGGAAGCTGGCCGTTGGGAACACGGCAATGAAAACGGTACACAGCAAAGCGGCAGGCCAATGGCCTGCCGCTTTGTGTTGCTCTGCGGATCCTTTACTTAAGCTTATAGCTGTACAGCATCATGCTGCTGCCGTCGGCGAAATAAACCAGGATATTATCCTTGCTGTCGTTATAAATGTATTCCACGGCGTTCTGCGAATCCGTTGCGGAAAGGCCGTCGCCGCTGAGCGTGGCGTACCCGGTGGAGCTTTGCCCGTTGTGACACATTTCCAGGTCGAAGAAATCGGGCGAGCTGTCATAAAAGAGATACAGGACGGTCTTTCCGTCGCCGCTGAGCCACTGCCCGGCCTTGAAATACTGCCCCTTCCATTCCTCCCCGCTGCTCTTCCAGGAAAAGTGCTTCGGCTTGTAGCCGGTCAAATCGCTCCATGTGGAGGTGGGCGCCTTGGTTTTGGTCGGCACAGTCGATGCCTTTGCCTCGGGGCTTGGGGTAGGGTCGGGCTCCTGCGCAGCGGGCGTGGGGGTGGGCTGCGGCGTTTTTATGGGCATATCCTGCGCGGTGTAGGCCAGCGCTTTGCCGGTTTGCGCCGAGCGAATGCCCGAGGGGAAATACAGCCAGTGTGCCGAGGCCGCGTAGGGCCGCTCCGCGTCGGTAAACAGCACCTCGGCGTCCTGGATATCCGCCATCGGGCAGACGAAAAACTCCGTTTCCTTTTGATAAAGCAGCCGGTCGTCCGGCAGGCGAAGGAAGGTCATCAGGGAGCCGCCCTCGCGCCGGGTTTGGCTCACGACCACCGAGCTGGTTTCATTGGGCATCGTATAGCAGGCGCTGAGCGTGCCCGCCTCCGCATCGGCCGAAATGTAGTAGATCTTTCCCGTTTCGTCATAAAAGGGGTTGATGAGGAAGCTCTGATCCATGCTTTGGCCGCGCAGCAGGCTGCGGGTGGTGCCGGTGCTCAGATCCGCCGCGAAAAACTCGCTGGTTGCGCCGTCGGTCACCGAATAATACAGCGTGTTTTCCACAACGCTGAAGCCGGGCAGCAGGATCTGCCCATCGGGTACCGACAGCTGAAAAATGGTTTGGGGGAGGCCGTCTTGCGGCCGGTAGACCTTTAGGCCTTCTCTGCCGAGCAGGTAAAGGGTGTCGCCCGCCCAGCAAAGGGCGCAGGACGACCCGGAAAACAGCTGCTGCAGATCATCCCCGTTTTGATCCATGGACCAGTAGCGGCAGGTATCGCCCAGCTCCTCGCGCACATACAGCCTGCCGCCACCCAGCGCAAAGGCGCCCACGGGGTTTTCCAGCGCGTCCGTCAGGCAAATCAGGTTCGTTCCGTTTTGATCCATGCGGTACAGGCTGGAGCCGACGGCCGAATACCCGGGCATAGGCAGAAAGTAAGCATATTTTCCGTCCTCGGCCGCGTTCATATACAGCGTGGAGCTGTGGGCAAAGTCCGGCCAGGCAGCCGTCTGCGCATCTGGCGCGGCAAGCGCTGCGGTGGGCGCGGCGGTGAGGGCCGCTTTGGCATTGTTGGCTTGAATGGCCGGCACAACAAAGCGCAGCACCGCCAGCACGATGCCCGCGATGAGCAGCGCGCCGACCAGCAGGGCGCCGCCAAGCACCCAGGGCCAAACGACGGCTTTTTTGCGCGCGGGGGGAGGGGGCAACGCGGCGCCGCAGCGGTTGCAGAAGCGGTTGTTGTCGGGTTGCCGGGCGTGGCAGCGCGGACAGAGCATGGCAATACCTCCGTAAATGAAAAATAATGGTAAATTTATTATAGCATACGACAACGGAAAAGCTAGGAAATATGCGGAAATCCGCAAAGAAACGTCCCTTGGGACAGCGCAAAAAACGCCAAAGCGGCGGAGAAAGAGTTCCCCGCCGCTTTGGCGTTCCAGCAAATTATTCGATTTCCAGATGGCGGGTCGCCTCGGCGCCGCTTGCCTTCTTAGGCAGGGTCAGCTTCAGCACGCCGTCCTCATATTTCGCCTTGATGCCCTCGGTTTCCACACCCGAAACATCAAACCGGCGGCTGTACGCGCCGTAGGAGCGCTCGCAGCGGATGTAGTTGTCCTTCTTATCCTTCTCTTCATATTCCGAATGGCGCTGCGCCCTTACCGTCAGCACATCGCCCTCCAGGTCAAGATGGATGTCTTCCTTTTTAAAGCCGGGCAGGTCAGCCTGCAGCTGGTAGGTATCGCCCGCGTCGGTGATGTCGGTCTTAAACTCCGAAAGCATGTTGTTGCCGAAGAAGCCGAAGGGGCTGTTAAAAAAGCTGCGCTCAAACTCTTCCATATCGTGGAACGGGTTGTCGGTGGCCAAGGAATGGTTGTTATGAGTATAAGGTTTCAGATCAAACATATCAAACACCTCCGCAAAAAAAAATGCACACACTGCCTGACCGAAAAAACCATTTGCGTTCGATGAAGATCAGACGGGCATCGGACGTACTTTGATCCGGCACATGGGAACCACCTTCTGCGCGTTGCGCGCCTTTGTTTTTTCACCTATTATTTTATCCCCTTTGGCCGGCGCAAAACGCAGTTTGTGTGAACGGTTTGTGAAAATTAGCACTCTCGCATCGAGAGTGCTAATTTGACCGGGCGCGAATTTCTCTTTGCACAGGCGGCTTAAAAAAGGATTGACACGCGGCAAAAGCGTGATATATTGTGTATGTACGATATATACAATTGGAGGCATGCAATGGAACTGTTATCGGTAAACGGCCTGTGCAAGCATTACGACAGCTTTGCCCTGCGCAACGTCAGCTTTTCTTTGGAGGAAGGCTATATTATGGGCTTTATCGGCCGCAACGGAGCCGGCAAAACCACAACACTGAAGTCCATCCTCAACCTGGTGCATCCCGACGCGGGGGAGATCCGCATTTTGGGGCAGCCCTTTGCCGGCAACGAAACGGCCTGCAAGCAAAACCTGGGCGTGGCCTTCGGCGGGGCGGATTATTACCCCAAGCGCCGCCTGCGGGACATCGCCGCGGTGACCCGGCGCTTTTACCCCAAATGGGACGATCAGGCGTATCTGGACTACCTCAAGCGCTTTGAGCTGGACGACGCCAAGCGCGTGGAGCAGCTCTCCGCGGGGATGAAGGTCAAGTTTTCTCTGGCGCTGGCGCTGTCTCACGACGCCCGCCTGCTGCTGCTGGACGAACCCACCAGCGGGTTGGATCCCATCTCGCGGGACGATCTGGTGGAGCTGTTTCAGTCTCTTATCGAAACGGGGGAGCGCAGCATTTTGTTTTCCACCCACATTACGTCGGATCTGGAAAAATGCGCCGACTACATCACCTACATCCGCGACGGGCAGATCCTCGCCAGCCAGGAAAAAGACAGTCTGCTGGAGGAATACCGCTTGGTAAAAGGTCCGTTGGCGCTGCTGGCTCAGGCGGACAAAACCTGCCTCATCGGCACCAAGGAGCATTCCTTCGGCTTCTCCGCGCTGGCAAAGACCGCGGACACCGCGCGTTTCCCCGGCGCCGAGATCTCCCACGCCACGCTGGAAGAGCTGATGATCTATCTGGATAAGGAGGAGTAAACCATGAAAAATCTGCTTTATAAAGAATTTAAGCTGGCCAAGCACCCCACGATGTTCCTTTTTCTGGCCTTCGCGCTGATGCTGCTGATCCCCTCATATCCCTACTATGTGGCCTTTATTTACACCTGCCTGGCAGTGTTTTTTGTCTTTTTGACGGGCAGAGAGACCAAGGATGTGGTTTTTACCGCGCTGCTGCCCGTGGCCAAGGGCGACATTGTGCGCGCGCGGTGCGTGCTGGTGGTTTTGATGGAGCTGGCGCAGGTGCTCATCAGCGTTCCCTTCGCCATTTTGAGCGTGCGCATCAACCCCAACGGCTGCAACCCGGCGGGCATCGAAGCCAACGTGGCGTTTTTCGGTCTGGTGTTGGGGATGTACGCGCTGTTCAACCTGTTGTTTTTCCCCATCTTTTATCGAACGGCGTACAACGCGGGCAGGGCACTGCTCATTTCCGGGCTGGCCGTGATGCTTTACATTGTCGTGGCTGAGGGTCTGGTGCTGGCGGTGCCGCTCATCAATGCCTATTTGGACACCACCGCGGCCTCCGCTCAGCTCAGGCAGCTGCCGGTGCTGGCGGCGGGCGGCGGGCTGTACGTGCTGGCCACCTGGGCGGCCTGCCGCAAAAGCGTGCGCCTGTTTGAAAAGGTGGATCTGTAGGCGCCATGCAAATCGTGCTTTCCAATACATCCGACCAGCCCATTTATCAACAGATCTATGAGCAGCTGTGCGCGCAGATCGTAAAGGGCGAGCTGCGCGCCGATTTCTGCCTGCCGCCCATCCGCACCGTGGCCAAGGAGCTGCGCATCAGCGTGATCACCGTAAAAAAAGCCTGGGAAGAGCTGGAGCGCCAGGGCTTTATCTACACCATCACAGGGAAGGGCTGCTTTGTCGCCCCGCTGCACCTTCACGAGCGGGCGGGAAAGCGGGACGATCTGGTGGCGGAGCGCCTGCAAAAAGATTTAGCCTATTACCGGGGTTTGGGGTTGAGCCGGCAGGAAATGCTGGAGCTGGTGGAAAAATATTACGATCATCCCTAAAAAAATCCGGTGCGCAAAACCCGCTAAGAGCGGGTTTGCAAATAAACGAAAGGAAAAAGCGGAAAATGGCACAGATCACCAAAGTGTATCGGCAGGCGCTGCCTGCCATGAAGCTCGTGGGCAAATGCTACGGCGATGCAGACAAGGTGAACGACACCTTTGCCGGCGTGTGGAGCACCTGGTTTGAAAACGGCCTGTTTGCTCCCCTTGAGCAAAGCGACCGGGCACTGCCCATCCAAGACGGCGACGCGTACATCGGCTTATTGCGCTGCAAGGCCGGGGAACCCATTCAGTATTGGGTGGGCATGTTTATGGCACCGGATGCCCAAGTGCCCCAGGGGTACGACAGCGTGCCGCTGGCGGCGGGCGAAGTCGTCGTGTGCTGGGTATACGGCCGTGAGCCGGACATTTATATGGCGGACTGCCTTCCTTGCATCAAAGAAGAGGGTGCTGCCTGGGCGGCCGATCAAAACGGCGTGCTGTGGTGCTTTGAGCGCTATGCCTGCCCCCGCTTCACCTCGCCCGACGAAAAGGGGACATGTGCTTTTACATCGACCCAGTGTAGGGCGAACAAGACTCTTTGTTACGCGCAGACAAACCAAAAAAGGCCGCCGCTTTTGAAGCGACGGCCTTTTAATTAATGGCTCAGGAGGGTCTAAAAGAACCCCAAAAGCTTGAGAATCAAGGCCAACACGGCCACGCCGATAACCACGGCGATGGTCACGCGCAGCGGGGATACCGGCGATTTGCCGCCCACGGCACCGGTCTGCCCGTTTACCCGGAACTGGAACACCTTGTTCTTAAACTGGAACGCCGACAGCCACAGCGGCAGCAGCAGGTATTTGTACGTCACGCCCGAATAGGTGGAGTGAAAGCGCACCGAACGCACATGGTCGGCGTTGTGCCGCTGGGTCACCTGCGAGGAGATGCCGCCGGACAGCGTGCCCTCCATCTCGTCCTTGGCGGTTTTCCAGGCGTCCTCCAACCCGATGGAGTAGCGCTCGGCGCCAAAGCCCGCCACGTACTCGGGGCGATAGGGCTTGCTTTGTGCCGTGTGGAAGGGCTCGATCTCCTTGAGGTCGTACTTGTCATGGCGGTTGCTGCCGGTCACCAGCTTGTCATCGAAGCTGGTGGTGTATACCCCCGAGGTGGGATACCAGTCCGTCACGGTGCGCTCGTTTCCGTCCTTATCCTTTACCTTGCGGTCGCGGCCGTATTCGGCGGTGTAGTCGGCGGTCACGCCGGCGTCAAAGGTCCAAAAGGGGAGATAAATGCCCTGAAACGCGTCGGGACGGGCGCTTTGCTTGGCTTTTCGCGGGCAAAACCACTTGCCTTTGATCCACTTTTGAAAGTTTTCCCCGGCGGTCTGCGCGGTGATCTCAAAGGGGCATACGCCGCCCGGCGCCAGGCTGTCGTCGGCCTTTTCCTCCATCACCTGGGTGGAGCCGCAGTACGGGCAGGTGGAGGACACCTCCAACTCGTCGTAAATAGTCACTGCGCCGCAGCTTTTGCAGGTGACGGTCTTGCGGCTCACGCCCCAGTCGTGGTTGCCGGTTTTCTCGGCCGAGGCGATGTCATTTTCCGGCACGCCGCGCTGCTGCTCCTCGGGCGTATGTACAATGGGCACGAGCATGTCGCAGTAGGGGCACTTTAAGCCGCCGCTGGCCGGGTCGAACACCATGGGCGCGCCGCACCCGGGACATTTCCGATCGGTCTCCTTTCGCGTCTGTTCCTGACGCAGTTCTTGCTGTTGCAGTTCTTCCATATATCGATACCTCCGCGTATAAATTAGGATTGATCCGAGTCCTCAAGCCCTGTGTAGGTGGGAACCACCTGCGCAATAGCCTCTCTTGCTTTGTCGGGCGTCTCCTGCACCACGCGGCGCAGGTATTCCAGCTTGGCCAGAATATCCTGGGGTGCCAGGTCGGCCACATGCCCCACCAAAATGCCCGGGAAGCTGGTGTTGGCCACCTGCTCTCCGGTCTGCATCAGCTCCTCGTACATCTTTTCCCCGGGGCGCAGCCCCGTATAAACGATGTCCATATCCACCCCGGGTTCATAGCCGCTGAGGCGAATAAACTTGCGGGCAAAGTCGTCAATGCGCACCGGCTCGCCCATATCCAGCACAAAAACCTGCCCCTCCTTGGCCATGCTCCCGGCCTGCAGCACCAGCCGCGCCGCTTCGGGAATGGTCATGAAATAACGAGTCACGTCCTTGTGGGTAACGGTGACCGGCCCGCCGGCGGCGATCTGCTGGCGAAAAAGGGGAATGACGCTGCCCGCCGAGCCCAGCACATTGCCAAAGCGAACCGCCGCGTAGGAGGTGTGCTGGCTGGTTTGATTCATATAAGAGATGACCAGCTCGGCCAAATATTTGCTTGCGCCCATCACGTTGGCGGGGTTGACCGCCTTGTCGGTGGAGATGAGCACAAAGCGCTCCACGCCAAAGGCGTCGGCCACCCGCGCCGTGTTCCAGGTGCCAAACACATTGTTTTTGATGGCCTCGGCCGGGCTGACCTCCATCAGCGGCACATGCTTATGCGCCGCCGCGTGAAACACCACCGCCGGGCGATACTGCGCGAACACCTCGCGCAGCCGCGCCTCGTCGCGCACCGAACCGATCACCACCTCCACGGGAACGCTGTCCCCGTAGATGCGCGTCAAGTCCATAAACAACTCGTAGGCGTTGTTTTCATAAATATCAAAAATAACCAGCTTTGCCGGGGAGAAAAGCGCCAGCTGACGGCACAGCTCCGAACCGATGGAGCCGCCGCCCCCCGTCACCAGCACCGTGCGGCCCTGCACATAGCGCCGAACCGATGCCACATCCAGCAGCACCTGCGGCCGCTCCAGCAGGTCGCTGGGGTTGATCTCGCGCAGACGCTCCAGGCGCACGCCCCGCATCATAACATCCATGGTGGGCAGCGTGCGGGTGTGGCGCTTGGTGCCCGCGCAGATCTCCAAAATGCGGCGGCGATCCGCCGCGTCGGCTGAGGGAATGGCAAAGATGATCTCCTCGATGGCCAGCTTTTTGACCAGCCGCGGAATGTCCGCCGTGGTGCCCTCCACCGGCACGCCATGCACCCGGCAGTGCTGCTTTTGCGCCGCGTCGTCCACCACGATGCAGGGCACCAGACCCGTTTGCGCGTGGGTCTGCATTTCGGCAATGGCCTGCTCCCCGGCCTCGCCCGCGCCCACCACCAGCGTGCGGCGGCGATCCACCGCGCTGGTCGCCTCCTGACGGCGCATAAAGCGCGCCGCGCGGGGCAGCAAGCGCGTGCCGCCGATGGTCAAAAGCATGAGCGGCAGGCAGGTAAAGCAGGCGCGCAGGGGAAAGTTCAGCATGGCAGGCAGGCAGGCGGGCAGGCAAAACAGCCAGGCCACCAGCACGCCCAACGCGGTTTGCAGCAGCTCGCGAATGCCGGCGAACCGCCACAGATTGTAGTACAGCCCCGAAAGGGTGAACACAAGCATGGAAACGCCGGCATACCACAGCGCCGCCGGCCAAAACACCTCAAATGAAATGTGACACAAAAACAGCGCGCAGAGCATGCTGCCCAGCACGCATACAATATCCAACCCGGCCCAGCCCAGCCTTTGCAGCAGCAGCGCGGCCTTTCTTTTTCCCCCAGGTAGCAAAACCGTATTCCCCCATCATTTTATCAATGGCTTTATTGTACCATTGATTGGCACAAAATAGAAAACAGACTTTACCCTGTTACAGCTAATTTACACCTTGCGCGCGCCGCGCCAGCTCCAGCAGGCCGTAAAGCGCCTCATCCTCCCGCGCAGATGCGCGCACCGGCACTCCGACCTGCGCCTGCAGCCTTTGGCGCAGCCCCTCGGCCTTAGCCAGGCGTCCGCCGCACAGCACCACGCTGTCCAGCCCCCCTTGCAGCGCCGCAAGGCGCGCGAAGCACCCGGCGTAGGCATGGCTGAGCGCGTCCAACCCGGCGTAAAACAGATTCCCCGCCGTGAGGTTGCGGGCGGAAATGGCGTCGATGGCGCCTTCCCCGCTCCCCAAATGGAACCCCGGCTCCACGCGCAGGCCCTCGGTTTTGTCCGCCTGCGCCCACAGCGCCGCCCAGATTTCCTGCCGGGGGCGCTCCGCTCCCATCATGCGCAGCGTATCGGCAAACAGATCCACCAGCACATCCAGCGAGCGTCCGCCGGGCTGCCGGGTCAACGTGAGCAGCGAGCCGCCGTCAAAATAGGGTCGCACCTCTACGCCGTCCACCGGTGCAAGGCTCTTTCCCGGCGCACACACGATGCCGCCGGTGCCCACGGTGATGACCACGCTGTGGCCATCGGCCGCCGCTCCCAGCACGCTGCACTGGTGGTCGCCCAGGTCGGCATAGAGCGGAATGCCCAGATATTCTCCCACCGGCTCCTTTTCCGAAACAATGCGGGGGAAACGCAGCCCTTCGCACCCCGCCTCGTGTATGACCGCGCCGTCCCAGCGCCCCTCATCCGCGCAGGCAAAGCCGGTGGCCGCCGCCTGGGTCAGGTGGCACACATGCGCGCTTCCTGCGCTTAGGGCATACAGCACCGCGCCGCCCAGCGTGTGAAACAGCACATCACCCGAAAGGCACACCTCGCCGCGCAGCAGCCGCTCGTGCAAACTGCACAGCGCCAGCCCGGCCTTAAAGCGCGTGCCCATGTGCGCAATTCGCCCGCCCAGGCGCGCCTCCAGCTCCGCGGCGCTGCCTGAGGCGGCCAGCGTGTCCTGCCAGCTCACATAGGGCGTGACAAACGCCCCGTCCCGGCTGAGCACATATCCGTGCATTTGCGTGCTCATAAAGATGCCCGTCGGGTGGGGGCAGACGGCCAAAGCGCCATCTATGAGCCCCTTGACCCCGCAAAGCACCTGCTCAAAGTCCAGCTCAAAGGCGTTCGCCGCCCCGGGCAGGCGCTGCGGCGTGGGTACGCTGGCCTTGTGCGTCACTTCTCCGGTCAGCGTGTTCAGCAGCGCGCACTTGGTAAAGCTGCTTCCCAGATCCAGTCCGATGCCAATCATCGCGAACTCTCCTTATCTGCCTGTCGCGCGGCCTGGCGATACTGCCGGGGCGACAGACCTGCGTGGCGGCGGAACGTGCGGTCAAAGCTGCGGGGCGTTTCAAAGCCGCAGGCCGCGGCGATGGCACTCATGCTCCAAACGGTGCCGCGCAGCAGCCCCTGCGCCCGCTGCACGCGCAGACGCCCCAAATAATCGCAAAAGCCGATGCCCAACCGGCGGGAAAACAGGCGGGAAAGCGCAGACGGGCTGATGCCCAGCTCGTCTGCCAGGCCGCCCAGCGTGAGCGGCTCCTCCAAATGAGCGGATACGCCCACCAACGCCCTGGTCAGCATATCGGCGGGGATGCCCCCGGCCTTTTCCATTTGCAGGTGGGGCAGGGCGTGCGCCAAAATCAACTGAATGAGCGCCGCATGTACGGCGTCGGAGGCCTGCCGCGCCTTGACCAGCTCTTCCATGGCAAAGCGGATGTGGGGATGCACGTTTTCGGGGGGAACAAAAGGGGTGCGCGGCGTCAGCCGGGAAAAAACACCGCCCTGCGCGCCCAACAGCGCCCAGGGGCAGATGACCAGCAGAAAATGTCCATCTGTCCTGTCCGGCGGGGATGTGTACGCGTGAATGATATTGGGCGCGATGACGGCCAGCTCACCCGCCGTCATGCGGCGTGTTTCCCCGCCGCAGGTCACGTCCATGCAGCCGCGCAGCACCAGAAAAAGCTCCAGCTCGCCGTGCAGGTGAGCCGGAAAGGTGAGGTGGGTGTGCTCATAGGCGTCCAGCACCGCGGCGCGGTTTTCATATGCGGGGATCATAAGGCTTCTCCTGTGCAAAAAATGTCCGAAGACGAACAGCTCCTGACCATTATTTTACGCCCGCTCATGCTATAATGCAAAGAGAAAACCAACACGGAGGTCTTGAGCCATGGGCAAAGTCAAAATCGGTATGGTGGGTGTGGGCGACATCAGCGGCATCTACCTGAAAAACATCACGGGAATGTTTCGCGAGCTGGAGCTTTGGGCGGTGTGCGACCTGGTGCGCACCAAGGCGGAAAAGGCACAGGCCGACTACGGCGTGCCCCGGCTGTACGACACTATGGAAGAGCTGTTTGCCGATCCGGAGATCGACATCGTGCTCAACCTGACCCGCCCCTATGAGCACTTTGCGGTGAGCAAGGGCGCGCTGCTGGCCGGCAAGCACGTTTACAGCGAAAAGCCGCTGGGCGCCACGCTGGAGGAAGGGCAGCAGCTGGTGGCGCTGGCGCAGGAAAAGGGACTGCTGCTGGGCGGCGCTCCCGACACCTTTTTGGGCGCGGGGCTGCAAACCTGCCGCAAGCTCATTGACGACGGCATGATCGGCCGGCCGGTGGGCGCGGCGGCCTTCATGGTTTGCCACGGTCATGAAAGCTGGCATCCCGACCCGGCCTTTTACTATCAGTTCGGCGGCGGCCCCATGATGGACATGGGTCCCTATTACGTGACCGCGCTGATCAACCTGCTGGGCGGCGTTAAGACGGTGACGGGCGTGGCGCGCAAATCCTTCCCGCAACGCATCATTACCAGCCAGCCCAAGTTTGGCACGGTGGTGGATGTAGAGGTGCCGACCCACATTACCGGTATTTTGGAGTTTGAAAGCGGCGCCGTGGGCACGCTGTTCACTACCTTTGACGTGCATTACCCCGAGCAGGCGCGCTTTGAGGTATACGGCTCCCAGGGAACGCTCATTGTACCCGATCCCAACTGCTTCGGCGGGCCCATTCAGATTTACCGGCCCGAGGAAAAGCGGATGCTGGAGCTGCCGCTGACCTTTGCCTATCCCGAAAACAGCCGCGCGCTGGGGCTGGCAGACATGGCCAAGGCTCTGCAAACCGGCCGCGCCGCCCGCGCCGCCTATCAGCAGACCTATCATGTGCTGGAAGTGATGACGGCGTTCATCCGCAGCTCGGATAAAGGGGCGGCCGAAACCATCCACTCCAAATACGAACGCCCCGCACCCATGGTCATTCCGCCGCTGCCCGGCATTCTCGACGACTGAACAACAAGGAGGGCTTTTTGATGAAAACCGCATATACCGGCTGGACCTGGCTGGTCAATCACAAGGACAACCCCAAGTATGAGTTTGAGCAGTTTTTGAAGGAAATGTCCGATCTGCGCTACGACGCGGTGGAGAATTTCGCCTTTATCACCGATTATTTCGACAACGACGCCGCGCAGGTCAAGGCGCTGCTGGACAAATACCATCTGGAGATGGCCAACCTCTATCAGCATTTCAGCGGCGATGCCGAGGCGGACTATCGCAAGGCAGAGTTTTACGTGGATTTCATGAAAAAGATCGGCGCTACCTATCTCAATTTGCAGGGCGTCATGTGGAACGACGCACCGCTGGAGCGCCCCGCCGATGAAAAAACCATCCGCGAATACGCCCAGCTGTCCAACCGCATTGGCAAGCTCTGCAAGGATAACGGCTGCGTGGCCTGCTTCCATCCCCATGCGCAAACGCCCGTGTTTTCCGCCGAGCAAATTGAGCTTTTCCTCAAATATACCGATGCGGAGCTGGTAGGGCTGTGCATGGACACGGCGCACACCACCATCGCCGGCATGGACGCGCCCGAGGCCTTTGCCGGATACGCTTCCCGCATCGTTTATGTGCACCTGAAGGATGTGGCGGCCGACCACGGCGAATTTGCCGGGCGGCAGATGGAGCGCTTCTGTCCGCTGGGTGTAGGCTGCGTGGATTTTGTGGGCGTGGTGGACGCGTTGAAAGCCGCCGGGTTTGACGGCGTGCTGTGCGTGGAGCTGGATCGACCCCTGGTGTGCAACTATAAATCTGCCATGATCTCCCGCAATTACCTGCACGACGTGCTGGGCTTGTAAGCGTTTCGCCGCAGGCGAAACGCGAGGGCAGTTAAGAATTCTTGCTGACGATGATGCCGAAAGCGAGTGTTCCGGCAGCGCCGGGACACGGGGTGCACGACTCATGACGGGGGTATCCGTAAGGATGCACGGGTCATGCGTCGTGCTTTTTAGTACTTGCTCTGCTTTTGCAGAAATGTGCGGTGTTCCGAAAGGCGGGGGCGAGGCGCAAGGACAGCTAAGGGTTTGTGCGGACGATGAAGAACAGGTTTGCCGCAGGCTGCCTGTCCTCGGGAACGATGCTTTTGGCGTCTTCGCAGCTTCTCCACGATAAAAGGGTCAAGGGATACCATCCCTTGTGGACGTTCTTAGCATCTTTCTTCCTACGCCGCTCTCATATTGCCGCTATGCGGCAACACTGCGCTTGGTTTGAGCGTGTTTCAGCTGCCAGTGCCGCTGGAGCGGCGCTGGTTAGGGGTGGCTACCCTTTGAGGGGAATCCTTGCCAACTGGCATAAGGAGGACTCGCCTCCGGCGGAGGATAATCCTTGTGCGGAAGCAAGCCAAGTGGTGCAAGCGCGTGCGCTATTTGGGCATCCCTGCGGAATGCCCTATCGCTTCCGCGCAAGCCGTGTTTCGGCGCAGCCAAAACACTCGGGAGCGGGGGGATTCCGATTTCCCCCCTTTGCTCCCCCTATCAACCCCCTGATACCCCCTTGAAACGGCTGGGGACACCCCAGACCCCGCAAGCGCCTTGCCTTCGGCAAGGCGCGAGGGCAACCAAGAGCTCCTGCTGACATCGCGAAGAACAGGTTCGCCGCGTGTTGCTTGTTCTCGGGTGCGATACCCTGAGACTAACTATTAAAAGTCAAGTCCTGAAATAAAGAACGCTAGGATTTTTTTGACCTACCGCCGCCCTTGACAAGCGGCATTCAAATGCTGTAGACATCGACGCGAGGGCGATGGAG
>JAQUVY010000025.1 GCA_028693155.1 Eubacteriales bacterium
GATGGTTGGGGGAGTAACGGTTCTGATAGCCAATGGTCAGCTTCTTGCCGGTGCGCTTGGCGGTTTCCAGCATCTTTTCAGCGCCGGCTACGTCCTTGGCCATGGGCTTCTCGCACATCACGTGATATCCGGCTTCCAGAGCGGCGCAGGTGATGGGGCTGTGGGACTTGTTGGGGGTCAGCACGTGCACGATTTCAATGGTGCCGGCTTCCTTCTTCAGCATTTCCTGATAATCGGTGTAGACGCGGGCACCCTCGGCACCATACTTTTTGGCGGCCTCAATGGCACGCTCCTCAATAAGATCGCAGAACGCAACCAGATGGACGTTCTTGAGCTTGCTCAGGGCGGGCATGTGCTTGCCGTTGGCGATGCCGCCGCAGCCCACGATGCCGATATTCACATCACGCATGGAAAAAGCCTCCTTGATATATTGTTATATCTATTTTATCCAAACGCACAAAAGGTTTCAAGAGGATTTGTTCAAAAACCGTGTCCATTCTTTACGTTCTTTCATGTAAATTTGCGTAAATTTTACATGGCCGGGCTGTCCGCACTTTTTCCCGCTTTTTGCGCAGCCTTTGTTGCGCGGGGCAGGCAATGATGGTATCATCTGCAAAGGAAGGTATTTACTTCTATACATACGCTTTTCAACTTAGGGGAGGAACCATTGGATATGACGCAGCAGACGGATAAACAGGCACTGTTTCACGCGCTCTACGGCCGGGACGCAGCGGATGCGCAGGCACGGCTGGACGCATTAAAGCAGACCTTTTTCAAGACCTATGGCGAGGGCACGGTGCGCTTTTTTTCGGCGCCCGGCCGCACCGAGATCGGTGGCAACCACACCGACCATCAGCGCGGGCGTGTGCTGGCGGCGGCGGTCAGTGTGGATACGGTGGCGGCGGTACGCCCCACCGGCGGCATGATCGTGCGGCTGCGCTCGGAGGGCTTTCCCACCGAGTTTTGCGTGGATCTGTCCGAAACGCAGGCGCGCGAAGCGGAAAAAAACACCACCTTTGCGCTCATTCGCGGCACAGCGGCGCGCATGGCCGCTCTGGGGTATGCGATCGGCGGGTTTGACGCCTGCGTCACCTCCTCGGTGCTGCGTGGCTCGGGTTTAAGCTCCTCCGCCGCCTTTGAGGTGCTCATTGCCGCCATTTTCCACGGCCTCTTCAACGCCGGAGAGATGGATGCCAAGCAGCGCGCCATGATCGCCCAATACGCGGAGAATGTGTACTTTGGCAAGCCCAGCGGTTTGATGGATCAAATGGCCTCGTCCGTGGGTGCGCTGGTGGCCATCGACTTTGGCGACCCGGCTCATCCCGTTGTGGAGAAGGTCGATTACGACTTTGAAAAGAACGGTTATTACCTTGTGGTCACCGACACTGGCGGCAGCCACGACGACCTGACGCCCGAATACGCCGCCATTCCGGCGGAGATGACCCAGGTCGCCCAGGCTATGGGCGCGGATAAGCTGCGCGGGGTGGACGAAAGCGTTTTCTACGCCTCCATCGCTCAGCTGCGTGCCCAAGGCATCAGCGACCGCGCCATTTTGCGGGCGGCGCATTTTCTGGGTGACGACCCCCGCTCGGCTGCTGAAGCGCAGGCGCTGCGTCAGGGCGATATGGAAACCTTTTTCGCCCTCATTCTTGAATCGGGCGAAAGCTCCTGGCAGCTGCTGCAAAACTGCTATGTTCCGGGCAGCACCGCGCAAAACATCCCGCTGGCGCTGACCCTAAGCCGCAGAGTACTTGCCGGCAAGGGTGCCTGGCGCGTGCACGGCGGCGGCTTCGCCGGCACCATTCAGGCCTTTGTGCCGGCCGACACCCTCTCTTCCTACATTGGTACACTGGAATCTCAATTTGGCAAGGGTGCCTGCACCGTGCTCTCCATCCGCAAATATGGCGCGGTGGAGATCCCCGATTAAGGAGACTGCATGATACTGATTCGCAACGCACACATTCTTCCCATGGTGGGCGACGACCTGCCCTGCGGAGATATTTTGATCAACAACGGCCGCATTGAAGCCATCGGTGTGGGTCTGTCCGCCGGCGAAGACGCGCAGATCATCGACGCCGCCGGGAAATACGCGCTGCCCGGCTTTATCGACGCGCACTGCCACGTGGGCATCAGCGAGGACGGCATGGGCTTTGAAGGCGAGGACTGCAACGAGATCGTGGAGCCGGTGTGCCCGCAGCTGCGCGCCATTGACGCGCTGAATCCCTTTGACCCCGCCCTGCGCGAGGCCATGGAGCATGGCATCACCACCGCCTGCACCGGCCCGGGCTCGGCCAACGTGCTGGGTGGGCAGTTTGCCGCCATTAAGACCTATGGGCATCGCATCGACGACATGGTCATCAAGGCTCCTTTGGCTGTGAAGGCCGCCTTCGGCGAAAACCCCAAGCGGTGCTATTCGGAGCACGATAAATCCCCCTCCACCCGCATGGCTACCGCCGCGCTGCTGCGCGAAACGCTGATAGAGGCGCAGGAATACTGCCGCAAGCTGGACACCGAGGACGCGCCCGACCGGGATCTCAAGCTGGAGATCATGGCGGAGGTGCTCTCCGGCCTGCCCATTAAGGCGCACGCCCATCGCGCCGATGATATTATGACCGCGCTGCGCATCGCCCGGGAATTCGACCTGAACATGACCATTGAGCACTGCACCGAGGGGCACCTCATCGCCGATGTGCTCAAAGAGGAAAACGCGCAGGTCATTTTGGGGCCGCTGGTCAGCGACCGCAGCAAGATCGAGCTGCGCAACATGGACATGAAGGCTCCGGCCATTTTGGCCAAGGCGGGTGTTCCCTTTGCCATTATGACCGATCACCCCGTGTTCCCGCTGAAATACCTGCCTGTATCGGCGGCGCTGGCCGTTCGGGAAGGGCTGGACGAACGCGAGGCACTGCGCGCCATCACCATCAACGCCGCCCGCATCACCGGCATCGACGACCGGGTGGGCTCGCTGGAGACCGGAAAGGACGCCGACGTCGTGCTCTTTGACGGTGAGCCGCTGGACTACCGCACACGGGTGACCCATGTGTGGATCAATGGTCGGCTGACCTACGAGGGCTGAGAAATTCGCCGGGCATCTCTGCGCGGACGATAACATTCCTTGAAACACAAAACGAGACGCAGATTCCCTCTGCGTCTCGTTTTTTTAGCAAGCCCGAGTTGGGAAAAAGCCCGCACCGCAGTTTTTTCACAGACCGGCGAAAAGCCACGGTCATTTTAAGCCCAGCTCACAGCGCAGGTGATCCCCCGAAAAAGCCGCTTCGCCGGTGTTGTCGCGCTGCCCGCAAAGCACAAAGCCCACGCTTTCGTAGTTGCGCGGCGCCACCAGGCTGCTGTTGGTGTCCACAACGATCTTTTTCACATCCCCATCGCGCCCAATGCGGGCAACGGCCTCCCTAAGCTGCCGCTTTCCGAAGCCCTTCCCCTTGCAGCGCGTGACAATGCAGTTGTGGCCGAGGATGACATATTCAGGGCGATTGCGGGGATCCCAGGAGATCATGCCGATGGGCTCCCCCTCCAAAACGGTCACAAAGCCGCAGGCATCGGCAATTTTGGGGTTGTCATAAAAGAAATCGTCAAATTCCTGCCACTGCGAAGCCCAGCACGCCGCGCAGCGTTCATCAAAGGAATAGGCGTCCGCCAGCAGGGCATACAGCGTCCCCCGCCGAAAATCCGTCACCTTTCGAAAGACAGGTTCCATGCAAAAGCTCTCCTTGGCGCAAATTTATTGGCCATGGGGCAGCGCACCCGCTTTGCCCGCCGACCTGCCCGGCGCGGCCGCCTCGCAAAAGCGACCCACATGGCAGCACACGCTGCGCACCGAGCCGTGCTCAATCCCCAGCAAAGTGTCCATCTCACGCACCGCGTTTTCATACCGCCCGCGCTGAAAATGCACCAGCACATAATCGGCGGCTTTGATTTTTCCGGCGGCGGCCCGGCAAAAGCTGCGCACCGGCGCGCTCAGCGCCAGCACCCAGATGGGCGAGCAGATCACGACCCTGTCATAGGCCGCCCAGTCGATCCGGGGCTCTTCAATGGGCATGGGCCAGCGGTGCATCCCGTAACGCCCGCACCACCAAAAGCCCGGGGTTCCCTGCGTCCGCTGGGTCGCTTTGATCTCCCAAATGTCCGCGCCCAGCGCGTCTGCCGTTTCAAAGGCGAGGCGGCGGGTGTAGCCCATGCGGGAGAAGAACACCACCAGTGTGCCCGGCCGCGTGCCGATGCGCGGGTAATCCTCCCGGCGCACAGCAAAGCTCTCCTGGCGGCAAAACACGCCCGCCGCATAGCCCGTGGCGGCCTGCGCCAAGCCAAAGACGAAATAAAGGGTGGACAAAACGTTAAGCGGGAAGATGATAAACTGTATGACGATCCACAGCATGAGTGTCACGCCAAACAGGCCGCCTAGCGTTACGCCTGCCTTTTTGTGCCCCAGCAGCAGCCCCGCGGCCACAAGGTTGGGAATGCCGTTTACGGCCAGCAGCGCAATGCCCGGAAAAACAAAGTTTTGAAACAGGACCTCGGCAAAGGGCAGCACTTGAAAATACGGCAGCATCGTCTGCATCCCCAGGGCGCTTCCATCGGGCGCTGCCAGCATGCCCGCCGCGCCGGCCACCGCGCCCACGCCAATAAACAGGCACCAAAAGATCAGAAATTTTCTTGCCGTTTCATATCTGCTGTGTGCTTTCATACTCCGGATCTCCCTTAGAAAAAACAGAATCGGACGCCTCCTCAGCGGCGGCGTCCCACACCTTTGTGTTTTATTTATTGTAGCACATGCCGCCCACCGGCGCAGCAAAAGGATTGCCTTTTGCGTCGTTCCATGCCTCGGGCTTTTTCATCATAAAGCTCGGTCCGCTCCTGACGAAGCCGTATGGCTCGTAAAGGCCGTGGGCGTCCAGGGTGACCAACAGGCCGCGCAAACCCTTAAGCGCGGGATCGTTTGCCACCGCGGTCATCAGCGCCCTGCCCGCGCCTCGGCCTCGGCAGGCTTCCTCCACCACCACATCCGCCAGGTAAAAAACCGTGGCATCGTCTGTCACCGCGCGCGCGAACCCGATTTGCCGATCCTGCTCGTCAAACACGCCGTAGCACCGCGAGTTCTGCATCGCCCGCAGCATGACGTCCTTGGGGTGCTCCCTGGCCCAATACGTGTTTTCCAGCAGGCGGCACACGGCGGGCGCGTCCATGTTGTCAAAGCCCGTTTTCACCTTCCAGTTTGTCATGCCTGGCCTCCTCCTTGTGCGTCCAGCGGCGCTTTCCCCCGCTCCCCGTTCATTGCCTCCTCCATTTTTCGGCGGCATTCCTGCTTCAGGCGAACGACTTCGGCGCGGCGCGGCGCGTCCGTGCGCGGATACACCGGCTCCAATATTTTCAGCGTCAGGCAGGGGCGTTTCTTTCGGCCGTGCGGGAAACCCGTCTCCCGCCGATAAAGCAAAACCATGGGGATCACCGGCACCTCCGCGTCATAGGCGAAGGAAAACGCGCCGTTTTCAAAGGTGCGCAGGCCGTCGTAATAGGGGCGCAGCACACCCTCGGGGTATACATGCAAAAGATCGCCGCGCTGCAGCGCCTGCTTCCCCGCCTGATAAAAGCGGAAAAAATCCGCAGGGTTTTGGGGAATGGGGATGCCGCCCAGCTGGCGCACCAAATGCCGGATCACCGGAATTTCCAGATTGGATTGGAGGGTCGCCATATAAAAACGCCGCCGATAGCCCAAGGCCTGCGCCACCATGGTGCAGTCAATCATATGCACATGGTTGCACACGGTGACCGCACCGCCGACCAGCCCGCGCAGGATCTCTTCACCTTCGATGCGCAGCCCGAACAGCAGCCGATTATACGCGGGGAAAATCAGATAAACCAGTGGTTTCAGCAGCCTGCCGCCCAGGCGGGTCCAAAAGCCTTCCCCCAGATAATCGTAGGTCGGCCCCACTTTCAGGTGAAACGGCGCCCACAGGTGGATGACGTGTTCCTTTTCATCCGGCGGCTGTTCAGACCGCATGCCCCGCCTCCCGAATGCTTTCGCGGAACATCTCCTCGATCTGATCCACGCATGCGTCAATGCAATAGGCACGGCCATGCTGGGCGTAGCGGGTCTCCATCTCGGCCTTTTCCTTGGGATGCTCCACCCAGTAATCGATTTTTTTTGCCAGATCGTCCGCGTTGCCCGCGTGAAAAAGCGAGCGGTCGTCCAGCGCAAACTGCGGCGTGGCCGAGCGCGGGCTGTTGGCGATGACCGGCACCAGACCGCCGGCAAACGCCTCAATGCAGGAGATCGCTTCGATCTCAATATCCGCGGCGTGCACATACAGATCGCTCATGGCGATCACGTCCTTCAGCTCTTCCTTGGTATAAAAGCGAATGATGGGAGGATTGGGCAGCGTGGCTCCCAGACGGCTCACCGCGTGCAGCTTGGGGCCCTGCCCGGCCAAAATAAGCTGGATCTCGCCGCAGTGCCTGCTGCGGCGGATGCCCTCAATGAGCAGATCCTGCCGCTTTTCCACCGACAGCCGTCCGATCATTAAAATGACATACTTGCCCTCCAGCTCGGGGGTTTTGGGCATTTTCCGATAGCAGAAATCATTTTCGATGCCGTTGGAGATGACGTGTAGCTGCGAGCGATACCCATGCCGTTTCATCTCCGAGGCGATAAAGCGGCTGGGGCAGTGGATGTGATCAAAGTAATGATAGAACTTCCGGTTGAAATAGCGGTAAATGCCGTCGTTTACGGCGGTGGCGTTTTTCATGCCGATGCTGGAGGTGATGTTCTCGGGCTGCACATGAAACGCCGCGGTGCAGGGCACGCCCTGCCGCATGGCGATGCGCCGCCCCACGCGCCCCAGCGCGAAGGGCATCAGAAAATGAACCACATCCGCCCAGGCGATGGCCTCCCGCAGCACGGCCTTGTTCGGCCGGGCAAACTGCATTCCCTGCGATTTGATCAAGCCGTCAAAAAATGGGATCTTCAGCTCGGATACGGCATACTTTCCATCCCGCTTTTCGCCGGTGCTGACCACGCGCACTTCGTTCCCGTGGCGCACCAGCGTTTCGGCAAAGCGCTTGGCTGAGATGGTGGTGCCGTTGTTGGCCGAGTCGAATTGGTCGATGACCAATAGGATCTTCATGGAACCAACTCCTCAATAAAAGATAATGTGGATAATAAATGCTGTTCTTATTATACCGCACAAAATCAAATCAACATATAGACAAATGGCGCTATCAGTCGCAAAGAGCGTTTCTTTTTTGTGTTTTCCCATCTTTTTTTGTCGGGTGGCATCAAAAAAAGCGACCCATCCAATCGGATGGGCCGCCGCAAAGCAGGAAGTTGATCAGTTGGAAGCGGCCGAAATCAGCTTCTCCAGCTCGGTGATGGCCACCGCATACTGATTGTCATACTCAGGATTGCAGTAGCGGTGCGCATAGTCCTCGTAAACCGCCTGGTTCAGCTCCACCGTCACGTCGGGCTTGATGCCCACGCCCTGCGGGCAGCCGCCTGCGCCGGTCAGGTACTTATCCGCGGTGATCTTAAGCACGCCCCCGTTGCTCAGGGGATAGTAGGACTGCGCCACACCCTTGCCGTAGGTGGTGACGCCCACCAAAGTGCCCACGCCGTAGTCCTTGATGTTGCCGGCCAGCAGCTCGGAAGCGCTGGCGCTGTTTTCGTTGACCAGCAGCACCAACGGCATGTTCAGGCAGGCCGCGTCGGACTTGGTTTCGTCCTCCACATTGCCGTCCTTATCCACCATGGTCAGGATGGTGCCCTCGGGCACCAGCGCGTCGATGATGGGCTCCACAATGTCCTGCATACCGCCGGGGTTGTTGCGCAGGTCGAGAATAAAGCCGCGCGCGCCCTGCGCCTTGAGCTCCTCCAGAGCCTGCTTAAACAGCGTGGCCGCGTTGCCCTCAAAGGAGGCAATGCGGATATAGCCGATCTGGTTGTCGTCCATGTACCACTTGGTGCGCTGCTGGGTCACGGCCTTGCGGGTCATGGAAGCCGTCACTTCCCCTTCGCCGCGCTGCACCGTGATGGACACCTCGCTGCCTTCTTCGCCGCGCACTTTGTCCACCAGATCATCCGAGCTCTGCCCGCGCACATCCTCGCCGTCGACGCCTACGATGACATCGCCCACCTGCAGACCCGCGCCTTGAGCGGGGGATCCGTCATAAACATCGGTGATGGAGATCTCGCCGGTGGAAGCTTCGCTGACCGACACGCCGATGCCCACATAGTTCCCCTCGCGATCCTCCAGCAGAGCGCTGTACTCCTCTTGGGTGTAATACTCGGCGTATACATCCTCCGAGCCGTAGGCGATGGCTTTGGCCGCGTTTTTGGTGCGGGTTTCCTTGTCCGCCGCCCAGATGGACGAGGCTTCCACGCGCGAGGCGACCTCCTTGAGCAGGTCGTAATCCAGCAGGTCATCGCTTTGCGTCCCCGCGGTAATGGGGTTGCGCTGCTTCTCATAGGTTTTCATCAGCAATATTGTCCCGGGCACGCTGACAAGCACAGTGCCTGCCAATGTGACCAGCGCCACCAGGACGCAGGCAATGATTGCAGTAGAGCGTTTCATCATATCCGTATAGATCCTTTCTTCCGGCGCAGCAAATGCGGCCGCTCGGATAGGGATATTATATACCTGCCGATTGAATTTGCAAATGCCGGTGTTTCACCAAGGGCTGCGGGCCAAATACAGATCCACCGTGTCCGCGATCTCCAGCACGCCGCCGTGGGCGTCGACGGCTCGGGAAAGATCCCTTTCCAAGCCCTCCCGCGCGGCCGTTTCCATGCTGCGGTGATCGGAATAGGTGTTGAGCAGCCCTCGATAGGCCGCGGCATCCATCCGCCGCACCCGGTGGAAAAGCCGGGTTTCGACCTGAACATACCCGGCGGCCGCCAGTGCGTCCTGCCACACGGCGCAGCTTTCCTTTGAAAAGGGTGTAGGGACAGCGCTGCCCGGGCGATGCCTGCGGTATGCCGCCTGCATCTCCTGAAACAAAGCGGGCTGCGCCAGCGCCGGGAAGGGATGGTTCCAAAACAGCGCCGCCGTGCCCCCCGGCTTAAGCAGGCTCTTCACCCGTGCCAAAGCCTGCGCCCGGGGCAGCCAGTGAAACGCCGTGCCCGAGAAAAACAGATCATAGCTCCCCTGCGGGAGGGACAGCTGCATGAAGTCCCCCTGCCGCACCTCCAGAGACGGGCAGTGCGCAAACTTCTGCGCCAGGAAATTCGCCAGGTTCTCTCCCAGCTCTGCCGCGGTCACCCGGCAGGACGTTTCCAACACGGCTTGTGTTGCCTGCCCCGTGCCCGGCCCCATCTCCAGCGCCGTGCTGCCCGCGCCCAGGTGTGCGTAGGCCGCGATCTCGTCCATCATCTCCCGGGGGTAGTCCGGGCGATAGCGATCGTAATTCGCCGCGTCCTCATTGAACGTTTTTCGCAGCTCCATCTTTTTCTCCTCAGTCCTTTGCTTCCTCGCCGCCGCTAAGGCGCGGGGCGGAAATCAGCCTCTTCAGCAGCTTTGTCGCCGCGCGGTTCAGCGGCTTTTCCAGCACAAAATAGGAAACCGCGCCCACCGCCTCGGCCGCGGCGCAAAAGCCCAGCATGACCCAAACATTCGAAAAGTCCAGATTCCAGTTCAGCACCTTCATCAGGATATACATGGCAATATACAGCGCGCTGTGCCAGATGTACACATCGTAGGACAGCGCACCCCACACGCCGAAAAACCGAAACCGGAAAATCTTCTGCGCCGTTTTGGTGTGCAGCAATACGATCAGCGCGGGGAACACGATAAAGGTCAGCAAATACGGCGTGCCCGATACCATGCCCTTTGCAGCGAACAGCAGCACGCCCGCAGCAACCGTCAGCCCCGCACCTATCCCAACCCAGCTTTTCACCTGGCGCCCCTTCAGCGCCTGCGCCAGCAGCAGCCCGGTAAAGAAAGCGTAGTAGCCCCGGCAGGACGAGGGGTTCAGCAAAGGCAAATTGATTTGATATTCCTGAATGCCGCAGCCCAAAAGGATCATTGCAGCGTACAGATATGCGGCGGGGAACTTCTTTTTTCCCGCCAGCCGCGTCAGGAGATAAAACACCGCACAGCACAGCAGCAGCACGCTGATATACCAGGTGGGATTGTTGACGCAGGGGTTGGCAAACACCCAGCCCTCCTGCACCCCCAGCGCGTCGATAACGATGCCCCATACGGATACGCTCAGGCCGCAGTACGGCTGGGGATATAGGCGGTTATAAACAAACAGCAGCCCCTCGTAGACCACCGCGGCGATGGCCACCAGCGGCAGCAGGCGCGCCGCTCGCTTGAGCTGAAAGGTTCCAAAGGTAAAATTCGCCTTTTTGTATTTTTTTCGCGTAGGTAAACATGAAAAAGCCGGAAAGCACAAAAAACAGCTCCACCATGTAACCCCAATAAAAGCTTCCCCCGTAAAAATTGACCTTGCCCGGATAAACCGCTCCGGTCACCTGTTGAAAATGATGAAAAACGATGATGATCGTGGCCAGGAGCTTCAAGAAGTCCATGGCATAGTTGCGCGGTCGAACCCCATCTTCCATACTCCCCCCCATTGGTTTCAACAAAAATAGCGCTGCGAACCGACAGCCTCCCCTCAGGCGTCTTTGCAGCGCTACTAAGCATATCATATTTTGTTGTTTTGAGATAGAAATTTCGACGCCGCGCCCGCGTATTTGGGCTTTAAAGGCCCAAATACGCGGTAATGCAACCACACCCGGGCAGGCACTCCACCCGGCTGCACACATTTTTTACCAAAAACAACCCACGTCCGCAGTCGCGCACATCGTCGCAGGGCTGCACCGCCGCCGGGTCAAAGCCCGGTCCGCGATCCCGCACCTCGATGGCCAGCTCGTGGTTCTCCACCCGCACCGTCACAGCCGCCCAGTCCGGGCTGCCGTGCTCCAGCGCGTTGAGGATCAATTCATTGAGCACCAGACGCAGATAAAAATAGCGTTCTTCATCCAGCTCGCACCGGTGGGACGCGAAATCCAACAGTCCCTCGATCGCGCCCTTCATTTCCTGCTGGCCGCAGATGCTGCACTGTTTGCTGCCGTATGATAAATAGTAAATCCGCGGCATCATGTTAATCCCCTCACCTCACGCGGCGCAATGTTCCTTAAGAGTTTGTTCATCACTTTTTTACCACAAATTCATCACCCGTAAACACTTTTTAGCCCTGGGTCACAAATTTGCGCATTTTTTCTATGATTTTGCGTTCGGTGCGGGAAACATACATCTGAGACAGACCCAAAGCCTTGCCCGTTTCGTTTTGGGTTTTTTCTCCGAAATATCGCAGGGCAATGATCTTGCGTTCCTCATCGTTGAGCTGCGACATGGCCTCGCGCAGCAGCTCGCGGCGCTCCACCCCGGCGTAGCCCTCGTCCTCAAAGCCCAGCCACGCGCCGCTGGTCACCGTGTCCCCATCCTCATCCTCGGTGCTGCCGTCCAGCGAAACGGTGGAAACCTGATTGCTGGCCTCGAGAATTTCCAGCACGCGCTCCTTGGGAATATCCAGCTCGGCCGCCAGCTCGTCCACCGTGGGCATCCGCCCCATCTGCTGGCTCAAGGCGCTTTCCGCCGCGCGCAGGCGCAGCGCCATCTCGCCGGAGGTACGGGGCAGGCGGATGGTGTTTCCGTGATCGCGCAGATAATTTTTCACCTCACCCACAAGGGTAGGCACGGCATAGGTGGTAAACTTCAAATCGCGGTCCGGGTCGAAACGGTCGATGGCCTTGATGAGCGCCATCAGCGCCACCTGATACAGATCCTCAAACTCCGCGCCCCGCCGGGCAAACTTGCGTGCGGTTTTGGCAGCCATGGGGCGAAAATCCTCCACCAGCTGGTTGCGGATGTCCGTATCTCCGCTGTGGCGGTATAGCCGCAGGCGCTCTTCGATGGTGGGCACCTTTTTCTGCTCTTCCATTAAATCTCTCCCGCCACGCGCAGGGTCACCCGCGTCTCCTGCACGGTCAATTCTTCCGTGAGCGCTGCCAGCATCAGCCGGCTGTACTCGGCGTCGTACTCCTCATCCTGCGGCAGGGGCTCGCCCTCGCCCAGCGCCTCCACCTCGGCCAGCAGTTCCTTTTTCGATGGGCGCAGGGTGACGCGCAGAACCTCACAGCCCTTCCCCTGCATGAGCATCAGGCAGGCCTCGGCCACCGCCACCTTGGCGTCCTCCAGCGCGTCCACGGTAAAGTTCAACCGGGTGCAGGCGCCCGACACGGTCAGCCGCACCACCAGCATATTCTCCGCCGCCGCCGGGATCTCCAATATCATACGCTGTTCCATCGCTCAGTCCTCCAGGGTAAAGACGCCGTCCAGACCGGTAATGGTGAACAGACGTTTAATGTGCGGCTTCAGGCCGCAAATGGTAATGCTTCCGCCATACTGGCGCACCTTGTTCAGCGCGCTCACCAACGCGCCCAAGCCGGTGCTGTCTATGTACTCCATGGCGGAGGCGTCCAGCAGAACACCCGCCTGTTTTTCCTCCACGCAGGCCAGGATGGCTTCCTTGAGCTCGCTTACGTTATAAACGTCAATATCCTTGTCGATCACGACTTTCCAGCATTGCCTGAGCTGGTCAAAAGTTCCCTTCATCGTAAAACCCTCCTTTGTAGTTGCGTCAGATCTTCCCCAGCTTACCGCCGTTTTTCGCGCCCTTTGCACCGCCCAGCTTCACGTTTTTCAGGATCTGCGAATGAAACGCCAGATCGTTGCGCGTCTTGTCCGCATGGGCACGCAGCGCGCAGTCCACCATCTCATCCACCAGAGCGGTGTAGCTCACGCCCATGGGGGTGAACAGATAAAACGCCATGGAACCGGGGATGGTGTTGATCTCGTTGAGGTAAAGGGCGCCGTCGGTGTTGTCGATGATGAAATCCACGCGCGCCACACCCCGACAATCCAGCAGGCGATAGGCGCGGCAGGTCAGCTCCTGAATTTCCGCGGTGCGTTCCGGCGAAATGGGTGCCGGGATCTGCCGAGCCAAGCTCTGCATTCCCTGGGATTTTTCCGGGTTATACTTATCGTCAAAATCCAGCATGGCACCCACGGCCTTGCCCGGCTGCTCGCACAGCGAGGCGTGCACCGTGTCGCCATAGCCGATGGCCGCGCAGTTGATCTCCGTGTTGTCGGGCAGACCCTTTTCCACGATGACCCGCCGGTCAAAATGGAACGCCACATCCAGCGCCTCCTTGAGGCCGTCGCGGTCGCGCGCGCAGGAAATGCCGATGGAAGAGCCCAGGTTGGCGGGCTTGACGTACATGGGATACCCCAGCGCCGCCTCCGCCTTGTTCATGACGTCCTGCGCGTCGGCTTCATACTGGCTGCGCTCATACCACACCGCCGGCAGGCTGGGAATGCCCGCCCCGGCAAAGGCCATGCGCATGGTAATTTTATCCATGCCCAGCGCGCCGCCCAGCACGCCCGGCCCGGCGTAGGGCAGGTCGATGAGCTCCAGCAGACCCTGTATGGTGCCATCCTCCCCATGCAGCCCGTGCAGCGCGGGGATCACCACATCCAGCTGCGCCACAGCCTGGCGCTTTTCGCCGGTCAGACCTTTTTTCACCGTCCACAGCGTGCGGCAGCCGCAGGTGGGCTCCAGATAGACCCGCTGCACCTTGTTCTCGTCAAAGTTCGTATAAAAGGCGATGTCCAGCAGCGCCTCCCCGGTGTACCACACCCCCTGCTGGGAAATGTAGATGGGGACGAGATCGTATTTGGTCAGGTCTACATATTTCATCATCTGCACGGCGGTGATGACCGACACATCGTGCTCCACCGTGCGGCTGCCGTAAATGACAGCCAGCGTTTTTTTGCTCATGAATGCTTCCTCCTTGCAAATCCCCTGTGGGGCGTTAATTCTCGTAATGATCGGGGAGATCGTTCTCAAAGAGCACCGCGTCGCCCGCCCGGGTCAGCGTGCCCAGCGCGGCGGACGCCTCTGAGAGCTTGCCGGTCAGGATGATATTGTCCTTGTCAAACCCACCGGCCAGCAGCCCCTCGCGGATGGCCGGGCCGTTGCCCGCCACCAAAATGGCAAGATCCGCCACCTTGGCCATGGCCTCTCCAAAGGCGCGGTTCTCCTCTTCTTCTTTTTCGCCCAGCTCCACCAGCCCCGGGGTTACCACGATTTTGCGGCCGGGGAAGGTGGAGAGCACCTCCAGCGCGGCGCGCGTCCCGGCGGGGTTGGAGTTAAACGCGTCGTCGATGACCGCCACGCCGTTTCCCGTGGGCAGCAGCTGTAAGCGGTGTTCCACCGGCTCGGCCTTGGCGATGCCCGTTGCGATCTGCTCCATGGTCAGCCCCAGGCGATACGCCAGCGCGGCGCAGCCTGCGATGTTCATGACGTTGTGCTTGCCCAGCAGCCGGGTGGTGCAGGCCACCTGCCCGCCCTGGCGGTGGTGCAGAAGAAAGGACGAGCCCTGCGGCCCGGCCGTCAGCTCGCTCACCCATACCAGAGATTCAGGTTTCTCCTGGGTGCCGAAAAGTCCCTTGCTCATGTTCGTCCTGGCATACAGCGCCTCGCAAATGCCGCCGTCCGCCGGGAAAAACACCATGCCGTTGGGATCCATATTTTCCACCAACTCATACTTGCCTGCGGCCACGTTTTCCAGCGACCCGAAGGTTTCCAGATGCTGCGGACCCACCGAGGTCAAAATGCCGAAATTCGGCCCCACCAGATCGCACATTTCTGCAATGTCGCCCAGGTGACGCGCGCCCATCTCGGCGATGAACACTTCATAGCTGTCCTCCAGCTCGCTGCGTACCACGCGGGTAACGCCCATGGGGGTGTTGTAGCTGTGGGGCGTGGCGTAGGTCTTATATTTCTCCGCAAGAATGGCCTGCAAGATCATCTTGACCGAAGTTTTTCCGTAGCTGCCGGTGATGCCGATCTTGATAAGCTCCTTGCGCTTGGCCAGCTTTTTCTTGGCCTCGTTGAAATAGCGGCGGGCAATGGCCTTTTCCAGCGGCTGCACCGCCAGCGCGGCCGCGCGCAGCCATTGCGGCGCGCACACCGCGAAGATCAGCTGAAACGCCATCATCACCAAATTTTTTACCAGCTCGTTGACAGGCAAATATCGCGTGAGAAGCCAGAACACCAACACGAACCACGCCGCCAACGCCAGCAGCACCAGCCCCAGCATGGCCAGCAGCCGTTTCACCCGCGCCGTATACACCAGCGGTTTTTTCTTAGGGCGCTTGCGCCAGGCCAGATAGGCCACCGTCAGCACCGCGGTGAACAGCAGCGCCCGCACGATCACGCCGCCGTACTGCATCCAGGGCAGCTCCTGCCCGGGATAAACGCGCAGCAGCGTCAGCGCCTGCAGGGCGGCCGCGATGGCAAACAGCCACCAGGGCTGGATAAGCAGCCCCTTTTGCTCCTTTTTCAGATGCGCAAAAAATTGGGGCAGCTGGTAGCTCTCCAGCTGCAGCAGGTGCACCAAAGGCTGGCTGTACAGCGCCACCGCCGCGGCGCAGATCACCAGGGAAATCACGGCAACAATCAGCATATGGGTTTATCCTCCGAAAAAATTCCTGACAATGGAAATAAAGCGTCCTGCCTGGCGCAGATAAGCAAAATGATCCGCCCCTTCAAAAACCACCAGCCCCGCGTCGGGGATCTCCCGACTCATGATCTGCCCAAAGGCAAGCGGCGCTGCGGTATCCTTTTCGCCCCACACCAGCAGCGTGGAGGCGCGGATCTGCGCCAGGCAGGGGCGCAGATCCTGATTGACCACGCGCACAAAGGTCTGCTTCATCACGCCGGACAGGGCACGATATTCTTCCGAACCGGCCCGGGCGGCTTTTTCATCCAGATCCAAGCCCAGCTTTTTCAGCAGCGCGTTGAGCCAAGCGCAGCGCCGCACGGCCTTGCCCAGCTTGTAGCACCACACCTTGGCGTAATATTGGGGCGTGCGCCGGGGGATCAGCCCCGCGCCGCCGGTGATCACCAGTTTCTCCACCCGCTCGGGATAGGCGCTGGCCAGCTTCAGCGCGACGCGCCCGCCGAAGGAGTGCGCCACCACGTCCGCCCGGCCAATGCCCAGCGCGTCCATCAGCTGCACCAGCCACGCCGTGTACTCGGTGACCGACCACGGCTGCGTGGGGGCATCCGATCCGCCGAAGCCCGGGAAATCCACCACATAGCAGGTGCGCAAATCGCGCAGGCCCTCGGCCACCGGCCGCATCAGGGAAATATCGCAGCCCCAGCCGTGGAGAAACAGAGCCGGTTCGCCCTGCCCTGTCACCTCATATTGGGCGGTCATGCCGCCGATGTCGATTTTGTTTTGCATATGGTACTATTCTACACAATCGGCGAAAAAAAAGAAAGGAAAACCATCTTAAAACACAAAGGCGCGGAAGATTTCTTCCGCGCCCGGCCTCTTTTTTACCGAAATATGGGATAGATGCGGGTGTTGAAAAACGTGTAGCCCAGATCCACCGTGGGCAGCACGCCCTGCGCCATCAGCAGCCCCGCGGCGAACCACGCCGCCGCCAGCACCGCCAGCACCAGCAGCACAATGCCCACTGCCCGGCCGCCCCGGCCTTTGCGCCGTCTGCGCGGCTCTTCAACCGCCGGAGGCTCCTGCGCCTTTTGCGCGGCGGGGCTCCACTGGGTGGTCACCGCTTCCGCGGGCTGCGGCTGTGCGCTCTTAAACAGCTGCTGCGGCTCGGGGGGGACCACCGCCGGGGCTACGCGCGCGGCTACGGCCTGCGTCAGCTCCCGGTCGTCCAGCTCCCGCGCCGTCAGCTCGTTTACCCATTGCGACAGCTCGCCCTCTTCCTGGGCGGACACAGCCCGATACAACGCCCGCACCACCCGCGCCGTCACCTCGTTAGCCGCCGCCGCGTCGTGTGTGTGCTCATAGGCGTGCGCATAAATCTGCTTCCCGTAGGTCCCCACCAGGCGCTCAAAGCGCTGACGCCGGGTCTGCTCATGCTGCATGGTTCTCTCTCCCTTTCTCACATGAAAAAAGCTTTTATCCATCATATCATTTTGGCAAAAGCTTGGGTAGGGAAACTTTTCTTACGCCCGGCTCTTGCATCCGCCGCAGGCGCTGTTTATCATAGATACTATTATTTTGCACGCAAGGAGTACCCGCCCATGAAAATTGCCGCCCCGCTGCTGCCCCCGGAGCTGTCCCCCGCCCGCGCACTGCCCGATGCCTGGGCGCTTGCCCAAGGCGACACGCTGGAGGGACTGCTCTTTGACGGGCAGGAGGCCGCGAACGCGCCCTGTGCCCGTTTGGAGCTTCAGGGCTGCCGCCTGGCGGGGTGTCGGTTTTTGGCCGGCGATATGAGCCGCGCCTCGGTGGGGGACACGGTGTTTGAGCGCTGTGACCTCTCCAACTGCGACTTCAGCCGCTCCAGTTTTCGGCGGGTGCGTTTCGTGGGGTGCAAGCTGGTGGGCTGCAACTGGATGGAGAGTTATTTCGGCGACGTGTCGTTTGAAAACTGCATCGCCGGTTATATCAACTTCAGCGCCGGCAAGTTCCGCCATGTCTCCTTTGCCGATTGCGACCTGAGCAACGCTTCCTTAAACTCCTGCGCCGTGCAGCAGCTGGAGATCCGCGCCTGCGACCTCACCCGCGCCGAGATCTTCTCCACCCCGCTCAAAGGGCAGGATCTTACCGAGTGTCGGCTGGACGGCATCTCCATGGCCGGCGGCGAGCTGCGGGGCGCGAAGGTGACGGTATGGCAGGCGGCAGCGCTGGCGCAAACCTTTTGCGGTGTGGAGGTGGAGTGAGTATGGGGCTGCGGATCGGCTTGTTTCAATTCAACTGCGGGCAGGGTCAGGCGGGCAACCGGGAGGCCATTTTGCGCGGTGTTTCCCAGGCGGCCGCCGCCGGGGTGCGGCTGCTGGTCACGCCCGAATGCGCCCTGAGCGGCTACCCGCCCGTAGAGATCCCTTCCGTGGACGCCATCGACTTTGACGCGCAGGACGCCTTTGAAGGCGAACTGTGCGCCCTTTGCGCCCGCCATGATCTGTACCTGGCCGTAGGGTCTGTGCGGAGAACGGCTGACGGCTGCGCCAACACCCTGACGCTGTTGGGGCCGCAGGGGCGTGTGGGGCATTACGACAAGCGCGCTTTGTGGGGCTGGGATACGGAGAATTTTCGCCCCGGCACGCAGGAAGGGATCTTCGAGATCGACGGGGTGCGCTTTGGCCTGCGCATCTGCTTTGAGGTGCGCTTTCCCGAGTATTTCCGGGAGCTGTTTGGGCAAAACATCGGCCTGTGCATCGTTTCCTTTTGTGATGTGTCCGCGCAGCCTTCTCCCCGGCGCTATGACACCATCCGTGCCCATCTGCTCACCCGCGCAGTGGAAAATGTGATGACGGTGCTGTCGGTCGATTCCATTTCCGCGTACCAAACCGCGCCCACCGGGGTGTTCGATCCCGACGGCCATCTGCTGCAGGAAGCTCCGCCCAACGAAGAAGCGCTGTTGATCTATGATTACCAGCCCGCTGCGCCGGATTTCGGCAGGCAGGGACGCCTCAGCGTTTCCCGGGCACTGCAGCGCCGTTAGGTTGGCGCGCCGCCCGGTTCAGCCACCACAGGTACAGGCCGCACAGCGCGATTTGCAGCGCGGTGGACATAGGCGTCGCCAGCCCCACCCGGAACAGGGACACCGGCGCTATCCGGCTCATCAAATAGGAAACCGGAATCCGCACGCAAAAAGCGCCGATGATGCCCTGCACCATCACAAAGACGGTTTTTCCATGGCCGTTGAAATAGCCGACCAGGCAAAACAGCAGGCATACCAACAGGCAATCCGCCGCATATGCCTTGAGATAATCCGCCGCCGCCAGCACCACGGCAGGGTCTTTGGCAAAAAAGCGTGCCACCACATCCCCATGAAAAAAAGACACATATGCCAGCACCACGCCCACGCCCAGCGAGGTTAAAACGCTGTACGCCAGCGCTTTTTTCGCGCGCTGCGGCTTTTGAGCCCCCACGTTTTGCGCCACAAAAGCCGACATGGCCTGCATATACGCTGCAGGCACCAGCATGATAAAGCCGCAAATACGCTCGGCCACCCCCACACCCGCCGAGGCGGTAACCCCCAGGGTATTGATAATGGCGGTAATGACCATAAAGGAAATGTTCACCATAAAGCCCTGAAGGGCGATGGGCACGCCCAGCCCGGCAATGCGCCCGGCCAAACGCCAGTCCCACCGCAAATTTTTCCACCCGAAAGCAAAGGGAAGCTTTTTGCGGCGAATAAAAAGAACGGACAGCAGCACGCTGGCCGCCTGCGCCGCCACCGTGGCAAGGGCGGCACCCGTGGCTCCCATGCGAAAAACGGCCACCATCAGAAGGTCGCCCAACACGTTCAGCACGCAGGCCACCGCCACCGTGATCAGCGGCATGCGTGAATCGCCCATCCCGCGAAAAATACTGCCCAGCACATTATAGGCCACGATAAATACCGCGCCGCCCGAGCAGATGCGCACATACGCCTCGGTGGAAGAAAAAGCTTCCTGCGGCGCGCGCATCCAGCGCGTCACGGCGGGCGCTGCCAGCTGCATCCCCAGCGCAATGGCAATGCCTACCCCGGCAAAAAGTGTTATGCTGACGCCAACAACGCTGCCGGCCTCTTCCTTTTTCCCTTCGCCCAGCTTCTGCCCCAGCAATACAGTGGTTCCCACGGCCAACCCCACCACGGCGGAAGTGATGGCCTGCATGACGCCGCTGCCCGTGGCCACCGCCGACACCTCCGCGGTCTGGCCAAACTGGCCTACAATCAGCAAATCCGCCGCACCGTACATGGTCTGCAGCAAAATGGCCAGCAGCACCGGCAACGCAAAGCGCAGCAGCGTGGGCAGAATTTTTCCCTGTGTCAAATCCGTATTCGGTCTCATTTTTTCTCCTCCTGTGAAACAAAAAAAGCCGGATAAAGCACAGGCGTTCCAGCCTGTCACCTTATCCGGCTCGTCGTTTCTTCTTGAACGATCCGCCTCCGCATGAACGAAAGAGATTATAGCATATGCTTGGTTAGGCCGCAAGCCCCCAAAGCCGTCAACGCTGCAGCAGTGTCACCGGGATCAGCCCCTGGCTATGGCGTCCCTGGGACGAAATGGCCAGCACCAGATCATACCGGGCGTCCGTGGGTTCCCCGGGGAGGATGGTGAACGCGGCCTGCGCCAGGCCGATGCTGCCGTGATGCGACAGCAGGCTCAACGCCGTCACCGGCGAAGGCAACACCTGCCACCCGGCAGGCAAATGCCACTTCAGCGTCAGCCATTGCTGGGCGCGAATGCAGTTTTCCAGCTTCACCGTCACGGAAAACGGCTCGCCGGCGCGCACATAGGGCTCGCCCTGCAAGTCGACCACTGCGTCAAAAAGCGGGAAGTGCCACCGCGCGGCAAAGGGCTGGCAGGCCAGCACCTGGGAAAAATGCTCCCCGTAAAACTGGTTTCGCGGCTGCGCGTGTTCAAAGAGCATTTCCGGCTGCGCCAGCGTGACGGCATAGCCCGGCTCCTCGCACAGCACATCGCACCACCGGCTGCCCAAAAATTGCGGTGCCAGCCGCAGCACCCGCTCGGTCAGCGCGTCCACCGTTTTGGGCAGGGTGATCCCTCCGTTTGCCGCGTTGATGGAGCAGGTAACGATGCCATGCCCCAGCGGCTCGATCCACTTTTGGGGAAGCTGCTGCGCACCCTGGATGATGCCCAAAATGGCGCCAAGGGTGGCTGCCGTGCAGTCGGCATCTTCGCCGCAGCCCACGGCGATACACAGGCTCCTGGCGAAATCGTTTTCCCCGTACAGCCAGCCCAGCACGGTGATGGCCACGTTGCTGGGCGCGTCGTAGCCCAAAGGCCCCACGGGAATATCCTCCTCGGGTGCGCGGTCCTGATAGCCCACCAGCATCCCAAAGCTGCCGGGGACGCATTGCAGCACGGCTCTGCGCGCCGCTTTCCAGTCCATTCCCTTGGCGTAGCAGCTCCGCACGCAGTCGATCCCCCGGCGGATGCCGCAATCGGCGGGCAAATAGCTTAGTCCGATGTCAATCAGCGTATCCCGGTCGTGCTCCACAAACGCCGCGCTTTGGATGGCGGCGAAAAACACCTCGCCATAGACCCCTTCGTGGCTGTGATCCACAATGGCGTCCTCGTAGGCATAGCGCACCGCCAGCTCGGGATGACCGGGCATCAGGCAGGCCCAAAGCTCCGAGCGGATGAACGCGCCGCAGCTGTCCCTGTTGTTGTTGCCGACATAGCCGGACAGTGGCGGAACCAGCCCCATGCGCAGGTTGCTTTTCCCGATGCCGTATTCCGACCAGTTGGGCGTGATATAGGTCTGCCAATACTCGCCCAAAACCGAGGCGTTCACCGCACGGCCGTATTCTTCGGCGGCGTTGAGCCATACCAGCTGCAAGTCCAGGTCATCGTTGGGCAGGGGCTCTCCGCCCAGCTTCTGCGTGTAAAAGTCCACATCGAACACGCCGCGCAGGCACTCCAGCGGCGCGCCCAGCGTGCCGCCGATGTTCTTGCCCAGCCAGCAGCCCAGCACGCGATCCCGGTATTCCTTCAAATGCATGACAGCCATCCCAACGCCCTCCCGCTTTTTATTCCATGGTCAATATGCCCGCCGCTTCGTCCTGCCTCCCGGTCAGCATCCGGATGTCCCGCCCGGGCAAAATATCGTCCGCCGCCAAAATATGATCCACCGTTTGCCGGGCCAGCAGGGGCGTATTGTTCTCCTGGCTCAAATGCGCCAGAGCAATTTGCCTTGCGCCGCGGTTGATGAGCACACGCAGCGCATTCCCGCAGGCCGCATTGGAAAGATGCCCGTTGCGCCCCAAAATGCGCGTCTTCAAATAAGCGGGGTAAGGCCCCTCCCGCAGCATCTCCTCGTCATGGTTGCATTCCAGCACCAGCGTTTCGCAGCCGCACAGCCGCTCCAGCAGGCCTTTGGGCATATGACCCAAGTCTGTCACCACGGCGGCGCGCCGTCCGCCGGCATAAAACCCGTATCCCTGCGAGCATGCCGAGTCATGAGGAGTGGCGTAAGTCTCAACGTTCAGCCCGCCGATAAAGAAATCCGTATCGGGCTCCACCACGATGCGCTGCACCGCCGTTAAGCGGTTCATCTGCCCGTTCATGGCTTTCCAGGTCTGCTCATTGGCGTAAACCTTCAGCGCATAACGCTCTGCAAATATATTCAGCCCCGATATATGGTCGCTGTGCTCATGGGTCACCAGCACCGCGCGCAGTTGCCCGGGCTCCACGCCCTGCTGCTTGAGCGCGCCCTCCAGGCGCCGAGCCGAAACGCCCGCGTCCACCAGCACCGCCGTATCCCCCGCCTGCACCAGCGTGGCGTTTCCTTTGCTGCCCGAAAAAAGCGGGCAAACCTTCCATTGCATCGGTTTTCTCCTCCATCTTGTTCGGCCAATATTATAGCATTTTCCGCAGAAAAGCAAAAGCCCCGCCGCACAAGGCCTTGCGTTCCGCCGATGGCTGTGTTAAAATAATTTTCGCTGAATCCTTTCAGCATAGTTGGAGGAGTATCGAAGTGGTCATAACGGCCCTGACTCGAAATTCCTAGCGCCTTAGGTCTTTTCGTTTCACAAGAATCCTTTGTTTTCAAGGGTTTAGGGCGGGTTCGAAAACTAAATATTTTGCAGTTCTACCCTGGAGTTCTACCTTTTGAATTTCTTTTTGAAATTTCGAATTTTGGGTAAAAAACCGGGTGAACATAGATGGAAGCGTATCGAAGTGGTCATAACGGCCCTGACTCGAAATCAGGTAGTCCCGCAAGGGGCTCGTGGGTTCGAATCCCACCGCTTCCGCCAAAAAGTCCAGTAACCATGCGGGTTTGCTGGACTTTTTCTTTTCCCCAAAAAGGCGGCTTTTTTCTCCGAAATTGCGTTTTAGGGTAGAACTGGCCTTGTTAGGGTAGAACTATTTGGCCATTTTCGCCTTCATTCGAACCCATATCATCGTCATCCGGGTCTGCAACGTCGCCCCATCTGTTTTCGAAGCTATCTGAGCTCGGAAGAGCCAGTCCATTTACCATCGCCTGAGCTGAGGAAATCTTTGACCGGTAATCGAGATGCGCATAGATATTTGCCGTTGTGCTGAAATCCGAGTGCCCGAGCCATTCCTGAATTTGCTTAAGAGGAACCCCGTTTGCGAGAAGCAGGCTTGCGCAGCTGTGCCTGAGATCGTGAAACCGCATCTTTCTCATGCCATGCTTCTCAATGTACTCCGGAAAATACTGGGTCAGGTAATTCGGGCTCATGCGCTCGCCCAACTCGTCCACTAAGACATCCGAATCGCTGCTCACCCGGCAGTAGGGGGCGATCCGCAGAATATCCCTCTGACGAGCAACGGGCCGGATGATCTCGACATTCGGTTTTTCGCTTAATGGTTTCATCCGGCCCGCTCCTTTCCTGTCTTGGTCAGTGACAACACTACCACACAAGTGGTTTCGTATCCACTACAATCCCCGAACAGCCAGCGGCCGGAATTTAGCGGCCAGAAGCTCGTTGGCGGCGTCAAATTCTTCCCGCGAGATGGCGCCTTTCAGCGCCAGGCTGCGGATAATCTGCCATGCGGCGCAGTAGCGTATTTCGTTTTGAATATCAACCATTATCCCGCCCTCCCACGAAGTAGCCCTTCGGCTTCACCGCCCGGATAAAGGCCGCCACATCGTCCATGCTGTTCCTCCGGCGCTAAACAGCCGAATGCCAGCATTGCCTGCCCAGGCAGGACATCCCTAAACGCCGCGTCCTCGGCGGATTCGTTGTGCCCGCCGGTCAGATAGGAAAGATGCATCTCATCTTCCGCGAACCTTTCCAGCGACAACAGTACGTTTTCGTCCCGTTCGGCCTGGTACCGCTCCCTGCGGTCGGCCTGCGAATATGCCTGGTAAACTTCGGCGCTGACCTCCACATCCTCGCCGTCCACCGTAATGATGTGGGCGAATGTGCCGTCCTCACGCTCGTATTTCCTGTAGTTCCTGGTCTTTTGCCAATATTTCATTTGCCTTTCCTCCGAAATCCAGATTTTTTGAACAAACAAAAATCCGGGTTCGGAGGGGCGCGGGCTGTGCGCGCCGGGGCTTTCGTGAGGCTGTCCATCCTTGTCCTTTCCGCTGTTCAGCCTGAAAGGACAAAAAAAGAGTCTTACGCATAGCTGTACAGCTACTTGTAAGGCTCCGACCGCGTCCATCGGAAATCCGATGATCCGACAGGGGTGGTGCGCTTGATCAAGCGTGATTCACTCGTTTACGCGCGGCCTTTGTCAGAAAGGCCGGTGTCCCTTAACCGGGCCGAGTTGTATTCTTTTTTCTTTTTACCGTTTGAGCGATATACCGATCTGCGATTTACAGACGCCGCATTTAACGTGCCAACGGGCTTTTTGCTTGCTTCCCGGCGGTATCAGGCAAATCATATCATCCACCGCCGCGTTGTCCTCCGCGATGATCTTCCCTCTGCGGCATATGGGACAAATCAAATAGTTGGAACCGGCCGCGCATGCTTTCGTTTTCACACATCGCACCTCCTGTTATCATTAGATTGTTCAGTAAAAACTGAACATGGTGGGTAAAAAAATGCGCCGCCTGACATTATTACGACAGCAGGCGCATTTCTTCGAGACGAATTTGCATGGCCTGGCGGGATACGCCGAACGATTCCGCAAGCGCCGCGATTTTACTGCCGGCGCGGCCGGGATCATCCTCAACACGCTGGTACTGCGCCGCATCAGCGCCAGTGAGCAGGCTCGCGCAGATGGCCAGGCGCGCATGGAGATCGTGCTGGAGGGATTGGACGCCTGTCTGGATGGC